>DASZPA010000053.1:0-8201 GCA_035550555.1 Fimbriimonas sp.
ATGAGACTCTTCCTGAATCGGCCTCGAACAACCTCCATGTTGATCGGAAGCTGGTAACCCGCCAACTTGGAACCGTCGTTTGGATACTCGTCGATGACCTTCACGATCCAATCGCTGTCGGTGCCCGAAGTTGCGGCGAACAGGTCTGCCCTGAGATTCCCGACGGTTGTGAGGTCCTTTGAAAGGGGCTCTGTTCGATAAGTGAGGACGTCCTTCCGGCCATCCAAGAAGCGCTGATCTTGAGCCTGCCAGGTGTACCAGCCGGAGCCCGCAGGATTGTAGGTTGGCTCGATCGGCCGCTTTCGGTAAGGCACCGGGTTTGCTGGATCCGAGACGTAGATGTCCGGCTTTCCTGCGCGAGGGATATTGAATCCGAGTGATCTGCCATCCTCCAGATACAGCTTTCGCGTGGCGGACTTCTTGGGCGGCTAAGAACTGTATTCCTGCCATCGATCCGAGCCCGAAATGAACACGGTCGCAGCCGGTAGAGGTTGCGTCCCGCGCCCCTTCAGGTAGTAGAGCAGGGCCGAATGAAGGACTATTCCATATTTCGTTCCGGCTTCCTTCCCGAACTGGATCTCGCCTAAGGAGGATCCGCTCCAGCCACCATGGTTCCATGGGCCGATGAGGATGTGGTTCCAGCCGTGCGGGTCGTTGCGTGACAGCAGACGATAAGTCTCCTGCGGCCCCCATGGATCCTCCTGGTCCCAAAAACCGCCAATGCTCAGGATCGGCAACCTGGGAGTCGTGAGTAGGTCGGCGACGCTCTGGTTCGTCCAGTACGTGTCGTGGTTCGGATGCCGAGTGAAGCCGTTCCAAGTCGGGACCTTGCCATGAAAGTATTTCTCGTTGACGTGCGGCAAGGCGCCCAGCCGCAGATACCACTCGTAAGTGTCCGGCGTATCGAACTTGTAGAGGTTCTGCTCCTTTGACGTTTCCATCATGTAGCAGTACTCGAAGCCATAGCTCAGACGGAAAGCCCCGTTTCGATGGAAGTCGTCGTTGAGGAACATGTCCATGGGCGAGGCCATCGGCGCCGCCAGCTTGAGCGCTGGATGGGGGGCGGTCGCAGCCTCCAAGGTGAGCCAACCGTCGTAAGAGGTCCCATACATGGCGACACGGCCGTTATTGTTCGGAACGTGCTTGACGAGCCAGTCGATCGTGTCGTAGGCATCGGTCGCCTCGTCCACTTTCTGGTGACTCTTCCCTTTCGTCGGTCGCATCATGACGAACTTGCCTTGCGATTGGTAGCGCCCGCGGATATCCTGCTCGACCAAGATGAAGCCCTCTTTGATATAGAAGGCGCCCATGTTCTTTGCCGAGAAGCCGGCGATCCCGTAGGGTGTGCGGTTGAAGAAGAACGGGAGCTTCTCCTGCGGGCGAGTCGGTGCGACCACAATCGTGTGCAGCTTCACGCCGTCCCGCATCGGGATCATCAGGTCCGTAGCCTTGTAGTCGGCGGCCGTGAAATCCTGACGAGGCAAAGAAGCAAACAGCGAAAGCAGGAACATGCGCCTACTATACAGGGCTCAATATTGGGTGCTGACGTCGCCGTTCTCTGCAATGTGCCTTTCGACCTGCTCGACGGTCGGCACGGTAACGGTGGCGCCCAGAAACTGGCATTTCAGGCATCCAGCGGCAGATGCGAAGCGCAAGCATTCTGATAGCACCCACCCTTTCGAGAGTCCGTGGAGCATTCCAGCCCGGAAAAGATCGCCGGCGCCAGTGGTGTCGACGACGCTGGGAGCAGGAAATGGTGGATAGGCCCGGACCGGCAAGTCAGGAGATCCCGCTACGAAGCCGTTCGGACCGTCGCTCAACACGGCAAAGCACCCGTTCTTCGCTACGAACTGCTTAACCCACTGAACGTTTCGTTGTGTGTTGTTCTTATGCCCAGCCCAATCGGTACTAGATTGCCAGTAGGAGCCTGGATAAATCGGATCGTCAGGCTGGATGAAATCCATAAGATAGAGATTCATGCCTTCTGCTTGCGCCTTGCGAGCAGCGAGCCTCGAAGCGGTTTCCATGTTTGGTTCTGCCGTAAACCAATCGCCATTTCTCCAAGGAACAGGGTCCAAACTTAGATATTTATCAAGAGCCGAAAAGCCCCTTCCGAACATGGTCCGGTCGCCGTCGTCGGTTACGTAGATGTCACATACGGGAGTCGCTACATCTTCGGCTTTCCAGTCGGGGCCAAGCAGCTCTGTTGGGTGAAGATTCCTCTCGTATAGAAGGGTGCGTAAAAGGTTGGAGTCTTGAGAGAGGCCGAGCGGATTGGCAGTCAGCACAGCCTCGTCGCCCCAGGAGGTTAAAGCGTTCGCCGTATTGGCGGCCTCGCCGCCAAGAAGTGTGAGCTCGCTCTGTACCTCTACGTAACCACCCGGCGATGGAAGGGACGGTACACGCAGGATTCGGTCCATGCAGACGGTGCCGAAGACAAGGATCATGGATCGAGAACGTAGGTTAACACAACTTAAAGGGTTCCGCAGCAAGTTAGGCCGGCAACCCTTCCAGCTACATTTCAAGCATGTCAGGTAGCCTCAACGCGAACGGATGGATGTCGCGAAGTGGTTCCTGGGGCTGGCTGATTTTTGGCAAGCATTGATCCGAGCCATCATCTGGGTTCTCTTCATCTTTGCCCCCGTGCCGATCTTCATCTGGTGGGAGCGTCGGCTTTTGAGTTGGATGCAAGACCGGATTGGTCCGAACCGCGTCGGAAACATCACGTGGTCCACACGCAGCAAGTACGTTCCGGGCTTCCTCAAGGGCAAGAAATGGAAGCTGTTCGGCCTCGCGCAACCTGTCGCGGACGGCATTAAGTCGTTCACCAAAGAGGACCTCGCGCCGTCGACCTCCGATAAGTTCGTCTATTTCCTGGCGCCCGCGCTCGCGGTCTTCCCCGCCTTCGCAATCGGCGCCGTGATTCCGTGGTCGGCCTGGAGGTCGCTCACCCCCGTCGCGAACGTCGATATCGGCGTTCTTTACATCCTCGCGATCTCTTCATTAGGAGTCTACGGGGTCGTGCTGGCGGGTTACGCGTCGAACAACAAATACTCGTTGATGGGCGGACTGCGGGCTTCTGCCCAGCTCATCAGCTACGAGCTTTCGATGGGGATGTCGCTCGGTGCGATCGCCCTAGGCAGCGGATCGCTCAGACCGACCGACATGTTGGCTGCCCAAGAGCAGCCGCTCTACGGAGTAATACCATTCCTCCAGAACTGGTACGCCTTTACGCCCTTCGGCTTCGTGGCGATGGTCGTCTTCTTCATCTGCATGGTTGCCGAGACGAACCGCGCGCCCTTCGATCTTCCCGAAGCGGAGAGCGAACTGGTTGCGGGCTACAACACCGAATACTCGACCAAGAAGTGGGTGATGTTCATGATGGGCGAGTACGTGAACATGTTCATCTTCGGCTCGGTGATCATGACGGTCTTTCTCGGCGGATACAACCTGCTGCCGGTCAACTGGGATTACCTCGCACATCAAAACTGGCCCGGCGCCGGCATTTGCGAGTTCATCGCAAGGCTCCAGTATTGGCTGGGATTCGGCGTTTTCTTCATCAAAGGGTTCGCTGTCATCACGGCCTACATTTGGGTTCGAGCAACCCTGCCGAGACTTCGTTACGACCAGCTCATGTCGTTCGGCTGGCGATGGCTTCTTCCTTTGGCAACCTGCAATTTGATCGTCGTCGCGCTGTGGCTCGTCAGCACCAAGCTGGCAGGTGATAAGTCCAATAGCGGTGTAATCGGCATCGCCTTGGGATGGGCTGCCGTGGTCATTGCCATGTTGGTTCTGTACGTAATCTACAGACAGATCCGAAAGAACCAGGCCGGCGACGGGAAGTTGGAGCCGAGACAGGTCACGCTCGTCGATCCGAACGCGGCTAGCACGCAGGGGGCCGGATGAACGATATCCAGATCACACCGGAGCTGATCTTGTTCTGTGGTCTCGCCGGTATCGCAGCGTTAGCGTCGCTAGGAGTCGTGCTCTTCCAAAACGCGGTGCGGAGCGCACTGTGCCTGGTTTTGAACTTCTTTGTCCTGGCGATCTTGTACTTTACGCTGAATGCGCAAATGCTGGGCATCACCCAGATCGTGGTTTACACCGGTGCGATCATGGTGCTGTTCTTGTTCGTCATCATGCTTCTGAATCTCGGTTCGGCCAGGCTCCTCGAAGAGAAGTGGGACATCAAGAAGCCGCTCGGCGCCGTGTTTGGCATTGCGCTGGCAACCTTGATCGGATCGCAGATGCTTCCCGGCTTCTTGAGCAGGACGCACGTCAACCCCCTGTCTGACTACGGCACGCCGCAAGCGCTGGGGCGAACGATCTTCACGGAATACGCCGTGCCGTTCGAGTGCATCAGCGTGCTGCTGCTGGTCGGCATCGTTGGATCGATTCTTTTGGCAAAGAGGAAGATATGAACGGAGTACCGCTAGCCGCTTATCTCGGGCTTGGCCTGTTCATGTTCTGCGTGGGAATCGTCGGCGTGATCGTGCGACGAAATCCGATCGTGATCTTCATGTGCGTGGAGCTTATGCTGAACGCCGCGAATCTCACCTTTCTGTCGTTTGCCCGCTACCGAATCGCCGAGTCCTCCCGAGTCACGATCGAAGCGGAACGCAGCGTGATGGCAGGACAGATGATGGTGATCTTTGTGATGGCTGTCGCTGCCGCCGAGGTCGCCGTGGGGCTCGGGATCATCATGACCATCTTCCGGTCGCGCAACAACGTGGATGTGGACGAATTGAACTTACTGAGGGGCTAAGAGAGGGTTGTCGAGCAATTTCGGTCTGATCTGGTCGGTGCTTCTACTGCCGATTGCCGGTTTTCTTCTGCTGGCGTTGGCGGGCTCGCGTCTTGAAAAGATGCTCGGCAAAAGGGCGGTTGGCGCGCTTGCGGTTCTGCCCATCGCCGTGGCCTTCGGAATCACGTCCTACCTCACTCAGCAGCTCGCAGGTATCGACGCGGCACATCGCAGCATCGTCATGTCAGGTCCGTCTTGGATCGACATCATGGGCCTGCGCATCCCCTTCGAGCTGCTCGTCGATCCACTCTCGATGACGATGAGCCTGATCATCACCGGAGTTGGCTCTCTCATCTTCCTCTACTCGACCGGCTACATGGGCGCCGAACGCGAATACTCCAGGTTCTTCACCTACATGAACCTCTTCGCGGCGGCGATGCTGCTCCTGGTTCTGGGCAACAACCTGCTCCTCCTGTTCGTGGGTTGGGAGGGGGTCGGCCTTTGCTCGTACCTGCTCATTGGCTTTTGGTACAAAGATCTGGCCAACGCGAAGGCGGCGAACAAGGCGTTCGTCGTCAACCGCATCGGCGACTGGGGTCTGACGCTGGGGCTGCTCCTGATCACGGCCCTCGTGGCAGGTACCACCCGCCATGTGCCGGATGCCCGCTATTTAAGCTACGACGCGATCTTGCCGGAGCTTAAGATCGCGCTGGAGCGGCATCCGGACATGGCGACTCTGGCTGCGTTTCTTCTGTTCATTGGCGCCGCCGGCAAGTCGGCGCAGTTTCCGCTTTATCTGTGGCTTCCCGACGCCATGGCCGGTCCCACGCCGGTTTCCGCCCTCATCCATGCGGCCACCATGGTGACCTCGGGCGTCGTACTGCTCAACCGGATGCATGTGGTCTTCGAAAGCGCTCCGCTGGCATCCACGGTGATCTGCGGCATCGGCGCTTTTACAGCCCTGTTTGCGGCGCTCATCGCGTTCGGTCAAACGGATATCAAGAAGGTCTTGGCCTATTCGACGGTCTCGCAGCTTGGATTCATGTTCATCGGCTGCGGCGCGGGCGCTTACTGGGCGGGAATCTTCCATGTGACGACCCACGCGTTCTTTAAAGCCTTGCTGTTCCTTGGCGCCGGCGCGGTGATCCACGCCATGTCACACAACCAGGACATGCGCAACTACGGCAACCTGAAGAAGTACATGCCGATCACATTCACCACCATGGTGATCGGAACGCTGGCGATTTCGGCCATCGGCATTCCAGGGGTCTTCGGCTTTGCGGGCTTCTATAGCAAGGAGGCGCTTCTTGGACCCGCCTTGGGAGACACGAACGGGGACATGGGCGGCGTAAGCGCCTTGGCCCTCTCCGGACAAATCGGTCTGTTCGTCGCGGTTCTCACCGCTGCCTACATGATGCGTCTTACGTGGCTCACGTTCTTTGGAAAGGAGCGCTGGCGCACGCAGCCGATCGTGGCCGAAGACCATGAGGAGGGCGCACACGAAGACGCTCAGCCTCGCCTGGCGACGCTGGACAGCGACCCGTACGGATTCTTCCTGTCTTCCGAGCCGAAGTCTGTGGAAGAGCACGACCATGCCCTGACCTCCGACCACACGCCGAAAGAGGTTTCGCCGAGCATGTGGCTGCCTCTTGTCGTGCTCGCCGTCCTTTCGGTCGGTGGAGGCTATGTGCTCGAGAACAATGGTCTGCTCGAGAAGTGGCTTCAGCCGAGCTCCGCGCCCGTCACGAGCTTCGTCCCCGCCGAGGCTCCCAGCTGGCTGCCGATGGTCTCCGCCGGCGCCGGGCTGCTGGGGTTGGTATTCGGTTTGATCGTTGCGAACGCGGAGAAGTTCGATCTCGCCAAGTGGTCGGGACTGCGCCTGTGGGCTCGAAACCAGTTCGGGTTTGACGAGCTGATGACGAACTTCGCCGTGCAGGGAGGCAGCGAATTGGCGGTCGTTCTCGATGAGGGCGTCGAGGTCGGCCTCATCGACCGCATCGTCAACGGCTCGGCAGGCGTCGCCGCCTGGATTGGCAAGGTCCTTAGCGTGGCGCAGAGGGGCTTGGTGCGGTCCTACGCAGTCCTGATGCTGCTGGGCGGAATTGCGATTCTAAGCTACATGATGCTCGGAGGCAAACACTAGTGCCGCTCCTATCGATCCAGATCTGGCTTCCCCTGGTTGGGGCGGTTCTTTTGCTCGCGGCATCGAAGGCGCCTGCCGCGCTCGCGCGAGGAATTGCCTGGGTCACGGCTCTCCTCACCTTTCTCGTATCCGTCGGCATCTATCTCGGATTTCAGCAAGACAGCTTCCATTTCCAGCTGGTTGAGTCCCACGATTGGATCCCTTCGCTCGGCATCAAGTATGCCCTCGGGATCGACGGCATATCGCTTTGGCTCGTGGTCCTGACCAGCTTTATCGGCCTCATCGCCGTGGGGCTGAGCAGATATGTCACGCAGCAGACGCACGCCTTCTTGGCGCTCGTCTTGGCCCTCGAGTCCTTCATGCTCGGCGCGTTCGCGTCGCTCGATCTCCTGCTGTTCTTCACGTTCTTTGAGCTCACGCTCTTCCCGCTCTACTTTCTCATCGTCATTTGGGGAGGGGAGCGCAGGAACTTTGCCGGCGCCAAGTTCTTCATCTACACCTTCGCCGGTTCCATCTTCATGCTGATCGGGATGATCGCCGTGGCCTTTCGCATGCCGGGAGGTGCGAGCTTCGATCTTCAGCAGATACAGCAAGTGGTGTCGACTGGGCAGCTTTGGCAGGGCAATACCACCCTGGAGACGCTCGTTTTTTGGGCGTTTACGGTCGGATTCCTGATCAAATCGCCTTCGTTCCCGTTCCACACATGGATTGCGGACACATACAGCGAATCGCCAGCGGTCGTCCCGTTGCTCTCAAGCGTGATGGCCAAGCTGGGCACCTTTGGGCTTCTCCGCTTTTGTCTGCCACTCTTCCCGGACGTGGTCGCGGCTCAGACTCCGCTCCTCATGGGGCTCGCCATCGCGGGGATCGTTTATGGAGGGATCCTAGCGACTATCCAGAAGGACATGAGGCGGGTGATCGCGTACTCATCCGTGTCTCACATGGGATTCATCCTGCTCGGGATCTTCTCTCTCATGTACTCGGGGATGGTCGGCGCGGCATACCAGCAGATCAACCACGGCATCGTGGCGGGCGGATTGATAGTGCTGATCGGCCTCCTCTACGAACGCCGCAAAACGAACCAGCTTTCGGAGTACGGCGGCCTGAAGGCTCAGATGCCGATGTTCGCCACGCTGTTTCTCATTCTCACCTTGGCCAGCGTCGGCTTACCGGGCACCAACGGCTTTGTCGGAGAGTTCCTGTCGCTGCTGGGCTCCTTCGAGGTTTCCTCGCACAAGCTCGTGCCGGGCTTGAGCCTGCTCTATCCGGTCATCGCCGTTTCGGGAGTCGTTCTTGCCGCCGGCTACATGCTCT
>DASZPA010000054.1:0-6410 GCA_035550555.1 Fimbriimonas sp.
GAAGGCTTGGAGACCGGTAGGTTTTGTGTCCAGAATCTGGGCTCAAGATCTGCCTCGACGCAGGCACGACTCATCCTGCTACTGGGCACGGCTTTACTTGGCCGCAAACTTCTGGAAGTAGCTTTCTGCGCCCTCGGAGTAAGCGACCCACACGCTGTGAGTCCTCCTCTCGATAGCTACTCGATGGCAGTCCTTGCCCACCGGGACCGAACCCAACACTGCCGCGTCGTCGCCTGTGATCTGGACTACCTGGATCTGACCTTGAGCGGGGATATACAACCGCTTGTTGCCGCTGTCGTAGGCGATCTGATCGCTGCCTTGAAGAACTTCGACAGACTTCAGCAGCTTGCCAGTGTCGGCATCCAACATCACAAGCTTGCCGTTCTTTCCCGCAACGAAGAGCCGGCGGGTCTTCTTGTCGAGGGCAAGGCCGTGGGGGCTGGAAAGCTCACCCAGTGTGAACTCGTTAAGAACCTTTCTACCGGCAGCATCGATCACCTGTACGGTGTTCGCGGACTTGATCGCCTGATAAATCCGATCCGTGCCGCTGTCGTACTCCATGTACTCAGGCGCCTCCTTGATGGTGATCGCTGAGGAGAGCTTCAGTGCCTTTCCGTCTACGACCCAGAGGTTGGTGCCATCGTCGTTGTCCACATAGACGACGCCCCGCGCCTTGTCGAATTGCACGCAGTCGCCCGGACCGTCCAGCGGCAAGGCTCCGATCTTCGAGAAGTTCGTGGTATCGACGACCACGAGCGTCTTGCCCGGTCCGGCGCCGAAGAGCCTCTTGCCCTTCGAGTCCGCAGCCACGCCGTTGACTTCCACCCCGACCGGTACGTCCACGGCTTTGCCTGTTTCCGTGTTGAGGACTGCGATCGAAGATTTGCCGGGATGGGAGGCGAAAACCAGGTGGTTTCCGGCATCGATACCCATGAAATCGAACTTGCCGGCTCCACCAGGAATGACGATTGGCGGCTGCGGAGTCAGGGGAGCGTCGCCCTGAGACAGAGCGAGAGAGGCTGCAAGAAGGGTGAGAATCATAGTTTAAGCAAGAGGAGGGTCTGCCAGTCGGAACCCCTCCTTCAGTTCCAATGAGAGATTACTGTGACGATGAATCGGCAGCCAAGGCCGCTGCCCGGGCTTTACTTCCAAGGGTGCGCTTCTTTCCTGAGGCATGGGCCATGTCGCTTGTTTCGACATAGCCGCTGCCACAACCGGCCAACGCCGCCGAAAAGACGGCCAGGATCAGCCAAGCACGCCAGTTGCGAATCACCATCCTAAGGATTGACCACCGCGTTGGCAAAGATATCGGCCACCGCCTGAGCGCAGGTTTCGCTGCCGGACTGCAACGGGTAGTCCGGCGGGAATGAGTTGTCGCTGGCGAATTGAGCATCCGGAACGAAGTTCGGATCGTGGCACCACTTCAAGGCATCTGTGGCACTCGCTGGAATCGCCATCAGGTCGGCGCTGAAGCCCGGATACTCCGCGGCGCGCATGACGATCAGCTTCGCGTGGCCATCGGCGAAACCATAGTTGAACCGGCCGTTGAATCGAACTGACTGGCTGCTGATATGGTCCGTGTAATCGGAGAAGATATTGTCCAGCGCGACCGAGTAGCCCGGACTGTCGTTGCTGCCGCCGAAGGCCACCATGTTGGCCGGCTCTTGGATCTCGCTGAGATTGCGCCCGATTCGAACCGTCTTGCCGAACGCGTCGACCGACTGAGTTTGGAGCAGACCGTAGCCGCTGTCGCTCACGAGACCATCGTTGTAGCCGTACCCGAGGCACTTGCCGGTCGGATTGATATCGTCCTTGCAACCCTGGTCGTTTCGGCCAGGGGAAAGAAGCATGTCCCAGCTCTTGATGTACGGCTCCAGTTCGTTGTACCAAGAGCCGTAAGCGCTGGTGAGAACGCCGTCATAGCCTGGGTACTTGAACTTGTACACGGTTGGCGACGTGTCGTCATAGTCGTTCACATACATCATGAACGCGATGCCGACCTGCTTCGCGTTGCTCAAGTCCGCGGTCCGCTTCGCTGCCAGTTTGGCCTGCGCAAACACTGGGAAAAGAATGGCTGCAAGAATCGCGATGATTGCAATAACGACCAGCAGCTCGATCAAAGTAAATGCTTTCTTCATAAGGCGCCCTGATAATCGAGATGAGGTTATCGAGGGGTTGTGGGCCCAATGTCCAAGCTTAGAGCGCCTTAACGATTTTGCAAGAACGTTAACAATCCGGTGATAGCATTTGCAGGGTGCCTTGGGCGCTCAGGAAGGTATCGGGTGTTAAGAAACCAGCCACAATCAACCGCGCCGCGGGTGCTCGTTGCGGAAGATGAGCAACGAATGGCCGGGCTCCTAAAACAGGCCTTGACCGAATCCGGCTTTCAGGTGACCGTTGCCCCGGACGGCCGGGAAGGATACCGCCTGGCGCAAGGACACGACGTCGCCATCGTGGACGTGATGATGCCCGTTATGGACGGATTCAAGATGGTCCGAAACCTACGCCGCGACGGCGAAAGAATCCCCGTCCTCTTTCTCACTGCGCGCGATACGCCCGAAGATCTGGTGACGGGGCTCGCCTTGGGCGGCGACGACTATTTGGTGAAGCCGTTTCGCCTTGGAGAGCTTCTCGCTCGAATCCGCTCTCTTCTTCGTCGGGCATCGATTCGCTCGCCTCTTCTGAGGCATGGCGACGTGACGCTGGACCAACTAGCGAGAGTTGCCTATCGAGGCGAAAAGCGATTGAGCCTCTCTTCGACCGAGTATCGGCTTCTTCAGACTCTCATGCTCAAAGCCGGCCAGGTGGTCTCCAAGGCCGAGGTTCTTCAATCGGTTTGGGGCGACGGCATGGCGACGCACGACGAGAACGTCGTCGAGGTGTATGTCCACTATTTGCGCACGAAGCTGGAGGCCTTCGAGCAGTCGCGAATTCTGGTGACCCTCAAGGGGAAAGGCTATGTTTTGGAACCCGCGGCAGAGCCACATTGACCGGCTGACGATCCGAACGTCGGTCACGGCGGCGTTGAGTCTTGCCGCTGTTTTTCTGATGGTCTACTTGTTTTGTCGTGCAGCCGACCTCTCAGAAGAACAAACGGATCTTCAAAATGCCGCTAAGGCGTTCCAAATCGACGCGCCGGAATACCCGGATCTAGCCGAGTTCAAGGAGAACCATCCGGAGATGGTTGCAACCGTTTTCGACGTGGCAGGCAGGGCGGAGAAGAGCACGGCCGCCGGGCTGCCGTGGACAAGAGGGTTTGATGCGAAGGACCGGTTCCTGCTTTACGGTCTGGACGTCGCCGGAAGGCATGTGGTTGTGGGCTCCGATCTCGCGGACACACAAAGAGGTCTGGCAAGGCTCGCGGTAGTGCTGGCTGGCACCTGGGTTCTCCTCGTTGGAGTCGTGGGACTCGTAACGGCCCGCTCTGCCCGGGCCGTGTTCACGCCGCTTCGGCGGCTTGCCTTGGAAGCCAATGAAGTTGGAGGCGCGGACCGCTCGAAGCGGCTGCAAGTCGATGACGATGCCGAGTTCGGGGAGGTTACGAATCATCTCAACGCCATGCTCGACCGGCTCGACCGAGCAGCCGAAAGGGAAAAGCAGTTCTCTTCCGACGTCGCGCACGAGCTGCGCACGCCCCTGGCGATCCTCCGGACTCGAGTTGAGGCGACACTCCTTAGAGATCGCCCTCCGGCAGCTTATCGAGAAGCGCTCGCCGCGATGCTTCCGGAGATCGACCGGCTCTCTTCGATCTCGGCCTCGCTGCTGGCGACAGCCAGGAGCTTCGATGCCGACGCTCCGCCAACCGACGCCGGGGCGATCGTGTCGCAAACCGTCGAACGTTGGAGAGACTCGTTCGCGAGGGCCGGGCAGCTGCTTGAAGTTCAGTCTGCACCAGTGATGCTCCGGCTCCTTCCTTCCGAGTTGGAGATGGTCCTCAACAACCTTCTCGAAAATGCTCTGACGTTTTCAGGTGCGGGCGCCACGACGTTTGTCCGGCTTTCGGAGACGGAGAGCCAGGTGACCCTGGCCGTTTCCGATCAGGGTCCAGGCGTTCCTGACGCTCTTGCCGCGACGATCTTCGACCGGTTCGTGAGGGGCGAGCCCAGCCGCAATCGGCAAACCGGCGGTCTTGGAATCGGATTGGCGCTCGTGAAGAAGATTGTGGAAGGACGGGGAGGCAGGATCTGGCATGAGGGCGCCTCGCCGGGCACTACGTTCAATCTGGAGTGGCCCCGCGTCCACCTTTCGAAGCCGCACGCCGAGACCTACTTGGCCACGTAGCTCCAAGTATCGACCGGAACGAAGTTGCCGCCGGCGTCCTGAGCTTTGAAAGTCAAGGTCGCCTTCTTGCCGTCGACGTCGACGACCAAATACCCCAGCCTGTCCTCGACGTGGCTCAGGTGCTTGACTGTCCAGACCCCGTCGCCGCCGCCATCGTTTTTCTTGTGCACGAACGGTGCGCCAGCGGTGCCGACGATGAACTGGTGGATAGCGTTGTCTTCCGAGAGACCTGGACCGGTGACGGTCGCATGGTCGTAATAGTGGTCGTGACCACAGAAGTAGGTTCGGCCACCGGCTTTGGCGAGGCTGTTCCAGAACGCATCGCGGGCGGTTTGATCGAGCTCCATCCCGTCGACATGGTTGCCGGCTCGAAACGCCATCTTGTGCGCGAACAGGAAAATGTGGGGCTTCTTGTTCTTGGCGAGGACCGAATCGAGCCACGGCTGATTGATCTTCGGGGTATCCGATTGAAACTGGTCGAACCCGACGATCAAGGCGTTTTTGTACGGTAGAGCGAACGTCATGTCTTCTTCACCCTCAGGCCCGCCTCCCGGGTTGGCGTATTTGCCGCTGAACGTCTCGCGCCAGATGTCGTTCGCATGTGGGCAGTGCATCTCATGGTTACCCCGGACCGTGAGCACCTTGATGCCAGCGTCGTAGACGGGTTTCATCACTTCCATCCATGTCTTGAACTGGGACCGCTGCTCGTCGTCCGTTTTAGCACCGCCCACCACGTCGCCCGAAAAAAGGATGAACTCCGGCTTCTCCTTCATCATCGCCGCGTTCAACTGAGAGAGACCCGTGACGTTGACTCCGTCTCTGTCGAGCCCTTCTCGGGGGTGGCCTGAGTTCCAACGGTCGTCGCCTGTCACGATCATCCGCCAACTTTGCGCCTGGGCCGCCGCGCTCAGTCCCAAAGCACAGGCCAAAACCAAAACCTTCCAACCACGATTCACTCAGCGAGGTTACTTGCGCGGTCTATCGGCACGGCCCTGTTCTTAAAGAACCTTAACGGACCACCGCTGTCCGCCCCGTCGGAGAGACCGTGGGCGTTGAAATGCCGAGTGTAGCCCCCTCCAATCAGACTCGTAGGGGGTTCCGAGGGCCTTTCGCATCGTAGGCGCACCCCGCCTCGCGGACTAACGACCGTCAGTCTTGTCGCAATTTGCGAACGTTAAGGAGAGGTCTGTGCCGGACCGCATGTAGAATTAACTACTCGCCCGACGTTGTGCGTAAGAAGAGATAGCTTTGAATACCGTCGACGTCACGATCATCGGTGGGGGGCCGTGCGGGCTCTTCGCAAGTTTTTACGCGGGTCTGCGTGGCATGTCCGTGCGCATCATCGATTCGCTGCCCGATCTCGGTGGCCAGCTCACCGCGCTCTATCCCGAAAAGTATGTCTATGACATGCCGGGCTTCCCGAAGGTTTTGGCAAAGGATCTTGCCCAAGAGTTGATCAAACAGGGCGTGCAGTTCGATCCGGAGCTGGTTTTGGAAGACACTGCTCAAACCCTCGAGCTCCAAGAAGACGGAACCTACGTGATCCACACGGTGAAGGGCTTCGACCTGCCGACGCGGACGGTGATCATCTCCGCCGGCGCCGGCGCGTTCCAGCCAACCAAGATCGGTGTCGCGAGAGAAGAAGAGTTCTTTGGAGCCGGTATCCACTACGGCGTCCGGGATAAGTCCACGTTTGCCGGCAAAGAGATAGCCATCGTCGGCGGGGGCGATAGCGCGTTCGATTGGGCGCTCAACTTGATGGACGTCGCGAAGAACATCAGCCTCATCCATCGCCGAGACGTTTTCAAGGCGCACGAAGAGAGCGTCGAACAGGTCAAGAACAGCCCGGTCCAGATGAAGCTCTGGCACACGGTGAAGGAGCTTCACGGCAATGGAGTGCTCACGGGTCTCACCCTGGAAAACGTGCAAACCAAAGAGCTGCACCATCACGAGTGCGACGCGGTTATCGTCAACATCGGCTTCAAGTCGTCGCTCGGCCCGATCAAGGATTGGGGACTGATCATCGAGAAGAACCAGATCAAGGTAGACGACCGGTATGAGACGAACCTTCCGGGCGTGTTCGCCGTGGGAGACGTCTGCACCTTCGACGGCAAGCTCAAGCTGATCGC
>DASZPA010000055.1:0-3535 GCA_035550555.1 Fimbriimonas sp.
GAGGAGTTCGCCGACGCCCGGCTGGGGAACCGGGACGTCCCGATCTAACGTCAGTACCTCGACTCCGCCTGTCTGATGAAACCGCAAGGCTCTCATGCCTGGCTTCTACGAGGCGGCAGCGGAAAGGATCATCCGCGAACCCGGGTAGCTTGTCTTAAGGTGTGAAAACCCAACTTACCGACCGTGAGCTTCGGCGAATTCAGCTTCATCGCGACCAGCGCCGCTCTCAAATCGGGCGGGCTGCCGTCGTCGGGGTCCTTGCCGGAGTCGCGGCGGTCGCATTCCAGATTTCCGTCGCGGCGGCCGAGCGGACCGCGGTCTGGGTTTCGCTCCACCTGCCCGTGGGCCTGGTCGTGCTGCTCGCGGCCGTCGTCGGGTCTCTTGCGGCGTGGGTAACGGGAAGGTTCGCGCCGGAAGCCGGCGGAAGCGGAATTCCTCACATCAAGGCCGTCCTGATCCACCTTCGGACATTGCGTCCGATCAAGGTGATCTCTGTCAAGCTTGCCGGCGGTCTCCTGGCTCTGGCGGCAGGCATGTCTCTGGGACGAGAGGGACCGACCGTCCAGATCGGGGCGGCGGTCGGCCGCCTTGTGGGCGACGTTCTCAAGGTGCCGAAGCGCAGCTACAACGCGCTGGTCGCCGCCGGCGCCGGCGCGGGGTTGGCGGCGGCGTTCAACGCTCCCTTGGCGGGATTCCTGTTCGTAATGGAGGAGCTCAAGCGAGAAATGTCTCCCATCACTTATGGGACGGCTCTGATCGCTTCCGTTTGTTCGGTCGCGATCACGCGGTATCTGCTCGGACAGCAGGCGTCGTTCCATATTCCCAGCGCACAAGCTCCGCCGCTTTCTGCCCTGGGACCCATCGCTCTTTTCGGAGTTGTCGCCGGACTGGTCGGAATCGCGTTCAACCGGGCTCTGTTGGGCTGCCTTGCCCTACGGACACATTTCAAGGTGAGCCCGTGGTCGGCCGGTCTTGTCGTGGGCGCGATTTCCGGTCTTGTACTGGTGTATTTCCCGTTCGTCTCGGGCGGTGGCCATGAGATCACGGCCGAGCTTCTTCTCGGGCATGTGACCTCGACGAACCTCTTCTGGCTGTGCTTGGCCGTTTGCGGCGGCAAGCTCGCTTTTACGGCCCTCAGCTACGGAACAGGCGTGCCGGGAGGCATCTTCGCACCGATCCTTGTGATGGGCGCTTTTCTTGGGTACGGATTCGGACTGGCAGCCCACGATATGGCCCCCGGCATTTCTTTCGGCGCGGCGGGGTTTGCCACTATTGGTATGGCTGCAGTGCTGTCCTCATCAGTGCGTGCGCCCCTCACCGGCGTGGTTCTGATCGTTGAAATGACCGCCGAGTATCAGCTTCTCTACGCCTTGCTTGTGGGCGCATTCGTTTCATACGCTACGGCCGAGCTTCTGGACGACACGCCTATCTACGAGGCTCTGCTGGAGCGGGACCTCCATCGAACCGGTCAAATCGTCTCAGACGACGCCGAGCCGCAGATCATCGAGTTCTTGGTCGAACCCGACGCGGAGATGGATGGGCGGAAGATCCGGGATTTGGCCATGCCGGAAGGCGCGCTGATCACCACCATCACCCGCAACAACCGTCAGCTGGTGCCCAGAGGTACCAGCCAAATCCGATCCGGGGACATGGTCACGGCGGTGGTCGACGGCGACAACCTCATGGTTTCGCTTCGTCTGCACGAAATGGCCAGGGCGCCCGACTGACAGTCTGCAATCCGGCTGATATCTCGCTATGCCGCCTCAGGCAGCTCTTCCAGCTCGCTCGCAATGTCCCACACATGGGCAAGGACGAGCCGGGCGTGAAGCTTGAGAAACGTTGAGTCGAGCTGCTTGGCTGTTTCGAGGTACTCGGTCAGCAAATCCAGCTCTTGACGCAGTCGGTCCACTGGCGTCGTGACGTCCATATAGAAGATTGTCGGGAGGTTCCGAAAGGGCGATTAGGATTTGTATTTCGCCCGCCATGCGGCTTCGAGCCCATCCAGGTTCTTTCCGAATACTTCGGCGCACGTGTGCTCGACCCGAGCATCCCACGCCAGCTTCCCTGGGGATCGAAGATCTGCCAGGCGCTGCTTGCTCAGCTCCGTGATCAGCTGCTTCAACCGCGTGGGGTCGCCGTGGTCCTCCTGCAGCAGATAGGCGCAAAGCCGGGAGCCTTGCGTGATCGCGATCTGCGGAGTTTGCGGCGCTGCTACAAACTTGCGGAGGGGCGTTGCATCCGCCGATGCGGGCCTGGAGGTCCACGCCTCGTTCAGAAACGTCGACCGAAGCAGCTGCACCAGGCCGTCGGTGAAGAGCGGGCATCCATAGGGAGCGTCGAGCTTGGTGTGGATAAGGACCCGCGCGGCGCCCTCCGCGACCAAGCCCTTCAGATCGGAGGTCAGCCCCTTCGGATCGTCCACAACGGCCGCCCAGTCGTTGAAGGAGATGCCTTCCGGCAGGGGCACGGGAGATCCGACGGCCTTTCCCAATGCCTTGGCGTCTGGATAAAGATAGAAGACCACCTTGTCGGCAGGCAAGTCCAGGTTGAGAGTCTTGCAGTCCGACGACAGAGCGCCTTCGAATGCGTCGCGATATTGGGCTGCTTTCTCCGGTCCCAGATTTGGCGAGCTCACGTAGTTGAGCGTGATGTGGGCTCCGTTCACGGCCGTCCAACTCTGCCCGCCTCTCACGCTGTCCGAGATGAAAGCGATCTGCCTCTGAACATCCGACAGGAAGTTCTTTGGGACTTGAGCCGTGGCGAGCAGTGGAAACAGCATCTTCTTCCGAGAGGTCCTATTAATACCTTTACGCTCAAAAGAGCGCCGAAATGGGCCTTCGCAACCCTCTGCCCCTAGACGATCCAATGGGGAAAAACGGTTCGAGAAATGTGGACGACCTGTTGAGAAAATGTGAGCAACAAAAAGCTGTTGGCACTACTCGTAGATGTGCGGTACGATATGAACCCCAATATCTTGGGGTGCGTAGAAAGAAGAGCCCATGCACTGCCCGTTTTGCGGATATCTCGATCAGAAGGTTCTGGACTCCCGTCCTGGGGCCGATGGCGAGTCGATTCGGCGTCGGCGAGAGTGCATCAGCTGCGGCAAACGCTTCACCACCTACGAGCGGTTCGATCGGCCCCGTCTGTTCGCCATCAAGCGCGACGGAAGCCGCGAAGAGCTGGACCGCAACAAGATATTCGAGAGCATGCGCGTCGCATGCGGCAAGCGCCCTGTAGCCACCGACACGCTTCGCCAAGCAGCCGCCCGCATTGAGCGGGACCTCTTCCACGAGTTCGAAGACGAGGTCTCGACGCGGGAGATCGGCAATCGCGTGATGCGAGAGCTGGCGAACATCGACACGGTCGGCTACGTGCGCTTCGCTTCCGTTTACAAAGAATTCGAGACCGTCGCCGACTTCGCCGCGATGGTCGAAACCGTCCAGCGCGAGGAAGCCCTCGCCCCATTTCGCAGTCTCCAGGAATCTCTTCTATGAAAATCAACCGTCGCTTCACCAAGTCAGGCCAAGACCCCTAT
>DASZPA010000056.1:0-2779 GCA_035550555.1 Fimbriimonas sp.
TGCCTGATGTGGGACGGCAAGAAGACCGTCGCCATGAAGGTCGTTTATGGCGCGATGGAGCAGATTGGCAAGAAGATGAAGGACGTTCCGACGCTGGAGGTCTTCGAGACGGCGATCAACAACGTCAAGCCGTACGTCGAAGTCCGCTCCAAGCGCGTCGGCGGGGCCAACTACCAGGTGCCAATGCAAGTGAACAAGCGCCGCCAGCAGAGCCTGGCCTTCCGATGGATCCTCGCCGCCTGCCGCGATGCCGGCGGCCGACCCATGGCCGACCGCCTGGCCGACGAACTGATGGCCGCCTACAAAAAAGAAGGCAAGGCCATGACCACCCGCGAACAAACCCACCGCATGGCGGACGCGAACAAGGCTTTTGCGCATTTCGCGTGGTAGTTTTCGGATTGATCAAATCGGGATAGGGGGTGACCTCGCGGTCACTCCCCTCCCACACCACCGGACATGCGGGTCCGCATCCGGCGGTTCGGTTGAATACTCCGTCAGCGGACGCCCGCTGACAACTTCGGTAGTCCCAGTCGTTCCCACAATCGATTTGGAAGCGCAATGCTCATCGCCGGGCTTCGGCTGATCCGCCAGACGTTATGCACGCTCCCGGCGGTTTGCGCCGCCAGGTCTTTGCCGACGCCTCGACGCCTCAGTTCCTTGAACCGACGCTTGCCTCGTTTCCATTGCTTCCACGCCACCGCACGCAGACGCCGGCGGATCCAACTGTCCAAGGCATCCAGCACACTGGGTGTCTGGCAGTGGCCGAAGTAGCCGATCCACCCGCGAAGGTAAACCGACAGCGTCTCGACCATCCGCTTGGCATCTACGCCTCGGGTACGCCTGGTCAGTTCCCGCACTCGCTTCTTCATCTTCTCGGTCGCCTTGGGCGCGATGCGCCGTTTGGGTTTCGATCCAAAGGTGAAGCTGAAGCCCAGGAACTTCCTGCGTCCCGGTCGATCCACCGCACTCTTGCTCGTGTTCACCTTGAGCTTGAGTTTTCGCGTGATGAAGTCGCTAATGCCCTTCATCACGCGCTGGCCCGCTCGTTCTGTGCGCACGTAGATATTGCAGTCATCCGCGTATCGCACGAACTTGTGGCCTCGGCTTTCAAGCTCCTTGTCCAGATCATCCAGCACCAGGTTGCTCAGCAGCGGAGAGAGCGGGCCGCCCTGCGGCGTTCCTTCCCCGCCGCTGCTGCTCACCAGGCCGTTTTCCATCACACCCGCGTTCAGGTACGCACGGATCAACCTCACGATCCGCATGTCACTGACGCGTTTCATCACTCGGCCCATGAGCATGTCGTGGTTGACCCGATCGAAGAACTTCTCCAGATCGATATCCACCACCCAGCCGTGACCTTCAGTGATGTAGCCTTGTGCCCGTTCGACGGCCTGGTGGGCCGAGCGACCGGGACGAAAGCCAAAGCTGTGATCAGAAAATGTCGGCTCCCACTGAGGGGATAACACCTGAAGCAGGGCCTGTTGGATGAACCGGTCGAGCACCGTCGGAATGCCCAGTGCCCGCTGGCCACCGTCCGGCTTGGGGATGTAGACCCGCTTCACCGGCTGGGGCTTGTAGTGACCATCGAGCAATTGCGGGCGGATCGTCGGCCATGCTCGCCATAGGTAGTCCGGTAGCTCGTCGACGGTCATCCCGTCCACACCCGCCGCTCCCTTGTTGGCGATCACGCGTGACAGCGCCGATTGCAGGTTCGTCTTGTCGAGAGCCACCGCCATTGTCAAAGGGTCTGTTGCTGGCGTCGGGCCGGGTGCTTCGTTCGACGACACGGGCGCTTCGTGCTCCAACGCGCCCCTTGGATTGGCTTCACCATTCCTCCGAGCGTGTCGGTCCGGTTCCTGCCGGGTTGTCTGCCGCTTCGCGTCCATGGTTCGCTCGATCCTCGATCCTTTCTTCCGTTCGGGCCTTGGCTCGTGCGACCACACCGAAAGGTGTGAGGGATGCGTCCCCATCGTTCGCCGCATTCTTCGAGCTACTATGCCCTCTGCTGACCTCTGCCACGTGGTCATCCGCTCTTACGAACAGATTAGTCCTCGGCTCATGCCTCAGACACGCAACAGATCTCCCGCGGTAAGTTCGATCTCCTTCGTCACACACCCGCCGACTTTACGCACGCGTTCCTTGATGGTGTTAGGACTTCGTCGTTTCTTGCCGACTCGTCCGAATGCGTCCGCCTCATAGCCGGTTCTTGTTCATCGAGTTGTGACTGTCACCTCGCGCTTCCTTCAGACCCCGCCTCGCGGCGACGCCCTTGCGTCTGGTTTGACCTTCGCTCCATCAAGCTGGTCAGAGGACTTTCACCTCCAGGACATCGAACATGCGCGGCGCGCAAGAAAGGCCCCGAGGGAAAATCCTCGGGGCCCAGATCGGCAACGAAATAAATGAGGCTCTTACGCCCCCGCCTGCGGGACGGCTTCGCGGGGGGCCGTTGGCGAGGGGAGCGCCGGGGTTTCGCGAGGCGGACGCGCGGGCTCGGGCTCTTCGATGACCGGCGGTTCGGCAAGATGCTTCAGCCGCAGGTTCAGGTGCGGGTTGAACGCCGTGCCGGCCGGGATCAGGTGGCCGAGGATCACGTTTTCCTTCAGGCCGACGAGGTAATCGACCTTGCCCGCCAGGGCGGCTTCGGTGAGGACCTTCGTCGTTTCCTGGAAGCTCGCGGCCGAGATGAAGCTGTCGGATTGCACCGCCGCCTTAGTGATGCCCAGAAGCTGCGTGCTGCACGTCGCCGGCACCGGGTTCTCGTGTGTCGGCGGCTTCTTGT
>DASZPA010000057.1:0-5990 GCA_035550555.1 Fimbriimonas sp.
CCGACGAAGTCGGACTCCTTATCTCGGCTGTCTTCCGCGATAGAACATGGCTTCGATCACCTGCAACGCTCACGATCATCACCGTAGGTCAATCCCCTCCGAATCAACCCCGCGAAGCGGCTTTCGTCACCCCCTCAACACACGCCAGCATCTCATTCGCCGGATCACCCTTCCGAAGCGCCGAAGGTGCGATTTCATATGCAGCCTGGCGCGGAGCAGCGAAGCCGCGGAGCCCCAAGAGAACACGCCCGAGGTCAAAGGGCTGAAAGCCCGACTCAACCCTGCAGCATGTCCCCCACCAGTAGGAACAACCGCGAAGCGGGTTCTGTCAACTTCTCGATCCCAATAATCGGAACACGGACCGGCACAACCTCCGGTTCCACAATTCGTCCGGAACGAAATCCGACACCTTCGCCACCTGCCACGGATTCCACTCGACGCCGACACCAAGGCGCCCCAGCGAGACGTCCATCCCCGGCGGATGTCCCGAAAAGCCGGAGCCTTACGGACTCGTTCCGCGCTCCCAACGCTTAGTTGCCCCAGACGACCGACATCTTTTGGATCCTCTACTTCAGGTGGTCCGTCACCACGTCGAACTTCGCGCTGGCCCCCTCCGGCGACACCAGGACTCCAAGGTAGGAGTTGCCGGCCGATAACTGCACGGTTCCCTGGGCGATGACGCTGGTTGGTTGACCGGGCTCGGTGGCCACGATTGTCGCGCTGCCTCCGTTCGCGACCTTCAGCGTCTGTGTTGTGGTAAGCGGGGCCACTCCGGTCAATTTGTAGGGCGTCGTCCCGATGGTGTCGCCCGGCAGGATCAGATAAAAGTCAACCGTTTCCGTCAGTCCTTTCACTCCCGGATAGAACGTGAACCATGAAGCCCCGGCCGCCGGCTTCGCGCCGAGGTCGAACTGGTCTTGGATGACATCATAGCCATCGGAAGGGTTGCCTACCGTCACGAGAACGTATCGAAAGGTGTCTGTCGTTCGGAAGCTCTTGCTGGCGATCTGTTGGCCGTCGGCACGCTTGACCACCAGAGAATCGGTCCCGATCCCGATCACGCCGTTGTCCGAAACGGCGCCCTGTCCAGCTTGAAGACTCGTTCCCGAGACGACCCCGCTCAGTTGCCCATCTTTTGAATTGGTCGTAGCATTTACGAGCTCCGCGAAGACACCCTTCGTTGTCGCACTGGTAACGCTGATCGTGTACTCGTTGCTCGAAGTGGCCGTTCCCCGCTCAACCATGAGGGTAAAGCTGTAGTTGCCCTCCTTCGTCGGAACGCCTGAAAGGGTCGCCTTATCCGAAGAAAGCTTCAATCCGGGAGGCAAGGCACCCTTCGCAAGGGTGATGGAGGGGTCCTTTGATGTATCCCCTCCGCTAACCGTCAGCGTTTGGCTGTAAGAGGTACCGACCATTCCAGCGGCGAGGCTCGACGGAGAGAGCGTCAAAGGAGGCATCGCGCCGACTTCGTTGGTGACCACGAGGTCGACGATGCCCGAGCCTTTGCTATCGTAAGACGCCACGAAGCCGACGCCCGTTGGCGCGGCTTTGTAAGCCCTCACGGAGCCCGCGCTGGCGCAATATCCATAGCCGACGCCTTTCTTGAGATTGTCGAGAATGATGATTCCGTCGACCGCTGTCGCGTCGCTTCCGGAAGGAGGAATGGTTCCGGAAATCTTCTGAAACGTGGTGTTGATCGAACCGGAAGGATTCGCTGCCGTAAAGCCTTCGATGATATTCAGCGTAGGATCGATCGTCAACAGCACGCTCGGAATCGAAAGGTAAGTGAAGAGGCTTCCCGGCTTGCGAGTGGTGCCGAGACAGTTCAGATGGCCGGCATTAAGGCTGTTAATGACCTTGATTCCGTCGATCGGGTGGTCCTTGGTGGCTGAGCTCACCCTCAGGTAGGTCAACGTGCCGCTCAAGGAATCTGCCACGTAGAAGCCCTCATCCCAAGGCTCATACTGAATGCCCACCGGGTTGGCGCTTGAGGCGCTCGAGAGTTTCACGGTCTGGGCGATCGCCATCGGTCCGTTATAAGGATCATAGACCAAGGTCGCCGTATTGTCGTTCTTGTTTGCAACCAAGATGTCTTCGCTACTGCGTGAGACCGACAGGCTGGCGCCAATGGCTGCCGGCCCGTTAAATCCCCTGACCGAACCTCTGAAGAGGAGCGTCCCGTCGATCTGGATCGCATACTTCTGGAGGAGACCGCTCGAGGTTCCGTCCGCCTTTCCCACCACGTAGAGCATATCGGTGGCCACCTGCGTCCTCGCGATGCACGAGACGGGATGATAAGTCTTCCCGGCGTCTGTCATCGTGACCGTCTGCTTGAGGGTCAACTGGCCCTTGTCCGCACCGGAAAAGGCCATGATTCGATCATTCGAAACGGCGTAGAGATTCGGCCCGAGAGTGGTTAGCTTGATCGGAGACGCAGGGCACGAGACGGTGCCCATGAAGGTGAGCGAGCCATCTTGACTGCCCTGAAATTCCGAGATCGAGTTCGATCCCGCGTTGGCCGTGTAGACGTAGAAGAATCGAAACGGCGCGCTGAAGTCGGTGGAGCCGACACCATTTTCCCCACCACCGGCACAGCCCGCGATGAGGATTCCCAAAAACAAAAGAACGAAGAGCTGGGCCGAAAGCCAGCTCAAGGAATGGCGAGTAGAGGGTGACGGCATGACGTGCGACTACCATAGCCGTCCACCCGTCAGCAAACCGTCATCGCATCTAACTAAAGACACAACATTCCAACAACTACTCCGCAAGCAGTGCCCTTGCACGCGGTGGACCTGCCTGTCGAGGCATTGGCGACGGCTGTACCTCCAGGGAGGGGATTTCCGGTTCTTAAACGCCAGATCCCACAGATCCCCTCCCTCAGTGCTGTTTAATCTTCTGGCGATGACGTTGCAATAAAGTCGGAGACCTTCACGGCCTGCCACGGCTTCCACTTGACGCTGACATCCATCCTCAACGTCACGAAGCCCTGGTTGTGCCGGTTGGGATAATGCGTGTGCGCGGTGTCCTCCGAAGGCGGAAATACGCCCCAAGTCGGGCCTCCCGTATGGCCCGTCCGCGTATCGGCGCATCCCGGCGTCCTCCGGTGGTCCCACACGAAGTTCGCCGTCGGGTTGGCCAGCGACGACGCCGGACGCCCCATAGGCCCCTCGGTGATGTAGCTCATCGCGTAGCCGACCTGCCACTGCTGCTCCGTCGGATCCTTGAAGATCTGAAGGTTCTTCACGTACGGCGCGGTGATGCCCTCCTTGAAATGCGGAAACGGCCCAAGGCTGTCCGGCGCGACCGAGTTGTCGTACGGCGCCCACCAGATCTCGTTGGGGCCGGTGAAGCTGGTAGGACTGGTCAGCGTGTTGCAGATCTCGTCCCCCACTCGGTCCGGGCAAAGCCGATACCGCGGGTTCACATCGTCGAAGTCGTTGCGATAGATCGCGATTCCCAGGCCAAGCTGGTGCATGTTCGAGATACAAGTGGTTTGCTTTGCAGCCGCTTTGGCTTGGGAAAAGACCGGAAACAGAATGGCCGCTAGGATCGCGATGATCGCGATGACGACGAGCAATTCGATAAGAGTAAACGCGCTTCGGCGCACGGAATAATGGGTTACGTACATCTGAAGACTCCTGCTCTGAGGGTCGAGGCCGGACCGCAGTTCGGCTAGCCGGAAATAGAGCGGGAGAAGGCAGGCGGAGCCCGCGACGGACGGAACTCCCGGTACGCCTTGAGGGCTGGTTCAAGAAGCTCGAACGGAACAGTCCACGAAATGGCCGGTTTCAGGGCCAGCCGATCGTTGCCACCCTCAAATGGCAGCTCAACGAGGTCGGCTCCGGCCTCACGGATAATCGCCCGCGCGCCGACATTGCCCTCAAGTTCAAGCAATCGCGAGAACTGGTCAGCCCGAAATGCCGCCGGAACCCCAAGGACCCCATCGTAAGCCGAAGCCGCCATGGCCGGTCCACCCGGCTCCAAAACCGCCGAAGCCAAATCCAATAGGTGCCCAGAGCTGATCCGATGCTGATCGCAAAGGCAAAGCACCACCGCATCGGGCGCCGACCGCAGCCCAGAAATACCAGCCCGAATCGACGTCGCCAACCCTTTCGACGGCGAAACGAGCGATACATTGAGATGCCGAAAGCTCTTGGCAATCCGCGGCGAGTCGGCGACAACCAAAACCTCGGAAGCGCCGGCCAACCGGGCCCTCAGTGCCAGCGTGTTGATCGCAGTAATGCCCTGGCAGAACCTATCGGTGGAAACTCGCGAGCCAGCGAGAATCACGACGGCAAACGTCTTGCCGCCAGTCCCCCTCAATTCGTTTCTCCAAGCCCTCATGTGCGACTTACCGGCTGCCTAAAGGGTGCCACTCCAAACGGTTGGTGGCTCAAGAATGCCACATTTCATCGTGGAGTACGTTGCCTACTGCCGCCATCGAGAGGCTAGCGAAACGGACATCCTCACGGCACGCAAACAACCCGTAAACCCACGAACGGACCGTCCGCCAGCCACCAACGGCTCTTCGGGATCTGGGGGTCGGTCTCCTGCCACTTCGGACTCCAATACTTCCGGTTCGTCGGACTCATCCCCTCAACGCCATCCCTAAACGTCCCGCCGCACAGCACTGGCTTTCCCGCCGAGTCGGTCGCCCACTCGCCGACGTTTCCTAGCATGTCGTAGAGCCCCAGCTTGTTCGGCGCCTTCTTCCCCACCGGATGCGTCACGCCGCCCGCGTTTCCCGAGTACCAAGCCTGTGCCTCGACCTGCTCCTTCGAGACCTTCCAATCTCCCGTGTTGCCCTCGCGACAGGCAAGCTCCCACTCTGCCTCAGTGGGAAATCGGTACTTCTTCTTGCTCACAGACGCCAGCCAGCGGCAGAACATCTCTGCCGACGTGGAACTGATGTTGATCGCAGGAAACCCGTGGTGCCCCCAGCCGAGGTCTGGCAAAATGTAGCTCTTGCTCGGCCGCGCGATCGCGTCCGCCGGGTACTCCCGCTGGTCGTAGGCTGGCGAAGCGGGACCGCTCTGGAGAAAAGCGTCAAAGGCTTCCCAAGGCGTCTCAGTCTCGGCGATCCAAAACGGCTTGACGGTCACGGGGCCGTTCTTCGTCTGAACCGTCCCACCCGGCACCGGCATCATTCGGATCTTGACGACCGAACCGGGTAGGGTCTCAGTGAACGGCGCAAGCTCGCCCTGCCCCGAAAAACCCATGGAACCGGTCACCGCGATTCCCAAACCAACAAGGCCCACTCGTAACAGTCGTCGCATCCTTCCCCTCATTCTGGCAGCTTGCCTTGCAACTCCGGTTGCGGCCCAACGCCCGAAACTCCAGCGGTTCACCTACACCGAGTACCACATGGGAGTCGACGCGCGGCTGGTGGTCTACGCACCAAACAAGCCCGCCGCCGAGGACGCCTGCGCGGCGGCATACGAAAGAATCGCCCAGCTCGACTCGATCATGAGCGATTACCAGATCAACAGCGAGCTGAATCGGCTCTGCCGCAAAGCAGGTCAAGGGCCAGTCCATGTATCGCCCGACCTATTCAATGTCCTCCAAGAAGCGATCACGATCGCACGTCGCTCCGATGGCATGAAGGACCCGACTGTCGGTCCTATCGTCCGGCTCTGGCGTAAGGCACGAAAGACACAGATCATCCCCTCCCCACACCAGATACGAGCCGCCCGTAAGCTCGTCGGGTGGCGGAAGGTAAAGCTGGACGCCAAAAGCCAAACGGTAAGCCTAGCCGTCCCCGGCATGCAACTCGATCTGGGCGGGATTGGCAAAGGCTACGCCGACGATGCCGCGCAAGGGGTTCTTAAACACCACGGAATCTCCCAAGCGCTCGTCGAAATGGGCGGCGACATCGTGGTCTCCAACCCTCCGCCCGGCGAGAAAGGGTGGACCATCCAAGTCCCCAACGCCACCGACAAACACGGCGCCCCTATCCTCCGCTTCGCCAACTGCGCCATCTCCAGCTCAGG
>DASZPA010000058.1:0-12888 GCA_035550555.1 Fimbriimonas sp.
GGCCCGATCGCGGGAAACAGATACCGGCCCTGGCCCTGAAAATACTGGAGGTTAAAGCGTAAAAAGAGCAGGCCGGTCACGACGAAGAACGTCAGATTCATGATCTGCACCGCATTCGTCTTGCCGTACTGAACCTTCTTCCAGGAGCCTATCCAGCCCAAGAAGGCGACGAAGCTGACCGCGAACAGGAGGCGATAAAGCACGTTCGGCGTGCTGAAGTTCGGCAGGTGCTTCTCGTTCAGCCAGATGTCCATATAGCCGAACACCCCGAAGAAGGATCGCGACGTGTAGGCGAGGACCATATCGGTGAGATACGCGACCATTCCCCGTCCCTGGATGAAGGCGCTCGCCTGAGGACTGTTGACGAACGCATCGTTGAAGGCGCTGATGGCGAAAGGGTCGCCATAGAGGCTCTGATTCCGAATCAGCCACGGAAGCGGGATCAGGATCATCGGCAAGATCGCGGCTGCCCAGGCAGCCGGCTTGGGCCTTCCCTCTCCAGCCATGATTACGGCAACCAAGACTGCCGGCAGCAAGGCGAGCGCTGTGGTCTTCGTGAGGATCGAAAGCCCAACCAGAACCCCAACGGCTAGGGCCAATTTGACGTTCCAACCTCCTTGGAGCGCCTTGGCACAGAACGCGAGGGTCAGTGAGCAGAGAAAGATGAGTAGAGGGTCGTTGCTGACTGCGCCGCTCAGGGCCACGTTCATTGGGAGTAGGGCTACGAAGAGAGCGGCCGCAATTCCGATCTCCGGACGCCTGAAGCCCCACCAACCCAAAAGGAAGACGGCAATGACCTCGCCTGCTCCGATCACGCAGTTGAGCGAACGGATCTTGACTCCGTCGCCGCTCGCCTCGACGGAGCTTACGCCCAAAAGTTTCAACCATCCGGCCTCGAGAACATAGTAGAGCGGCGGCTGGTGGTCTTCATAGCCCTCGCCGTCACCCTTCTTAAGAACGGGAAACCCTTGGCCGCTGAGGAGGGCGGCAACATAGTTTGCGTGCTGCCGTTCGTCGGGTGCGCCGATGTCGTTCACATGAAGCGGTTGGGACCGGTCCTTTGGATCGCGATACGAAAGAAGAACGCCGCCCGTCCGGTAAGGAGTGATGCTCGCGAACCAGAGCGCCAGGCCGAGATGGCAAATCGCGACCGCCACGGCGATCCAAATCCCAAGCTTTGGGGAAACTGCGGAAACCTCTTCTTCCGGCACGCCTAACAGTATCGCCCGAACGTGGCTGAACCTACAAAGCGGATCGAAGCCTCGCTACAATAGTGGGTCTGGTAACGAGCCAGTCCCTTGACGCGTCGAATTAAGGTGAAAGTGGTGTCAGTCGCCTTCGAAAAGACCAAACCCAGCACCTACGACGAAGATATCGTTCTCGTCGAGCGGTTTTTGGCGGGCGACACCGACGTTTTCTCTCAGCTTTACGCCAAGTATTACGAGAAGGTTTACGCCATCGCCAGGGGCATTCTTCTGGACAACGATGAGGCAGCCGACGCAGTCCAAGAGATTTTCACGCTGGTCTACCGGCATCTGGGCCGGTTCGACCGCCGCTCCCGCTTTAGCACCTGGCTATTTAGGGTCGCGGTGAACCGCAGCATCCAAGAGGCCCGGAAGAACCGCCACAAGAGCCGTAACGTCGAGCTGAACGAGGCCTCGGGTCAGACGGCGCCAGACGAGCCGGAGGCGCTGGATCCCAAGGTCCATGCGGCCCTGGAGAAGATGGCTCCTCAAGATCGAGCGCTTCTCACACTGTTCTACTGGGACGAACTGAGCCTTCAAGAGATCGCGCAAAGCGTCGACTGCAACGTAAACGCGGCCAAAACGCGGCTTTACAGGGCTCGAGAGCGGTTTAGAACCCTCTACGAGCAGGAGGAGGCATGAAGGGACTGCCTCCGGAAGTGGACCGCCTGATGTGGGCCGTCGCCGAAAACCCAACGCCGACTGCGCTGGACGAGTTCGGCCAGCGATACCCGCAATACCGCTCCGAGATGCTGCGGCGCATGGAGATGGTGAAAGGCTTGCGCAGCGAGGTTCGGCCTCAACAGGCCGGCCATCGAAGTGAGATTCCCAAGTTCCAGATGCGAGAGGTCTCACCTTCCGGTCCCCCGCGCGGCGTGTTCCTGGTCGCAGGACTCTCCATCGCGGCGATTGCGGCTGCCTCGTACACGGCGTTTTCCGGAATGCGTACGCCGCCGGCTAGGCCAAAGGTCGCCTTCGTTCCGCGGGTCAACGAGGAGCTTCCCAAGGCGCCGCCGATCTACTACCGAAATCCGTCTCCCCCGCCGCCGACACCTCAGCCGGTGGAACCCACGGCAGTCGCGGAGCAGACCCCGCAGTATCTCAAACCCCGTAGTTTCCACGTTCGGAACGCCAGCCTCATGGATGCTCTCTCGCTGGTGACCGCGAATACGGGAATCCACCTGGAGGCCGGCCCTGGATTCGTCAATCAGAGCGTTACGGTGGATTACGACAACGTCGACACCGTCTCCATCTTGAGGGACATGGCCAAGCAGTTCGGTTTCCACATCTCCGACGAGGGAGGCGGAAACTTCTTGGCCATTCCCGTTCCGGACGAGCCTAACGGCGCGCTGAACGCCGAGCACGTGCCGAAACCATCGCAAACTCCCGATACCGAGACTCGGACAGGCACTCGTATTGCAACGCCTCAATCGTCCTTTCGGTAACTTCTAACCGGAATGGTTCTTTCTCTCCTTTTCTGTGCTGCCTCCCTTGCTCAACAGCCTCCCGCAACGGTCAGCTATACCACCGTCGCAAAACCAGTGGGAGCCGTTCTCCAAGACCTCTCCAAGCTCACAAACCTGAAGCTCGAGGCAAAGCCCGCCGCCAGCCGGGAGATCGTAATTGTTTCCGTTCACGCGGCGCCGACCCAGGCAGTTCTCGATCACATCGCCATGGCCACGTCTTGCGAATGGACCAAGACGGGGGACACGCTTCTTCTTCAGCCTTCAGACGCGATCCGGGGAAAGGAAGAGGGACAGGAGCTTGCCGCCAGAACCAAGAAGGTCGCGGACATGATCGCGACGAAGGTCAAGGGACTGACGCCTCCGAAGTCGAGCGCATCCAGTACCACTCCAGATATCGCAAGCATTCAGGCAGCCGATCCGGACAATCGCGCCATCACTCTATTGCTCAAGGGTGTCGACCCATCGGTTCTCGCTTCCATGGGCCCGGGAGAACGCGTGGTGTTTGCCTCAAATAACGTCACGAGCATGCAGCACCCGCTGCCAAGCGACGCCGCATCGATCGTCGCTGACTGGATTGCGGCTCACAACAAGCAGGTCCAGAGCATGCCCAACATTTCGAGCCAGCTTCCGCCGGGACTCCCAAAGGAGTTCACGGACATGATCATGGAGCGAACGAGGCCGGTCAGCGAGGCTCCTTTCAAAGCGTTGCTCATCGCGCAGGAGATGCCGATCATCGGCACCCTTCAGCTCACGCTTCGCGTCTATGGCAACAAGGGCAACGTCATTATTCAGGGCCAGTCGTTCTTGGACGACTCCTTTCTGACGCGTGTCGGAGAGCTGACGGGGCAATCCAAACCGCCGGCCCCGACAAAACCCGTGGGCAACACCCCGATCGTCTACTCCGCCGACTCAAAGGCTCTTATAGCGGTTCTGGCCGGCGTGAATCCGACGCAGCCTCAGGTCAAAGTCATTCCGGCGGACCTCAGACAGAAGTTGCTGCACCCCGAGGTTCAAGACCCTCTCTCCTATGTGGTGAGCGACGCCTACCTGTCGACGGCGAAGGCCCGAAACCTTCAGCTCGTCGCAGATGTCCCGGACTCCACTTTCGGTCAATCTGGGGTGCTGGGCGCGGTGATGGGCGTCCGATCGTGGAAGACGGTCGAAGCCGTGGAAAGCGACTGGTCCTCGGGTGATTCGGTTCTCAAGACGACCGACGGCCAGTTCACGGTCATCAAGCCGGCGCTTCCCGTCAGAGCCCGGGCCGAACGCCTCGATCGAGGCTCTATGGCCGAGCTGATCGCCGCTGGAGAAGCCAAGCGGATGCCTTCCCTGGACGACATCTGCGCGTTCGCGCTTCAGAACGATCCTCCCGGCTCCAATCCTGTGACCATGACCTACGCGTTGCTCTTCGTACAGAGCCTTACCTCCCAGAGCATGCAGGGAGCCTTTGTCGACTGGAACATGCTCAGGTTCTACGGCACCCTGTCGCCCGAGCAGAAACAGTCGCTGAGAACCGGAGGAACGATCTCATTTCAAACGCTAAACGAGGGTCAGCGGAACCTGGCGGGCCGAGTCGTTTTCGGTTCGACAGCCAAGATCTCGATCCAGTCGGACAAGCCATCGTCCAAGGACTTCATGATGAAGACCATCTCGATGTTTCTCTCGGCGGACAAGGATTTTCGGCAGGAGCCGACTGAGCTGTTGCCTAACGGCCTGACCGCTTCGACGACGCTCTCGTCCTCCGTAACGGAAGAGCCGGTCGTGTATACCGTCGGCCAGAACAAGAGCATGAATTTTGGCGCCCTGGGTCCCCAGGAGCTGGCGATGTTCGATCTCATCAAAGAAGGCCCGTTGGCTGCTGCTGCCGGGAACGTCCAAATGCCGGCTTCGGGCCTCCTGGGCCACAGGATGAACATGGACCTCATGTTTCACCTCTCGCCCGAGTCGGTCGTGGAGCAGCGGCTCTCGGATTGTTCTTTCGCCTCTGACGCACAGACGGTGAGCCTGACCAACCTTCCGACAGACTTTCGATCGATGGTGGACAAGGAGCTGGCCGATCTCAAGTCTTCCACGCTGGCTGCCTTGCTGAAGTTCATGCCTGCCACCGCGATTCACCCCTGATTCGCACCTATTTACCCGGGTAATATCTCCACAGGAATGATATTGTCCGGGTAAAATAGGCTCAATGAATCTTCCGAACTGCATCGCTTTCGATGGCGACCGGTGCATCGCATCGGGTGACGCTCGCGGCGTCGCTCTCATTGTCAAGGAAGCCCTGGACCGAAACCCGCAAGCACCCGTTCTCACTTTCGAACTGGAAACTGGCAGGCCTGTCGACTTCGACCTTCGAGGGACTCCGGACGAAGTCGTACAGAGAATTCAGGGAGCAGCACCGGAAGCCAAGAAGCCGGGACGGCCAAAGCTCGGCGTCGTCGCCCGAGAAGTCACGCTCCTTCCCCGCCACTGGGACTGGCTGAGCTCGCAGCCCGGTGGAGCGTCGGTTGCGCTCAGAAAGCTGGTCGAGGAGGCAAGAAAGACGAATGCCGAAAAGGACCGGCATAGAGAGGCGCAGGAAGCGGCCTACCGCTTCATCTCGGCCATGGCTGGGAATCGGCCAGGGTTTGAGGAAGCAACACGCGCGCTCTTCGCCGGGAATCGGGAGCGATTCGAACTCGAAACGTCCGGTTGGCCGCCTGACGTGCGAGAGCACGCATCGAAGCTGGCCGCATCCGTGTTCGAACACTAAGAGACGCGCCCTCTTGGGAGTACACGGACGTGTCTGCGTCTTGTTCCCCGCGGAGCGGGGACCTCTCATTTGGGCTTGCACTCGCTTTCAGGACGCGCCTCCGACGCAATCGACGACGCGGACACGTCCGCGGACTCCCACACCTCTCGATGGATCATGATGGATCGATGCTGGATCCCTCACTGGCTCTCGAATTGCGCGAGCGGCCCGCCGGCAAGAGGCTCATGTTCCAGCGATGGACCGACCTTCTCTTTCTGCACTATCCTCTCGACCCGGCCATCGTCCAGCCGATGATCCCGAATGGATTAACCGTCGACACCTTTCCGGATTCGGCGGGTATCGAAAGGGCCTGGATCGGCTTCGTGCCGTTTCGGATCACGGACCTTTCTTTCGGCCGCGCAAAGATCCCGACGGCGCATAGCTTTCTAGAGACCAATGTGAGAACCTACGTCCACCTCGAAGGCCGCGAACCTGGAGTGTGGTTCTTCAGCCTGGAGGCGGAGAGCCTGCTTGCGGTGATCGGCGCTCGTGCCTCGTATGGCTTGCCGTATTGGCACGCCGACCTGTCGCTGCTGAGCTCTGAAGGGACCCTCATCTACTCTGGCCGCCGGCGTGGCCGTCGGAATCCGGCCTATCAGGTCTGCGCCTCCGTTGGCGAGCCGTTGGGGACGGCCGAGCCGGGAGCTTTCGAGTTCTTTCTCGTGGAGCGCTATCTGCTGTACTCCACATGGCGCGGCCGCCTTTGCCGAGGACAGGTCCATCATCGTCCCTATCAGCTTTTCTCCGCGACCTTTGAAGGCTGCGCACAAGATCTAACGGAAGCTGCCGGGCTTCCAAGCCTCTCGTTTATCCACGCTGTCTACTCGCCTCGCGTAGAAGTGGACGTGTTCCCGATTCAGAAAATCAGTAACTGAAGCCAGGCTTTCGGTGCAAACCCGTTTGATGGAGCGAGGGCCATGGAGTGTTGACCTCGCGCAGCTCATTTTGATCATGATGGGCAAGCGCGTCCCTCCGAATCTGATCCAGCAGGCTCTTCGCTTTAGATCTTGAACACGACACCTGAAACCAGTCGGTCCTACAAGCGGCGCAGGCCGTTGCCTTCCGGTAGTCCGCTTTCGCCGCCCGAAGAATGTGTTCCACGCGACCCGTCGAACTCGCGGGGTAGGAACCTGCCGACCACGAGTAGATCTTCGTATCCTTGTGGGGAGGGCCGGAGACCATGAGCAACGCGAGCGCAAGACTCAACATAAGCTCATTCTAACAAAGCGGCACTGGTGGCGCGGGCAGACTCTTCCGCCCTAAAACCCAGGAAACCCAATCTCCTGCGTTGAACCTGCCAAAATAGGACTCCCTTATGGCAGACCGTTATGAGCCGGCCTCGTTCGAGGCGAAGTGGCGGCAGAGATGGCTGGAAGCCGACCTGTTCCGCACCAAAGAGAAGCCCGACGCCCGCAAGTTTTACGGGCTCGACTTCTTCCCGTACCCCAGCGGGGCGGGCCTTAGCGTCGGCCATTGCAAGAACTTCGTCCCCACGGATGTGATCTGCCGAATGAAAGCCATGCAGGGCTTCAACGTGCTGCATCCGATGGGGTTCGACGCGTTCGGGCTGCCCGCCGAGAACGAAGCGATCAAGCGGCACACTCATCCCGCTCCCATGATCGAGAGGTACGCCCAACGATACAAGGACCAGATGGAGCTGATCGGCATCTCGTACGACTGGTCACGGGCCTTCAAGTCGTCCGACCCGGATTACTACAAGTGGACTCAGTGGATTTTTGAGCTGCTCTACAAGCGGGGCTTGGCTTACCGAAAGTCGGCCTCGGTGAACTGGGATCCAGTCGAAAAGACGGTTTTGGCAGACGAAGAGGTGATCGCCGGCCGCGGCGAGCGGTCCGGAGCGTTGGTCGAAAAGAAGTGGATTCCGCAGTGGTTCTTCAAGATCACTGACTACGCACAGCGGCTGTTGGACGACCTAGACACCATTGACTGGCCCGAGGGCATCAAAACGCAGCAGCGCAACTGGATCGGCCGCTCAGAAGGCGTCCAGTTCTCGATGAAGGTCGTATTTCACACGCCGCAGCAGGCCGCGCAGCCAGAGTCCGAGGCCAAGAAAGACGACCCGTTGGCGGAGTTGGAGGCGGAGATTCGGGCTTCGGGATTCCAGCCGGAAGGCGACATGTCGAAGATCAACAAGGCGAAGGAGATCTCCGACAAGCTGAACAAGCACGCGGAGGACGCGCATAAGTTCGACCTGGATCAGATCGACGGCATCATGCAGAAGATGCGCGGCCTGGAAGAAGGCCTCGAGGTCTCACCGCACGGAAAGGAGCTGAGCTTCGACGTCTTCACGACTCGCGTCGACACGATCTTCGGAATGACGTTCTGCGTGCTTGCTCCCGAGCACCCGATCGTCGAGAAGATTCTGCCGAACGTGCTTCCGGACCACCGAGCCGAGGTCGACAAGTACCGTGAGCAAGCCCGAACGCTTAGCGAAGCCGACCGGCAGGTGGTGAACCGCGAGAAGACCGGCGTCTTCACGGGCGCTTACGCGGTGAATCCGGCCAACGGCAAGCACGTTCCAATCTGGATCGCCGACTATGTTCTTGCCACCTACGGTACGGGCGCGATTATGGCCGTGCCTGGGCACGACCAGCGCGACTTCGACTTTGCGGTCAAGTTCGGGTTGGACGTGGTGCCGGTGATCAAGCCCTCCGCCGACTATCTAAAGGCGCACGCTCAAGGCGACTTCAACGAGGAAAGAGAGTACGCACGGTATTTGGCCGACGTCAAGTCGTTTACCGATCCGTTCGACAGTAAAGACGCCACGCTGATCAACTCGGGCGAATACGACGGGCTGACCGTTTCAGAAGCTCAAAAGGGCCTCGGGCTGTGGATTGAAGGGCTCGGCATTGGTGACCGGAAGGTCCAATACAAGCTTCGGGACTGGCTGATCTCTCGCCAGCGTTACTGGGGATGCCCGATTCCGATTATCCATACGAGAGACGGCGAAGACCAGCTCGCACCGCTGGACAGCCTGCCGGTGGAGCTTCCGTGGGTCGAGAACTACGAGCCCAGCGGCGACGGCGCCTCGCCTCTGGCAAGGATCACCGAATTCGTGAACACGACCGACCTCGATGGCCGGCTGGGGCAGCGTGAGACGGACACGATGGGCGGATTCGCATGCTCGTCATGGTATTTCCTCAGGTTCTGCGACCCCCACAACGAGGAGAGGGCCTGGGACCCGGGCAAGGTGTCCTATTGGATGCCGGTGGACTGCTATGTGGGCGGCGCCGAGCACGCTGTTATGCACCTGCTCTATGCCCGGTTCTGGACGAAGGTTCTGTACGACGCTGAGCTTGTCACCGTCAAGGAGCCGTTCCAAAGGCTTCTCAACCAGGGCCAAGTCTTAGCTCGAACACCGTTTAGGAAGCCTCGAGAGGGAGAGCACCTGGCGCTGGGCGAAGAGGGCATTCTCGTCCCGTTCGAGGAAGCGAAGTTACTGCCCGAGGATCAGGTTTTCTACCGGTGGGCAAGGATGTCCAAGTCGAAAGGCAACGTGGTCACGCCGGAGGAAGCGGTCGAGCAGGCCGGAGCCGACGCTCTGCGCCTGTACCTGCTCTTCCGGGCTCCCTTCGATGCGGACATCGAGTGGGAGAACAAGGGCATGGAAGACCTCGGCAGGTTCTTGAGCCGCGTCTTTCGCATCATCGACGCGACGAAACGCGACTATGTACAGGAGTGGAGAGACTTAATCGACTTCGAGTCTCTCGACGACTCTTCCCGAAAGCTGCGCCGCGTGACCCACCAAACGATTCGCAACGTCACCGGTGATATCGAAAAGCTATCGCTCAACACCTACGTGTCATGGCTGATGAAGTATGTGAATGAGTTGAACCCCGTCGTTCTGCCTACCCGAGGAGCCCAGGAAGAGAAGACGCCTCGATCTCGTGCGGAAGTCCTGGCGCTGAGCGAAGCCGTCGATACGCTCATCCTGCTGCTCGCGCCAGGCGCGCCCCACAGTGCCGACGAGCTGTGGGAGGCCACCGGACATGATGGCTTCACCTTCGAGGCCGAATGGCCCAGGTTCAACGAGCAGCTCGCCGTCGAAGATTTGGTTACCGTGGCCGTCCAGGTGAACGGTAAGCTGAGGGACACCTTCGAAATCTCTCCCGATGCCGATGTCCCGACTCAAGAGGAAGCTGCAAAGGCGTGTCTCAAAGTGGCTCCGCACCTTGATGGCAAGACAATCCGTCGTATGATCGTGGTGCCCGGGAAACTGGTGAATATCGTTGCAAACTAGCGCTGCTCCCAAGAAGCAAGCCAGCTGGCAGTGGCCCGTTCTGTTCGTGATCGGCCTCGGAGTGGCCATCATCGTCTCGGGCATGTATGAGCCGAAAGACCAGAACGGACTGCACCTGATCAGAAGCCCCGACGAGTATCAGACGGTCGAAAAGAAAGCATTCGACATCTATTCGCCGATCATGTCGACCACGGCTTTCAGGGGAGGCGCACTTTCGGCCGGCGACATGGAGAAACTCAGAACGGCCACACCGCTCTTTGAGGAGCTATGCGTCTTCGAGCCCAAGAAGATCGGTCCCTATGTCGCCCTCGGCGAGATCCACTATCTCCTGGGGGAGATCCCCGAGGCGGAAAGAAGCTTTCGACAGGCCATCGACGTGGCGCCGTTAACCGGAAACGATCCGAAGTATGCGCAGCTCGGCGTCGCAGCCGCCCAATCCGGCCTGGCCAAGTCCTATTTGGAAGATCATGACTACAGGCAGGCGCTGGCATCCGCGAACGACTCGATCAAGACTGAGCCCAACGTCCCGCTTTACTATTTCCAGCGGGCGCGCGTGTGCATCCAGCTCCAGATGGTCAAAGAAGCCGAAGCCGATCTGAAATACGCGATCAAGCTTCAGCCGGACAACGCAGAATTTGTACGGCTTCTCCGCTTTGTCGAAGGCGCTGCAAAAAAGTAGCGTATAGCTACGTTAAACGGCATGGTTTTTGCTCAAAATAGCATTTAGTCTTTTCTGAAATTCCTATGCGGAGATTTTGGCGTCGTTTGGCGCGCAAGTACGCAGACCTTTTCACGGTCTGGACGATCAAAGGAGAGCCTGGTCTGACACTCGGTCGCGATCTGACCGTTTTTGGGCGGCCGGTTATTCGGACCGAACCCGACTCGCTGATCCGAGTAGGCGACCGGGTGGCGTTGGTCAGCCGTGTCTCGGACACGCAGCTTGGCGTGAATCACCCCGTCGTATTGAGAACGCTCAATCCCGGCGCTGAAATCGTCATTGGAGACGACACGGGTATCAGCGGCGCGGCCATCTGCTCCGCGGCATCCATCGTGATCGGGAAGAGGTGCCTTCTTGGCGCCAACGTTCTCATCGTCGATACGGATTTCCACACCATCGACAAGGTCCCCAGACGCTACACGGATACCTACGACCCCAAAACGGTGACCAAGCCGGTGATCATCGAGGACGACGTCTTCATCGGGACCGGAGCCATCGTCTTACGCGGAGTGACGATCGGTAGGGGCTCCGTTATCGGAGCGGGCAGCGTGGTCACCAAGTCGATCCCGCCCATGTCGGTGGCCGTGGGAAATCCTGCAAAAGTGATGCGACAGGTTAAGACCGACTAGGCAATCGATGAAAATCTTGCTTGCGGGTCCCGTGGATCTCGAGATAGTTCGAGAGTATCTGCTTGAGGGAACCGAGCTTCCCACCACCTGGGCAGCACCCATCACCGGCCAGCTCGCCGCAGCCTATCTGCAAGCCGGCCACCAGCTCCACATCGTCACCTTGCACTTTCGGCGCGATCAAGACCTCCACGTTCATCTCACCGGCCGTAATCTCGAGATCGACGTCTTGCCCGGACACCGGGAGGGGCCGGGGCTTCGCGACTTTTGGAGAAAGGAAAGGCACGGGATTCGCGACGTTATGCTGAAAAGCCGGCCAGATGCGATGCACGTCCACTGGACCTACGAGTTCGCCTCGGCCGCTTTGAGCACCGATATACCCTCCGTGATCACCGCCCACGACGTTCCGAGCAGGCTCTGGAAATGGATGAGGCCTCGATTCTTCTGGTGGCCCCGAATTGCGATGAGCGTGGTCAACGGGCGGAAGGCCGAGGTGCTCACGGTGCCGTCTCCCGCGGCCGCAGTGGCTTGGCGCCGGCAAATGAAACGTAAGGGGCCCATCGAGCTGGTCCCAAATGGCTTGCTGCCGCACATCTTTCGGCGCCGCGATCTGTCGGACGTCAGGGCCAAGAGCGATCCGACTTTCGCAAGTGTCTGCAACGGATTCACCCAGCTCAAAAACACGTTGAACCTGATTCGGGCTTTCGCCATCGTCAAGAAGACGTTGCCCGGGGCGCGACTCGTCATGTTCGGCCACGATCACGGACCCGACGAAGTGGCGCAGCGGATTGCCAAGCAGATGAACGCTGCCGACGGCATCGAGTTTCGAGGCGGCGTCACTCATCAAGAGCTTTTGGATCAGCTCAGCTCCGAGGCGGACGTTTATGTTCACCCGTCGCTGGAAGAGAGCTTCGGAATGTCGATTTTAGAAGCGCAAGCGCTATGCATCCCGGTGATCGCAGGCGTCGATACGGGTGGTCCGCCTTGGATCCTTGATGAGGGACTCGCAGGAAGGCTCTGTGACGTCCGGCGCAAGAAAGCACTTGCTGAAGCGATGGTGGAGGTTGCCCGTTCTCCCGATCCCCAGCAGATCGAATACGCCTACACACGGGCAAGGAACTGTTTTGCTTTGGAGCGCGTTTCAAAGAGATATCTGGAGCTTCTGGAATCGGCCGCAATAAAGCGGCAGATTGAAAATCACTAACAGGTACCTAGCGTTTTTACTGGGCGCTCATCTCGCATAGGTGAAATTGTTATGCGAGGCTTTAATGAGTTCCACACAGTGCTCAGATTGACCCTCTTCATTCCTACCAGGTTCACGGCAATATACAGGTATTCGAGGAAATACCTAGCCTGATAGCGATTGGCATAATGTATGATAGTTGCCAATCGACTACCGGCCGAACTGTGCCCGTAGGCCCCCAAACGTAAGCTCGTGGAACCAAAACCTCTTAATCAATCGACAGCACTAGAGATTTACGACCGGCCGATGTATGAGGTCGATGCGGCCCCGTCGCACCTGGAGGAAACTCCGACCATCTTCCATTATCTGGAAGCGCTTTGGCGCCGCAAATACTTGTTCTTTTCCATCTTGATCATCTGCCTCGGCCTCGGAGTCGGCTATGCCAAGACGCGCAAGAAAATGTACTCGGCGACGACCTCCATCATCGTTGTTGCGCGCGGAGACGAAGGCGGGCCGAATGTGAACGATGCAGGCGTAACCAACCTGGATGCGCAAGTCAATCTCATGACACAGCCTCGGAACCAGGAGACCCAGGTTCAGCTCAT
>DASZPA010000059.1:0-4654 GCA_035550555.1 Fimbriimonas sp.
CCGATTGACGGACGGGAACGTGTCGCGAAGTTCATCTCGACCGTGACGCGCTACTGGCACGGAATTACGCTCTCCTTCATCGAGGCCAATGGCCGGCCGTGCGTCCTGATGTCAAGGGAAGGGGAGTGTGCGGGGCTGGCGTCCGTCGAAGCATCGGAAGATGGCATCGACCAGATCCTGTGGTTCATGAGGCCCAGCAAACTTTCTGGGATTTCATTGTCCTCTCAGCAGTTGCGGCGCGTTCCCGAAAGCCTCTAGTTTTTCGACAAATCTGTCACAAAAATCCCTCCTGCGCGGTCTCTGCTTCTGCGCACAGCTACTTCGCTAGGAGTGATTCTCGTGACTTCTGTCTTCGTACGTCACCCGCACATTCAGGAATTTCACCGGCCGGAGGAAGTTCGCCGGCGCGGTTCGCTTCAAATCATCATCGATACGATTCCAGCCCTGGTTTGGGCCGCCGATCCAGCAGGTGCCGCAGAATATGTCAACCAGCGCTGGTTGGACTACACCGGTCTTAGCTTGGATCAAGCCTGTGGCAACAGGTGGATGATGGCGATTCATCCTGAAGATCTTGAAATGATGGGGCAGGCGTGGCAACGCATGTTGGATTCGCGGCAACCGGGCGAGATTGAGGTTCGTTTTCGCAGGGCCGACGGAGTCTTTCGATGGTTCCTGGTGCAAGCGAGCCCGTTGTTCGACTCGTCAGGAACGTTGATCCAGTGGTTCGGCACCAATACCGATATCCATGAGCGTAAGGTTTCCGAGCAGGCCGTCAGAACCGACGAGCAGAATCTACGCCGCGTGATCGACAGTATCCCTGGCCTGATAGCAACGATGAGCCCAGCCGGCGAAGTCCTTCTGCTGAATCGACGGAACCTGGACTACTTCGGTAAGGCCACAGAAGAACTGAAGGACTGGGTCGCGAGCAATGTGGTTCACGCGGACGACCTCCCGAATGTGATTTCAGCATGGACACACTGCCTCAAGACGGGCGAACCGTATGAAGCGGAGCATCGGCTGCGTCGCTTCGACGGCGTCTATCGTTGGTTCCAGGCCCGCGGCCTGCCGGCCCGTGATGCGGAAGGCGTCGTGACCTGTTGGCACTTGTTGTTGACGGATATCGACGATCGAAAACGAGCGGAAGGCGACCTGGCGAACGCTTTGGATGAGATCAGACAGTTGAAGGACCGCCTCCACACCGAGAACCGTTACCTGCAGGATGAGATTCGCCGGGAACATAACTTTGAAGAGATCTTGGGAAATAGTCCGGAACTGCTGAAGCTGTTGGACCGCGTCGCATCTGCCGCTCCGACGGATGCAAACGTTTTGATCATCGGAGAGACGGGCAGCGGCAAAGAACTCATCGCGCGTGCAATTCACAATAGAAGCCAGCGGAAGAACAGTCCCTTGGTCAAAGTAAACTGCGGCGCCATTCCGTCCGGGCTGGTGGAGAGCGAACTGTTTGGACATGTGAAAGGTGCGTTTACGAGTGCCTCGGAACGCCGGATCGGAAGATTCGAACTTGCCAACAACGGTACGTTGTTTCTGGATGAAGTTGGTGAGTTGCCTCTCGAAACTCAGGTGAAGTTGCTCCGCGTCCTGCAGGAGCAGGAGTTTGAGCCGGTTGGCAGCAACCGCACCATCAAGGTGAATGTCCGAATCATCGCCGCCACGAATCGGGATCTGGAAAAAGCAGTGAAGGCTGGAACATTTCGCTCCGACCTCTACTACCGGCTGAACGTGATCCCGCTCTTCGTGCCAGCTCTCAGAGAACGAAAGTCAGACATTCCCCTCATCGCGATGGCGTTACTCAAACAGTCCACTAAGCGCATGGGGAAAGCAGTGGACTCCTTCTCGAGAGAAACGATGAGGCTGCTCCAAGACTACTCGTGGCCTGGCAACATCCGCGAGCTTCAGAATGTGATTGAGCGAGGGGTCGTCCTCTCGACCGCTCCTATTTTAAGATTGGGTGCCGATTTGTTGCCAATCGACTCCAACGATGATTTGCCGCACGGATCGAGCCTCGACACTGAATCCGTTGATTCGCTGGAAGCAGTCCAACGGAGCCACATCATCAGCGTACTGGAAAAGACCGGCTGGGTAATCAGTGGCGCATCGGGCGCGGGAGCCATCCTGGACATGCACCCCAACACCCTGCGGAGCTTGATGAACCGGCTGGGGATACGACGGGCCCAGAAGCCTCAGTGAAGGACGGCGTGCCCGCTGGACGGACTCACGCGGCTTCGGCACCAAAGCGGATACTTTTAGGGCGGTTCACGAAATCGCGTCGATTACGATCATCTCGTACGCAGTCTAAAGTCGGCGCAAGTTACTCTCCGCTGGCATGTTCCCCCCCCAGAACCCAAATTGGCAGGTAGCGTGCACTTTCCTTGGCGCGACCTTATGAAACAGATCAACGATCAGATCGATTGTCGTGGCTCAAAAGGGGCGCAGCCGCGCTCGCGGCACTCAGATTCTCGCCGGTAAACTCGTTGCCTTTCTTGTCGGCGAACATTTTAACAGTATCAGCAAAAGGAGAAGCCAATATGAATTTTGTGAAGACCAAAGACGGAGCCGGGATTTTCTATCGCGATTGGGGCACTGGACCTGCGATCGTTTTCAGTCACGGCTGGCCATTGTCGTCCGATTCGTGGTCCGGGCAAATGATCTTTTTCGCGCAGCACGGATTTCGTGTGATCGCCCATGATCGTCGAGGCCACGGGCATTCAACGCAGACGGCAACGCACAACGACATGGACAGCTACGCCGACGATCTGGCGGCAGTACTGGATTATCTGGATGTGAAGGATGCCGTGCTCGTCGGTCATTCCACGGGGGGCGGCGAGGTCTCACGCTACATCGGGCGCTATGGAACGAAACGCGTGTCCAAGGCCGCGCTCATTTCAGCCGTCCCGCCCAGCATGGTGAAGTCGGCGTCGAATCCGCAGGGGATTCCCACTGAAGTCTTTGACGGACTTCGCGCTAGCATCGCCAAAGATCCCTCGCAGGCGTGGAAGGACTTCGCCGTTCTCTTCTATGGCGCGAATCGACCGGGCGCAAAGGTGTCGCAAGGGCTGCTCGACCAGATCTGGTTATTGAGCATGCAGGCCGGGACCCACAATGCATACGAATGCGTAAAGGCGTTCTCGGAAACGGACTTCACGGAGGATTTGAAGAAGTTCGACGTTCCCACTCTCTTGCTGCACGGCCAGGATGATCAGATTGTCCCGGTGGACATCACGGCGCGCCGAGCCGCCAAGCTCGTCAAGAACGTCGAAACGGTCTATTATCCCGGTGCTCCACATGGCATCCCGGCAACGCACATGGAACAGGTCAACAGCGACTTGTTGGAGTTCATCCAGAAGTCTCACAAGGGCTCGAAGGCGGCTTAGAGCGCCGTTTGAACCATTAGTCAGTCCTTCTCTCTTAATCCCCTTGGTCGTCTTTTCTGAGCGGCGCACGCGGTAATGGCGCCGCTCGTTTTGCTGGAAGGAGAAAGTGCATGGGCCGTGTGAAATTTACCATTGTGGGTGGGGGCATGGTTGCCGGTTATGCAGCCAAGCAGTTTGTCGAATTAGGTGCGAAGCCGGGCGATCTGGCGATTCTATCGGGCGACGCGGCGATTCCCTACGAACGGCCTCCTCTGTCGAAAGGCTTCCTTCTCGGCTTGGAAGACGAAGCCTCCATTCGAATCAATCCGGAGGACTTTTATCGGCAAAATGGGATCGAGATCCGGCTCAAGTGCACCGTTCGTTCCGTTGATACGAACAAACGTCGGTTGGTGTTTCAAAGCGGCGAAGAACTCCTGTTCGACAATCTAGTTCTCGCGACGGGGAGCCGCGCACGACGGCTTGATATTCCAGGTGCGAACCTTCCGAACGTCCTATATCTCCGTTCGATGAGCGATTCGAAGCGGATTCGGCAGACGGCAAGCGGTGCGAAACGCGCCGTGGTGCTTGGCGGTGGTTTTATCGGGATGGAAGTCGCAAGCGCGCTGACGCAACTCGACGTCGAAACCACCATCGCTATGCGCGAGGAGCGCGTTTGCAAGAACTTCTTCACGCCCGAGATGTCGCGGTTTTTCGAAAACTATTACGCCAATCGAGGGGTTCGATTTGTCCACGGTGTGAAGCTGGTAGAGTTGCAAGGTTCTGACTGTCTGACCACTGCGGTATTCGCTGATGGTAAGACCATAGCTTGCGACCTTCTCGTAGCGGGCATTGGAGCCCAACCTTCACTAGACTTCCTCGAAGGCAGCGGCATCGAAATTGACAACGGAGTTGTGGTCGATGAGCACCTGGAAACTTCCACTCCCGGCATCTTTGCCGCCGGAGACATCGCGAACTATCCCGACGTACTGTTCGCAAAGCGTCGGCGTGTCGAACATTGGGACAATGCGGTCTCGCAAGGACGGCACGTCGCCCGGACCCTCATAAGTGGACGTACGCAGTTTCGCCATGTCCCCTATGTTCTCTCTGACGTCTTCGACCTTTCTTACGAACTATGGGGCGACCCCACCGGTGCGGACAGAGTTGTATATCGAGGTGATCCGGCGACCAAGAACTTCAGTGCGTGGTGGACGCGGGCCAACATTGTGGTCAGCGCGTTCCTCATGAACCGCCCCGATAAAGAACGCGAATGGGCTCCGAGGATG
>DASZPA010000060.1:0-11055 GCA_035550555.1 Fimbriimonas sp.
GAGTTCGAAGAGGCCGCGGACGCGGTGGTGAGGGGGGATGCTGCGAAGCTGCGTGCCATGCTGGCAGCCAACCCTGGCCTCGTCCATGCGAAGTCGGAGCGGGTTCACAACAGCCAGTTGATCCACTACATCGGTGCGAACGGATTCGAAAATTGGCGCCAGAAAACGCCTAAGAACGCTCCCGAGATGCTGCGCATATTGCTCGATGCGGGCGCCGAGGTCGATGCGAAGGCTGACGCGTACGGAAGGGGAACGACACTGGGGCTTGTTGCGACGAGCGTCCATCCCGTGAACGCGGGAGTTCAGATTCAGCTCATGGAGATGCTTATTCAGGCAGGCGCCGATGTGAACGGCGCTCCCGGTGGTTGGAACATCGTGATCTCTGCCTTGCACAACGGGCGGGGACTGGCGGCACGTTATCTCGCTGACCATGGAGCGACCTTGGACTTGGAATCGGTCGCCGGAGTGGGACGCCTCGATCTGGTTCGGCGTTCATTTTCTCCCGGCGGCTCTTTGAAGCCACCGGCAACGCCTAAGCAGATGTCGGATGGATTTATGTGGGCCTGCGAGTATGGATGGCCCGAGGTCGTCGCGTTTCTGCTCGACCAGGGCACGGACATTTCCGAGGGCGCCGGCGCCGATATGACCGGGCTCCATTGGGCCATCGTCGGCAACCAGATCGAGGTGGTCAGGTTGTTGCTGGCAAGGGGAGCACCGCTCGAGGCGCTCAACGTGTACGGCGGGACGGCGCTGGATTGCGCCGTTTGGTGTGTGGAGAACCAGGATCCTGGTCCGGAGTTCCTGGAGATCATGCACGTCCTCATTGACGCAGGAGCCAACCGAGAGGTCTATCCCGGAATGGCAAAGGACGTAGACGCGGCGATGGAGCGGTTGGCGAGGAAGAAGGTTTGATCTGAACCTTTGGGAGTACGGGACGTGTCCGCGTTTTTCGTTGCGCTGGAAGCACGTCCTTCGATACGCCTAACTCGACGTTCGAAGGGCCCCGCTCCGCGGATTACAAAAACGCGGACACGTCCGCGTACTCCCAAATGTGCCGTCGTCCCGCCGCTCTACGGTGACCCTAACTCTCGAATCGCACGTGACCGCTCCGAACGGTCCATTTGCTTTTCTAGCTCCCTCTTGATCTTCGCCACAAGCTCGATCGCCAAGTTAGCCGGACGGTCGCCGTGGGGAGGGCGTTCGATCAGAGTGCAAATGATGTTGGTTAAGGTCGAGCAGGTGAATTCGGCGCTGTAGTACACCTCGGCGTAACCGTTGCAGGTCACTTCCCCCGCGATCGTCAACTCCGCGTCTGGGGCTTCGGTTACCTCGGTTACGCCCTCCTTCAGCAGCTCTTCGCTCAAGAGTTCGAAGAAGACAGGGTGAGGATGGTCTTGGGTGACTTGCAGTCTCACCCGGAGACCTTCAAGCAACGAAGGCGGTGGAGGTGGTGGGAGTTGCGGCTGCTGTGGTGTGAGCGTCCGGATCTTCTGCTCAGCGATCGCCAACCGGTCGCGCATCTCCGACAGTCGGAGCGCAAGAAACATCGAAATGGCAAGGCTGATGGCTGCGATTGCGATCTCGATCATGGTGATGCCTCGATCTCCGCGACCGGGGCTGCATCGGCCCTGCACATGTTTGATGAACGACTGGCGGGACCACCAAGACCAAACTTCTTCCTGCCGCGGCCTTCACCTCGCCTCTCCGCGGGAGAGATCGGTGAGTTGGCGAACCGGGAGAGGGCGAAAATCGAACCCGTAAGAGTCCGCGTGGGGTCGCTGAGCGAAGCGAACCGGGGGTGAGGGAGAAACCGGAAGCCGCAAAAGTCCGCTTCAAATGCGGTGTTCTCATGTTTCAGACCAAGACACCAATGGACTTTTGCGGGTTCAGATCGGAAGACCCCTCTCCCGGTTCGTTCCTCACCGACCTCTCCCCCAGGCGGCGAGGTTTGGCGCTCGATGCACTGCACGACGCTAATCAATCTCCAACTCTACAGACTCTGGCTCGCGGTCGCGTAAACCTGTCGATCATCCTATAGACCGTCATCACCGATAGGCATACGCGACCACGAACCAAGTCGCGGCTATATTCCGGAGGTTTGAGACCATTGTGGTCTCAAACCCGTGATCCGTTACTTCTTCTCGACAGTCTCCTCGTCCTCAGTCGGAGCCATCTTCGACCGGATCTTGTCCAGGTAGGCCTTTGCCTCTGGACCCATGTCGTCCTTCTCCGACTCCGCGACGTCGGTGAGGCCGAGCTTGTCGGTAAGCAAGAGCGTCAGCATCTGCGAGAGCACGTTGCCGCTGCCGGCTTCATCGCCGGATCCCCCGCCCATGGTAACCATGCTGCGCGGGACCAGCGGATGCTTGGTGTCGCGAAGTGCTTCGGCGATCTGACCGATCATCTTCTGCTTGACCATCAGGCTGGACGAACCGTACGCCTTTCGGACTTCGCGGATACCGAGAGCTTCGGCGATCTGCGTGACAGCCTTGCTCTCCGCCTCGGCGTTCGCGATGAGCTGCACTCGCTCGGACTCGGCTTTCGCTCTCATGACGGTCTGGCGCGACTCAGCCTCGGCGCGCATCACGGTCTGCCTGGCTTCGGCCTCGGCGATGGTGATGTTTCGCTGGGCGTCCTTCTCGGCGCGCTTTGCGGCCGCGTCGGCCTGGTTGACTTCGATGTCGATCTGGACTTTCGAGTCGGTCAGGTCGGTCTGGCGGTTGGCGACAGCTTTCGCCTCGTTCAAGCTTCGCAAGCCGGCCTGGGCCTCTTCCTGCTTCTTATAGGTTTCGCTCTGCTCGACGGCCACCTGCCGCTCGCGGAGCTGGTTGAGGATCGTCTCGATCTGCGTGTCTCCCGCAGGCGAGTGGGGCGTGCCGATCAGCACCTCTTGCAGCCCCAGGTCGTAATCCAGGAAGCGGGTCTTCATGTCGGCGGTCGCCGTCTTTTGAATGTCGCTTCGCTCTTGGATCAGCTCGATGAGCGTGCGCTGCTGGCCCTGGTTCTTGAAGTAGCTGGAGACGAGCGGGTCGAGGCTCTGCTCGATGAGGCTCTTGACGCTGCCAAACCGCTGGATCACGTTCGGCGCCTTGCGGTAGTCGATGTTGATGACCACCGAGAGAGGCAGTTCGGGCTCGAAGGCGTCTTTCGTAATCAGACCGATCTCGCGCAGGCTGGCATCCAGCTTATGCACGCCGCTGTCGCTGGCGATCCACTTGAGGATGATGTTGATCGTCGGTACCATGATCACTTCGCCGGCATACGGGTTGAACGCGTACTTGCCCGGCAGCAGCGGCTCATCCCAAATACCGCGTCCCCCCTTCTTGCACATCTCGCCGTGCCGGAAAGCCTCGCCGGACACGTCTTCGCCCCGCTCGCCATAGTACGAGACGACCACGCCGACTTCACCGACTTGCACATGTGTTTTCGGCTTGAGTTCGACCGTCGCGAACAGGCGGTTGATCCAGTAGGTTCCTTCCGAAAGAACCTGATACTGACGACCTCGGAATCCTCCGGCGCTGAGGAACGCCTGCGGGTCCTGGAAGTTGTTGTGGTAGTTCGCGTCGGTCTTGCTGTCGCCGACGGTCGGAGCGATGATGTCACCCTGGCGAAGCGAGGGGCCGTCGTGAACGGTCACGATTCCGATCAGGTCATTGGCGCCATCGATCACGACGGGGCCGAAGCCTTCGGTTTTCGAGATCTGGTCGGCGATTGTCATGATCGCGGCGTTCTCGTCTCGACCTCCCACGGGGTGGTAGTAGATTTCGCGAGGTCCGGCGATAACTACGAACTGGGCGAGGTTGATCGCGTAGGTTCCTTCACGCAGGATGGCGCGCTGCGGTCCCTTTTGACCACCGGCCTCCAGCCAGGCGCGAACGTCGGTAAAGTCGCCGTTGTTCACGACGCGGCCAAGCGTCTGACCGGCCTCGACGATGTTCTGACCGTCTTGCGAGTAGCGGCCCAGCGGTTGACCGTCTCGTGCGAAGACATAGCCGATCTGTCCACGGTGGATCGTCACAAGCGGAACCCGATGGATGCGATACCGGTAGCCAGGCCGAAAGTGGAGACCACCTCGCAGCACCTCGGGCTGGAAACCGGCCTCGTTGTGAAGCGCGATGATGCTTCCCGACAGGTGGCCGCCGCCCCACGTCTTTTCCACGATTCCCACTTCGGTGTTGCCGATGAATCTGGGTCCCATGAGGAACTTGAGGATCAACGGAAAAACGACGAGAACGACGAGTAACGCAGCTATAACATCAATTGCCCATGCAGGCATCATTTTCTCCTGGAGTAGACACACTTATCCCCGCGTATTAACCCGCTTTTAAGGACGAGGAATAGGGGTGGATCGACGCTCATCTTGGAGCGAAAGGGATCGGCCAATTTGCCGCTCAAACCTGGTTGTCTAGTTTCCACTTAACGCGGTCCACGATATTCGTGGTGTCCGTCCGAGGAAATATGTTACTGGATCGATTAAGCGATTTGTGGGAAGACCTAGGCCTTTTTAGTGGGTCAGTTTGTGAGAGTGTACGGGGTGTCAAGCTTCAGGAGTATGCGGACCCACAATCTAGCGTTAAGGGGCGGGGAACTTCCGTGGAAACAATTGATCCGACTCTTTCGACCAACGGCTACTCCTTTTCTCGTCAATGGGACAAGCCTGCGGGGATCCAGCTCGCAGAACCAAGGCCCAACGCCTTAACTTCTCCTTCGGGAATGGGGTAGGGCAGCTTTTTCGGCGTGGGATCGCCATAGATCAATCCATCGCTAGTCTCGCGCCCCGCCGCATCGATATAGGAGGTTTTGAGGGCTCCACCAATCGAGTGAATGGTGTAGAAGGCATATCCGACTTTCGGTATCAGAGCAACTCTTTGGAATTTGGTGAGAGGTCCTTTGACGAAGAGTCCGTGATTGTGGAGAATCAGGGCGACAGTGCCTGGTAGTTGCCGACTAGCATGGCCACTAAGGCGTAGTTTCCAAGCACTCATCGTGAACTTGCCCTTTCGGACTTGGTACACGAAGTAGGGCCCGTCCGCGAACTCGTCAACGAGGAACCGCACATCCGCCCGGCCCTTCGGGAAGAGAGCCCACGACCAACCCTCCGACGCCATCGCCATCGTCCCAATGGTTTCGACTTTGAAGTGGGAGGATTTGCGGAGGATGGCTTCAAACTGGCCTCGCTGCGTTCCCAATGCCACCAGTTCGGATTTCGCTTGACCAAGCAAGAGGAGAAGCATCTGGTAGAACTGACGCTTCTGGAAGGGGGCTGGTTACGGTGTGGGTTTAAAAGACAAATGCCGGGCACTTTTAGAGTCCGTGCAGGCTCTATGCAGGCTATTTCGAACCGAACTCGAACGATTACAAAGAGTGTATAGCTGGGCGTGCCACGCTAGAGCGAAGCACTCCCCCGCTAATCTTTTTAATAGAGAGATGCTTAAGCGCTTTAAAGTGATTGAAGTTTAGCTTTACTTCGGCTTTTTCGCATGCTTTCGAGCTAGCTTTCGATCCTCTTCGTGCACCTTTTTAACAGCGCGGCGAAACGCATCGAGAGCCTCCATGGCCATCAGCGAGGGCTTTGGCTTATGTGTCGGTAAGGCGTTCTCACTCATTTTCATCCACAAAGACTGGAACCGGTCCACTGTTACTATAGATTGCCCACGACGAGAGACTTAAAGCAGCTTTGGAAGAGCTCGCGACTTCGTAAGAAGCGTCGTCGCACAACCGCCTCTGGAATATTACGCCCACCGCGAGGGACACGCTTCTCGACTCTCTCTACGGCAAGATCGGCCGAGTCCAGTTGCACATAGTAGAGAAAAATGCAGTAACCGGCCCTTTTCCAAGTCCTTACTTGAGCGATCAACCATTTTCCCGTCAGCGTGGTTTCGAGGGCGAAATCTTCTCTGAGCCCGACTAGCTCTTCAACCCTACGAATCGTAGCCCGGCCGGCTGCAACCTCTGCAGTGTCTGGCGCGAAGGGGGATAAGCCTTGGGCGATCAGATCGGCATTGACGAACTGCTTACAACCGCTACATTTGGAAGGAATTCGTTTGCAAAGGAGGTCTTGCCTGCTCCGTTCGGTCCGGCGATGAGGATGGCTCGCGGCACGGATCGCCTAGATCCGCCAGGGAAGCATCGCTTCCAACTGTGTTTCGGCTTTGATGAAGCGCTTGTTGAGATCCCGGAGGTCGGGGATGGTCATGCCGGTGAGGGCGTGGAAGGTGTCCGGATCGGTGAGGCTGAGGAGGTCGATGCTGGAGCGGACTCGCCAAAGCTCCATCGCCACTCCTAACTTGCTTCTTAGATCCATGCCGTCCAGCTTCGTTGCCGCCTCGGTAGAAATCTTATCGACTTGCTTGCCGATCGACTTGAGGCTGTCCTGATAGAGCCTTGCAATCTGATTAGCCTTCTGCTGCAGCGCGGCCTTGCTAGGGAAGTGGGTGGCAAAAAGCGATGTGACGTCTTTCACCATGTCCACGGCGGATCGATGCTTGGGCGTTTGCGCGCCGGCCACACACACCAGTCCCAACAGGACACCGCAGAGACACGCACGAATGGATTTCATCTCCAACCTCCTATTATCGGACGACTTTCCCGTGCGGAGGGCCAAACGCCTTAATACATCATCTCCCGGGGGTCGGTGAAGTGGCCGGCGATGGCAGTCGCGGCGGCGGTAATCGGCGAGACGAGGTGCGTGCGGGAGCCCGGTCCTTGGCGGCCCTCGTAGGGCCGGTTGGAAGTCGAGGCGCTACGCTCCATCGGCCGCAGGATGTCGCCGTTCATGCCGAGGCACATCGAGCATCCAGCGCGATGCCATTCAAAGCCTGCATCGGTGAAAACCTGCTTCAGGCCCTCGTCCTCCGCGAGCACTCGGACGGCTTCGCTGCCTGGGACCACCATCGCACGCACCCCCTTTGCCACCCGGCGGCCGTTCACGATCTTGGCCGCGTCGCGCAGGTCCTCGATCCTGGCGTTGGTGCAGGAGCCGATGAAAACGGTGTTTACTGGCAGCGTCTGCATCAGTGTTCCCGGCTCAAGCCCCATGTATCTCAGGGCGCGCTGCTCGCCCGCGTCTTGCGGATCGGGTACCGGCTGGTCGATATCGACCGTCATGGCCGGCGTAGTTCCCCACGAAATCTGGGGCTTCAGGTTGGCGACGTCCAGCTTCTCCAGTCGATCGTAGCCCTCGGGTGAGTCGGTCGCCAGCGTTCGGGCGTGCTCGACCATGCGGTCGAAATCGGCGCCCCTCGGGGCGAACGGTCGATCTTCGGCGGAGATGTATTCGAAGGTGATGTCGTCCGGGGCGATCATGCCGGCCTTGGCGCCCATCTCGATGGACATGTTGCAAATGGTGAGGCGACCCGCCATGCCAGTCGCCCGGATGGTCGAGCCGAAGTACTCGGCCACATAGCCATTTCCGCCGCCCGCGCCCAGCTTTCGAATGATCGCCAGGATGATGTCTTTGGGCGTCGTACCGGGCTGCAGCTTTCCTTCGACCTGGATGCCGAGGCTCTTCGGCTTGGAGGTCACCCTGAGGGTTTGCGTCGCCAGAACGTGCTCAACCTCGCTGGTCCCGATTCCGAAAGCCAGCGCCCCAAGTGCGCCGTGAGTCGAGGTGTGGCTGTCTCCGCACACCAGCGTGACTCCGGGAATGGTCAAGCCGAGCTGCGGGCCGATGATGTGGACGATCCCCTGGCGCGGCTGCTTGTAGCCGAACAGCGGCACGTTGAACTCCTCGCAGTTCTTGGCGAGGGCGGCGAGTTGCTGTCCAGCAAGGGTCGACTCGTCGATAGGCCGTCCGTCAGTCGGCACGTTGTGGTCGACCGTCGCGAACGTCAGATCGGGTCTTCGGACCTTCCGTCCGGCCTCGCGCAGGCCGCCGAAGGCCTGTGGCGAGGTGACTTCGTGAACCAGGTGCCGATCGATATAAAGGAGCGATCCGCCGCCTGGAAGAGTGTCCACCAAGTGCGAATCCCAAACCTTATCGAACAGCGTTCCTGCCATATCCCTATTTTACGTTCCACAGGCACGTGCCTGATTGGAGGTGCAATGGGGTGGCCTAAACTTGGCCGTTCATGCGAACGATTTTGCGGACTTCCGTGAACAGGTCGATCGCCCTGCCGTTTTCCAGGATGTTGATGGTTCCCTGAGTTGTCGTGATGCCCAAAGAGCCTCGCATGCCCTGAAACGTGCCGATGATCTCGGTAAGCGTTGCCGAGATCCCAGGGCGGCCCAGCCAATCGACGGATTCGATGCCAGACGGGCTAAGCACAATCTTCTCATTCCAGGCTCTTAGCTGCAGCCAGATTCCCACCAGGAGAAAGATCAGGCCGAACGACGCCTTCTCTGCCTGCCCTACACCTAACGTGCCTGCAACCCAGAACACGGCGAAGCCAATCATCAGGAACGAGATGAGGTGTGTGTAGCTCCAGCGGTAGGAGACGGCGATCGTGGGCGGCACGTATCCAGGCGGTACCGGATCCGTCTCAGCGTGCATGGCATCTGAGAACGTCTTGAACGGGTTCATCATCGGATCTTCTCAAGTACCGGCCACGCGGCCCACCCCTCTTACTTTGCCAGATTAGGGATTTGGGAATACAATGGACTTGCTGCTGTAGGGCGCAACGGCTTGAAGCCGAAGGGCGATGCCCGCCTACGAAATCGTAGAGCGCACATGCCAAACCTTGAGAACCTGCGCAAGCAGGCGAAGCAGATCCTTCGCTGGCGCCGCCAAGGGCACTACCCGGTCGCGGCGATCCTGCGCGAATGGCTCCCACGTTTTTCGGGCTCGACCGACGCCGACCTTATGGCCTCGGAGTTTCAACTCAAGGACGCACAGGAAGTGGTCGCCCGGCGAAACGGGTTCGAAAGCTGGCAGGCGCTGATCCACGGAACCCAAACCATGAACCCAAACAGCACTGTTCCTTCGCGCAAACCCACCCTCCAGTGGGCCGAGCCTCAGCTCTTCGTTTCCGACATGGCCGTCGCCCTCGAACATTATCAGCGGCTCGGCTTGTCGATCGCTTTCACCTACGGCGATCCGCCCTTTTACGCTCAAGTCGTGCGAGATGGCACCCGGCTCAACCTTCGACTCGTGGCTTCTCCCGTTTTCGCCGAAGGCGTTCGAGAGAAGGAGGAGCTGCTGGCGGCGTCGCTGGTGGTGGATGATGTGAAGGCGCTGTTCTTGGAGTTTCAGCAGGCAGGAATCGAGTTCCAGCAGTCGCTACGGAAGGAGCCGTGGGGCGCCCGGACGTTCATCGTGAAGGATCCGGACGGGAATCTGGTCCTGTTCGCCGGTTCGTAGGAGGTATCATTTTCTCTCCCGGTTGGGGAGTTGCCCGAGTGGCCAATGGGAACAGACTGTAAATCTGTCGGCTAACGCCTACGTAGGTTCGAATCCTTCACTCCCCACCATCTCATCAGCTTTTTGGGTCCCTGACCCGATATAGTTACAAGGGCTCCGACGGCCCTTTCATAAGCCTCCATAGCTCAGCGGCAGAGCACTTCTTTGGTAAAGAAGAGGTCACAGGTTCGATTCCAGTTGGAGGCTCCAATTTTTAGGTTCAAACTGGCTTCTTTCATGCAGTAAGTTGCATTTGTCTTGGGCCCGTCCACCCTAATGTACACCCCACAGCTTCAGTTGCTTTGAATGTTTCTTTCGCCACCTCCAAAGCGTCTTAGTATCGTTGGCCACGCTGGCTTGCTTTCCGAAGTCAGTAGATTGATCAGTTTGACAACCGGCTCATCGACGCTGATCCGCAAGAATTTCGAGCGTATGCCTGTGACTCACCTTTCTCTCGCTCTTGGTGCGTCTGATCTGGAGTTGTGGGACGATCGAGGCGCCGAACATTCGTTTCCTGAGGGTCTTGTTTTTCGTCCGACCTGGAATTTCAAAGGTGACCTGTGGACGACCCTTTGCGGAATCGATGACGATTGTGTGCTTGTCGGTCAATTCGGGGACCGCTGGGGTGAGCATGCGTTTCTCGCCAAGCCAAAATGATAGTTCCTCTGGCAGCATATATGGTTGGGCCCGTCTCAACGATTCACATCACCCTCGAGCCCTTATGCGCCGGCCGCATCAATCCGATGCAGAACGGCCAGTTCATCGAGTACCTCTGCGACCTGGTTCCCAGCATGTGGGCCGAAAAAGTGACTGACGGCCACTTCTTAGGTCTAAGTCCATATGGTTTCACGTTCGTTGCCGAAAAGGATTTTAAGGAGAAGCCCTGGTATCCATACGGGGCCGTAAATCGGGCCAATTTCGGTTACGCGAACGGTCCCGGAACAGGAACGAAAAGCCGCGAAATAGAGATTGATGGAAAGCTGCCTGCAAGGGCGGGTATCGCACAGGACGGAATCGCCGTTGACCCCGCAGACCCATGTCGTTTCTCGGTTTGGCTGCGCTCTCCGGCGCAGCCGAACATGCGCGTTACGTTCAGGTTATCGGACAGGGGCAAGCGCATTGCCGAATGGACGACCCAAGCTGCCACAAATTGGGTGAAGTTCGAGAACCGGGTTGTCCCGTCCACGCCCTCAACCAACGCGACACTGTCGATCACGTTCGATCGGCCTGGCCGCCTTGACCTTTACGCCACCTCCCTTATGCCAGAGAGCGCTGTCGGCGGCTGGAGAAGGGACGTTGTAGCTGCGCTTCGAGCCCTCAATCCGCGAGTGATACGCTTTGGCGGCAGCGCTTTGGACCTCCCCGGATTTGGCGAGTTTGAATGGCAGACCTCGATCGGAAACCCGGACCTCCGGAAGCCGATTCGCGCTTGGGGCGGGCTTCAGCCGGCTGGCGCCGGGCTCGAGGAAATTGTCCAGCTCTGCAAAGCCGTGGGTGCCGAGCCGCTGATCTGCGTTCGCACAGCCGGAAAGTCCGAAGTCGACGCCGCAGAGGAGGTCGAGTACTTCAACGGGTCGGTGGCAACCCCTATGGGCGTCCTCAGAGCTAACAACGGCCACCCGGCTCCCTATGGCATCAGGTTCTGGCAAGTCGGCAACGAGGTCCGGGGTCCCGAGTACGAGTCGCAACTCTTCAAATTCTGCCAGGCAATGAGGCGG
>DASZPA010000061.1:0-2984 GCA_035550555.1 Fimbriimonas sp.
GTGACGAGCGGCGCTTTCCCGCACCTGAAGATTCAGCGCGGCGACAACATCCTACGGATTCCGCTCGGCGACCAGATCGAAGAGGCGCGGGAGTTCTTGAAGCCAGCCCGGCTCAAGCCATGCCCGAAGTGCGGCGAGGTCGGAGAGCTTTTCGTAAACGACTACGAAAACCAATGGGACATGCCGGTCTTCGTGATCGACTGCCCGTGTGGAGTTCGTGGGCCTGAGAAGCCGAGCAAAGAGCTGGCGCGGCTCGCTTGGAATGAGGATTGGGTTGGGAGGACTCAAAAGGGATAATGGCTTCAATCACCTTGCAATGCGACCCGCGCGACCTGTATCCGCATCCTGCCAAAGAGCTCGCGGCAAAGTACGGCGTCGATGCTGGAACGATCGCAAGGTGGTGCGCCGAGGGCAAGATGCCTGCTTTCATGGGCCCCGGAAATCAGTGGTGGGTGAGGCCGCTCGATCTGTTGCAATTTTCGGTGGAGGATATAGAATCGGATCATGGCGAAGAGGAAGGGAAGCGGGACGGTCGTTTGCATCAAGGGGAGGTACTACCCAAGATGGACCATAAACGGCGAACGCGTGTACGGCGAGCCTCATGAGACATGGGAAGCCGCCGACCTGGAACGCGCCTCAGACAAACCCGACGAAAAGCCGGCTGTCGCTAAAAGTGAGATCCCGACCCTCGCAGACTGGACCAAGCGTTGCCTCGAAGGAGACTACGGAAAGGGGATCGCCTTGACCACATTCAACGTCGTTGAATCGATCTACGGCAAGCACGTTGAGCCGTCTGCCCTCGGAAAGACAAGGCTCCATCGACTGACAGGTCCCGCCTTCAAGTCGTTTTTCCGCGAGATGCGAAAGTGGAACTCAAACGAGCCGGTAAGCCCTTGGCACCGAAACCGCGCCCACTCATTCCTCTCGGCAATCCTTGGCCTGGCAGTCGAAGCGGGATACCTCAAAGCCAACCCGCTGAAAGGCATCAAGCTGGCCGAAGTGGAGGAGCGTGAGAACCGAACGCTCTCGCCAGAAGAAGCGCTACTCCTCCTCAATCCGCAGACGCGGGTGGACGCCATGATGCTTGTCGCCATGCATACGGGGATGCGCAACTCCGAGCTGCGGCGCCTCGAATGGAGACATATTGGCGACGACACAATCAAAATCCCCGGGACCAAGTCTCAGAAGTCGAAGGCTGTTCTACCGCTGACGCCCGAAGCGCTGGCCGCAATTACTGCGCAACCCAAACGCTCGATCTTCGTATTCACTGAGGACGACGGCGGACCCGTCAGACCTCGCCGGTTCGCCGACGATATTCAAGAGCGCAAGGCCGCCCTAGGGCTTCCCAAGGAAACCCGCCTCCACGATCTGCGAGGAAGCTACATCAGCCTGCTCATTGAGAACGGAGTCGACCCCAAGACAGTCATGGAGCTTGCCCGCCACGCGGACCTGAGGACGACGATGAAAATGTACGCGAGAAGTCGCGAACAGGTGCAAAAACAGGCCGTCGAGACGCTACGATTGGCTATCGTGCCGAAGCAAAAAACAGAGGAGGATGAAACCGAAAATCAGGCAATGGGTTAGTTAGCCAAGAGGAAAATTCAAATAAGCATGTTCGCCCTGAATCCTAAGAGCCAAAGAATCTCGATCACGCGCGGCCTCTTCGATGGTCTCGCGTCCAGGACCATAAACCTGGGTTTTGCCGCGCCGCACACGCGCGTAGTAGAACCGAGAGATCTTTACGACTCCACGCAATTTCCTTTCCGGAGACGGAGTGTTGTCGAAGTGCCTGTTCAAATGATTCTGGGAAACGGTGCAGACCCTGATATTGTTTCTTCGATTGTCCAAGCGATTCCCGTTAATGTGGTCGATGTGCAGTCCTCGTGGCTGCCTTCCAAGCAAAAGTTGATGCATGGAGATGTTCTTGCCATCACGCTTTGCCCACGGATAACCGCTTGTCGTAAGGCACCAGGAAGAGGAACAAACCAGGTCCGCGTCCGGGCTATCGATAAGTGCAAATTTGCCCTTTCCTCTGCCGCCGAGAGGGACTTTGACAACTCCAGGATTATCCATCCTGGAACAGTTTACCGCTCCACGGTTAGAAGGTTAAAGGGGCCAATAGGTTAGAACTAATCGGTTAACGCTCCCTGAACTTTGACGTTTTTAACCTCAAAATCAGACTGGAGCGGGCGACGAGATTCGAACCCGCGACCCTTACCTTGGCAAGGTAATGCTCTACCACTGAGCTACGCCCGCTTAGCGCAAAGAAGATTATAGCCGCCCCGAGGCTGCTGCTGCAACCTGCCGTTTGGAACCCAACCCGCCATAATTACAGGTATGGACCGACCGTCGCTGAGAGCCGCCGAGCTTGGGGAGATTGTCAAAGCGGCGGGAGAAGTGGCGATGCAAGGCAGAGGCCGTCTGGTCTCTGAGCTGAAAAAGGACGGGAGCATCGTTACCAACGCGGACAGGGACGTCGAGACGTGGCTTCGTCCGCGCCTGACCGAACTCGTTCCGGGCAGTTCCGTCTGGGGTGAGGAGTTTGGCCACGACGGAATGAGTGAGCACGGTCTGTGGCTGGTCGACCCCGTGGATGGGACGTCCAACTTCAGCTTTGGCAGTCCGCTGTGGGGGGTTAGCGTCGCGCTGATGGTCGAAGACAGAATCGTCCTCGGCGCCATAAGCCTGCCGGATCTAGGGGAGCTTTATCTTGCCGAGCACGGCCAAGGCGCTTTCAAGAACGGCGATCGGATTCCGGCCATTCCGCCTGGGCCGATCCGAGACCACGAGCTGCTGAGCTACGGGGAAGGAGTCGCCAAGTTCCTTGGATCGAGAAAGGCGCCAGGGAAACAGCGCCTGTCCGGGGCGTTTGTGGTGGATGGGACCTTTACCGCCGTCCAACGCTATCGCGGCCTGATTGGCATTCGCGAGCGCCTTTACGACGTTGCGGCCTGTTTGGCGATCTGCGCTGAACTGGACGCCGA
>DASZPA010000062.1:0-1564 GCA_035550555.1 Fimbriimonas sp.
CCCTTCGAGGTCTACTCGATGAAGGTCGTGCCGAACGGCTTCGATCTCGTCTTCACCGAACCTGTCGACAGAGCTAAAGCGGGTGATCCCAAATCGTACACAATCCGGACACACACTTATATCTATCAGGCAAGTTACGGCAGTCCCGAGGTCGATGAGACGAGTCCAGCGATCCTTGAAGCTAGGGTATCCGATGACGGCAAGCGCGTGCGCCTTCGTTTGGAGAGACTAGAGGAGGGCCACGTCCACGAGCTGCACCTCGACGGCGTGCGCTCCGCGAGCGGGTTGCCACTTCTGCACAAAGAGGCGTATTACACGCTGAACTACTTTCCCGAAGAGATCCCGTGACCGAAAGCCGACGGTGATTGGGCGTCCGAAGGTCTTGCAGAATCACCCGATTAGGAGCGGTGTGCCTCTTTAGGACAATTCGCTCTCGATCAGTCCCTCTTGCTTCAAGTATCCCAGCAAACCTGCCGTGAGAGTGCCGGAACTATCCATCCGGGGGACCTTGTGCTGCCCGCCGAGCTTGCCGCGGGAGCGCATCCAATGGTCGAATGCACCGGGCCGGGCCACGATGAGCGTCGGCGCCGGCAAGCCGCCCCCTTCGGCCCGGAACCACTCATAGTGGGCATTACGCTGGATGAGCTGGGCATCAAGGACATTGCGGAACCAAGCCAGGTCATCCGGCGGTTTGAAGAACTCAAAGACAAAGGCGTGATGGCCCAAAGGCTCGTGAAACACTGGACCGACGTGCCAGTCGTGAATGGACGCACCAGTTTCGGTCGCGGCCGAGGTGACAGCGCCTTCGACTTCTTCGCTGATCAAGTGTTCGCCGAATGCGGAGAGATAATACTTCGTCCGGCCCGTAAAGGTCAGCAGCGGCGGCGAGAGGGATTCGAACCGGATTGTATCACCGATAACATGTGCCCACATACCTGCACAAGTAGAAACGACGATCGCATAGTTCAGTCCAATTTGAGCATTGCCCAACCAGTGTCGAGTGGGTTGGCTTGAGCCGAGTTCCTCCAGGGGGACGAATTCAAAGAAGATTCCGTGATCCACCAAGAGTCGGAGCAGTCCGGTCGCAGGGTCGCCGAACGCTACGAAGCCCTCGGAGCACGGATAGCTCTCCTGGAGTTGAATTCGTGAGGAGCCCAGCAGCGTATGGAACGCGGCGCGGTAGGGGTCGAACTTCACCCCGCCATGGACGACCAGTTCGAGGGTCGGCCAGACGTCAGCAACATTTGCCTTGCCCGACGCCTGCAATAGCCCCTGGAAAAACGTCACCAGGCAGCTCGACACACCCGAGATCAGAGTGATCGGTTCCTTGAGACTGTGCTTGATGAGCCCGGCGACCTTGCGGTCCCAGTCGGTTTCCAGAGCAAGATCGAGCGAAGGAAAACTATACGGGCGCAACGTAGGGCCGATGGTCTTCGCGGCGATCCCACTCAAGTCGCCCTGAGCTACTCCTGCGGCAGCCGGCTTCAAATCGGTCGAACCGCCCAGGAAAAAGAGCTTACCGTGAAAGAGTCGCGACGTGGGCCGCGTGTCGAGATAGGCCGCG
>DASZPA010000063.1:0-5819 GCA_035550555.1 Fimbriimonas sp.
TTCAGCGACTTCAACACCTTTTCGGGCCAGTTCAGCCTTCCAAAGGAGACGTCCGCCGATCCAACGGCTTCCACGAACCGCGTCTTTCAGATCGTCTATGCTGCGGGAGTCGCCCCTGCCGCCGATCCCGGCTGGGGACAGGAGATGGCGCTCGATACGCAATGGGCGCATGCCACGGCTCCGGGCGCGAAGGTCTATCTCGTCGAGTCGGCTTCGGACGATTTCAACGATCTCATCGCTGCCGTGAAGGTCGCTCGCTCTCTACCAAACGTTCGCGAGGTTTCCATGAGCTTCGGAGGCACGGAGATCCCCTGCTTCTTCGCCGAGTGGGACAGCGTTTTCGTGAAGTCCGGAGTGGCCTTCTTCGCCGCATCGGGCGACGTCGCCGCCGCCAAGGACTTTCCCGCTGAATCCAAGAACGTCGTCTGCGTTGGCGGGACCAAGTTGCAGCTGAACATCGACGGCTCATGGGCAGGCGAGACCGCTTGGGACAGCGGCGGCTGCGGCGCGAGCAACGACGAGCCTCGGCCAACCTTCCAGGACGGCGTCTACCCGCTGGTGGGCAAGTATCGAGGGGCCGTCGATATCGCCGCGATCGCCGATGTCAATCCGGGCGTCGCCGTGTACGATACGTTCCCCGATCATGGACAGAGCGGCTGGCTGATCATCGGAGGAACCAGCGCGTCCTGCGCCATCATGGCGGGCATCGTAAACAGCTCCGGAGTCTCGTTCGCCAGCTCGAAGGACCTTAACTCCAAGCTGTATGCCTTGATGGGGACATCGGCATTGCACGACGTGAGCGCGGGAAGCACGGGCTCCTTCTCCGCGGCCGCCGGTTGGGACTTTCCGACGGGCGCCGGGTCGCCGAATGGGCTTGGCGCGGCTCTGGCCGCTGCCGTTGGGCGCGTTGCGCGACGATAGCGGCAAAATGGAACGAAATGGCAACACCGAGCGGTGCGACATGGGTGAGCCAGTACCCGACCAGCACCAGTACCGACGACCTCGCCGATGGGTTCCGAGAGAAGTTCCTCGCCTTTGCCGGTGCGATGGCGGAGGCTGGAATCAGCGTCAGAATCACTGCGACGTATCGGCCGCCCGAGCGGGCGTACATGATGCATTACTCATGGGAAATTGTCCAAGGTAACGTCGATCCCTCCGCGGTCCCGGCGTTGGATGGTGTCGATATCAATTGGGTGGCGGGTGGAGTCGACGGCGCACAAGAAATGGTCGACGGGTATGGAATTCAAAACCTTCACGTCCCGCCTGCTCTGAAGAGCCGTCACACGCAGAGACTGGCCGTCGACACCGTGCTGCAGTGGTCTGGGGACATCTCGATCGCCGCCGCGGACGGCCAACGGGTCGACGTGAAGGGTGCTCCGCGCAACGCGACACATTCGACGCTGATCGAAGTCGGCAAGTCCTACGGCGCGATTCACCTCCATCCCGCCTCGGCCGATCCGTATCACTGGTCGAACGACGGACACTGAAGTGCGGATCGTCACAGAAGACCAGGCCCGCGCAGAGTATCCCGACCTGGGAAGACCCCTGCGAAACGGCGTCTTCGTGTTCGAGCATGAACGGCAAGGCACGCTGCCGCGCTTGAGCGCACTCAAGAACGAGCTGGCGAGCTGGCTAGTGACGGAGCTCTGGCCGGATGCGCCGCTCTGTATCCGCGCCACCGGTTTCTTTCCCAAGCAGGGGAGCGTGTCCGGTTTCGCGGAAATCCTTCAGCGGTTGGCTCAGAATCAGAACGCTTTGTTCGGATACGCCTCCAACTGCATGGTCTTCGAAGACTCTGAAATTGAGGTGGCCAAGGCCATGGCACGTCTCTGCCTTACGAACCTGGTCGATTGCTGTTTCACAACGTCGAGAGGAGGTCTCGTAGTGCAGGTCACTCACCATGAAGCCTTGGTAGTCGGCGGCGACGATCTGGACCGTGTGCTTCACATCTCAAAGGCGCTCGACCGGTTCGATTAGGCGCGCAACCGAAAATCTGTTGCCCGCTCGTTTTAGGAGCATCATTCTTTCCGTTGCAGAGCGAATGGATCTGATGTAAGCTTCAACCACTGCATTTCGATTTTGCTTTAGCTGACATTCGCGTGCCTGATAATCAAGCTCGATCGAATTTACTTAAGGAGACCAATCATGGAGACAGCGAGTCTGTTTCGGATCCAGATTGCTTTTGCCGCCTTGCTTTCACTGGCTTGCTCGGCGAACGCCCAGTTCAGCCAGACACCTCTTCCACTACCCAATGGCGGTACCGTTGGCACGCCCGTTGCGATCAGCGGCGGACAGATAGCCGGCACTTACGGTTCCCGATCCATCCTCTGGAACGGAACTACCAATAACATTATCGACCTCAATCCGCCTTCGTTCTCGCCTGCGATCACCTCGCTGTACGGGTACCGCCAAGGCGGATACTTTGTGGCATACACCACGAACGGCGGCGGCAGGGGCGGCGGGTCCACCCATCGATGGCACCACGCCTGCTTCTGGAAAGGCAATGCCGCCTCGTTTGTCGACCTCAATCCGGGCGGCGCCCGGAGCGGTGAATCGAAGGTGTTCGGTGTCAACAACACCAATCAGGTCGGATGGGCCGGAGGCCACGCTTACATGTGGAGCGGAACCGCCGCCAGCGCCGTCGACCTGAACCCCCCTGGCTTTTCCGGCTCCACGGCGAACGCGATCCACGCAACTCACACGGTCGGCTTCGGCGTTCCCTCCGGGGGCTCGCTCAACCATGCGTTGCTATGGACGGGCTCAGACCCGAATGCGATCGATCTCAATCCCACCAGTTTGCCGACCTATGCCAGCTACGCCACCTGTGTAGACGACGGCAAGGGCATTCAGGGCGGGTATGTCGAGGGCTTCGACGCCCAAAGCGTCTATCACCAAGATGCCTACATCTGGAAGGGAACGCCGGACAGCGGGATCGACCTCGCGCCGGCGGGCAGCACGGCCTCAGAAGTCCTCGGAACCCGAAACGGGCATGAGGTCGGTTGGGCGACGATCAACGGCAGCAAGCACGCCATCTACTGGTCGGGGACGGCGGCAAGCGCGATCGACCTCTCCCCCAATCAATGGCCGGCACAGGCTTTGGGAATCGACGACAATGGCGATATCGTCGGAACCATCGGATCGACTCCGGTCATCTGGAAGCGAGACGCCACGCCGCATGTGGTCGTGACGCAAAGCCAGCCGGGTGACGCCCTCGGATGGAACAACGGAGGAGTGAACTTGGATGTGCTTTCGCCGTTCGTGTCGGGCACGCCGACCATCAGCTACTCGGTCGACGGCGCCCCCTACGTCAAGGTGTCGGCGATCGAGGTCATGATTCCGCTCGCCACATCCAAGTGCCACAACGTGAGCATCGTGGCAAGCAACGGCACGACGACTCTGCCCAACCACCACTGCACGGTGAACCTCGATGCGGTCCATCCCAAGACCACTTATTCGTACAGCAATTATGTCGTCACCCTCAACGCAACCGACGACTTCAGCGGAGTCGCCTCCCTCAACTATATTCTCGACGGCGCCCAGTACTCGGCGCCCGCCGGTAAGCCCTTCCAGCTGATACTCACCAACCTGCCGCACATCCTCTCCTATTGGAGCACCGACAAGGCAGGAAACGTGGAGTCGAAGCATTCGGTGACCTATCACGCCACCGCTCCGATCCTTTCGAGCATCGATCCAAGCGCCGTTCTGACGACCGACACGGATTTAACGCTTCAAATCACAGGCGGCGGCTTCTTGACCAACGCTCAGGTCATGTGGGGAAACACCCCGCTGACGACCACCTATCTTACGCAGACCACCCTGTATGCGACGGTGCCTGCGTCGATGCTGGCTTTGCCGACGACGGCCAACATTACGGTCGTGAATCCCAGCCCAGGCGGCGGAGCGTCCCAGTCCGTCGCGTTCGCCGTCTACCAGCAGGCAACGGTGACCGGAGATCTCACGAACCCTTCCGACAACTCGGACGGATTCGACGTGGTCTCGATCACCGATCATGCGGGGTTCACCTTATCCGGAAGCACGGTCAAGGTGGCGACCAACGCTTCGTCGGAGTTCTACGATCCTCAAGGCGGCCTCATGTCGCCGGCAGCCTTCTGGGACGCTGTGGGGGACGGGTGGAACGTCACCGTGGTGGGCACCTATTCGAACGGTGTCCTCACTGCGTGGTCGGTCCGGCTGCACTGAGTCGCTCGCGGCCTACTTCTTCGTTCCGAAGTAGGCCGCGCCCACAAGAAACGCAAAGGCGATCAGGTGGTTCACCGTCGGCCTCTCCTTGAAGACGGCGAAAGCGAAGATTCCGAACGTCAGGAGCGTGATGCCTTCTTGAAGCACCTTGAGCTGCGTCAGCGAAAGCACGTCGCTGCCGATCCTGTTGGCAGGCACCTGGAAGCAGTACTCAAAGAAGGCGATAGCCCAGCTTGTGACGATCACAACCCAGAGCGGCCGGTCTTTAAACTTGAGGTGCCCGTACCAGGCCGTATTCATAAACGTGTTCGAGCAGATCAAGAGGCCGATCGTCGCGGCAGTTTTTCTCATTTGACGGGAATATGGACGATGGCATTGCTCGAAAGGAGCCGGCCGTTCCAGGAACTCCCGCATCGCAGGCTCGGTCCGAATTCTCCGAGAGCCGCGCGTAAGCATAACAAGGTGCTGCCCGCGTACTTTAGAAATGACAGTTTGTCGCTCCACGATCTCTCGAAAGGGCTACGAACCGCCGATGAACCATTCGAAGGCGGACCAAGTTCGAATTTCGGTCTGACCAAACCACAGAGGGAGCCGGTCATATAAACTAGCGACGATCTGAGGGTGAGTTGTGGGAGTGAAGGGGACTCTGCTTTGATCGGCCGGTTTATTCCGGGGAGACGGAAAGGCGAACGCGCTCGCCCGGTGAATCCCACGGTCGCGCAGGAGTGGATCGCGTTTCTGGCGCTGATCCCCCTGATCATCGTCTTCGATCGTCTTTCGGTCTACAAGTTCTTCCAGGGCACGTTCGGCCTTGTCTACTTGCTTGCCATCGTATGGGCCGCCTGCTGGGCGGGGCTGAGGGCCGCCATCGGCGGCTGCCTCCTCATCATTGCTTACGTCTACTTGGTCTTCCATTTTCCGATCTCGCCGAACGGCAGGGACCAGTCGAAGGCTCTTGGCTCGATCATCTCGACGGCCATCGTCTATCCGATCTTTGCCGTGATTGCCGGGGTCGTCCAAAACCGGATGCGCGAGGCGGCCATCCGCGAATTTGATGCCCGCCAGGCAGCCGAGTCTGAAGCGCAGCAAAGGCGCATCGCCGAAGCCGAGCTGTGGGCGAGCGAGGAAACGCGGCGTCTGATCGTGGACTGTTCGATCGACGCCATCGTCGGCTTTTCGAGCGACGGAATCATCACCGTCTGGAACCCCAACGCGGAGAAGCTGTTCGGCTGGACCCAAGAAGAGGCCATCGGCCATCACCTTCGCGAGCGCATCCTCCTGCCCAAGCAGCGGAGCAAGGCCGAATCCGGCCTGCAAAGGCTCCTTCACTTCGACGAGGAGCCGAACCTTCGAACCCACATCGAGCTGCTGGCGGCGACCAAGACCGGCGGCGAGATCTCGATCGAAATCTACATCGCCGATCAACGCGTGGAGACCGGAAGCCTTTACATCATGTTCGTGCGGGACATCAGCGACCGCAAGCGCGCGGAAAAGGAGATCAGGGACCTGAATGCGAGCCTGGAAGGACGGGTCGCCGAGCGCACGGCCCAGTTGGAGGCCGCCAACAATGAGCTGACGGGCTTTACCTACTCGGTCTCGCACGATCTCCGGGCGCCGCT
>DASZPA010000064.1:0-3158 GCA_035550555.1 Fimbriimonas sp.
AGCCGCTTCCATTTGGAATGGGTTTATCCCGTCCAGCGTTGACGATGCGGTTCCTGTAAGTCTCGAAACGCAACAGTAGTACACGTGCCTCGTCAATGGCCTCTCTCAATTCAATGACCAACAGGCTATCGGGTTGACGAGCAAGTATGCCGATCGCCTCAGAGAGGCGGCGCTGAGTTTTTGACGTTGCGGCTATCGATAACCCGTCGGACCTACCCATTCCCAACCTCCTTACCCCTCACCTGAGCCTCCGCGAATAAACCGCCGAGAACGGTAGGCGCGTTAGGATCGGCGAGCAACCATTCTTTGAAGATGCGGCGTTGCCTTAGCCACGCTTTGTAGGGGAATCGCTCTCGCTGCCCAAAGGGATAGGACCTGTCGATTAATAGGAGTAGGTATCCTTTTTGAGCGGGATCGCAACACGTCTGTAAGCGCCTCGGATCGAATCCGTAGGAATCGCAAAAGTGCAAGACGGTTTCGCGGATCGCTTCTTGCGCCCGTTCGCCCCAAACTCCGACCGTCGCAGCCTGCTTCATTTGCTCACCTGTGCCTCTAATTCGGCTATCCGCTCTATAAGGGCGTTGATGATCTTTGGGGCGTCGTTATGAGCCGCGACTATCGCGTCGGCATCCGTTTTCTTAACGTCGAGCACTCTGACAACACAAGCCTCTCCTGCATAAACGTGGGGCCAGCCAGTTCGATATGCTTGGGCGATCTCCCACTCTCCCGGAGTAGCCTTTGAGAGAGTGGCAAGGAGTGCCTGAGCGTCCTCAGTGATGCTCATTCAGGTTCCCTCGTGACGCCTTTCATCGCTTCGGAAACATACTGAGTTGAAGCCTTGAGTACATCCCTTCCGAACTCCGAATCCCAGAGCGATTGATTCACGGCGCTTTTGATCGCTTCCGTAATTGCTTGTTGCAAGATATTCGGCAGATGCATCGCCACCTGACTCTTGACTAGCGCAGCTACATCAACGTCCTTCAGAGAGTCCGTCAACGTTTGCTCGATCTCCTCCCGTTGGTCCATGAGGGCCTTCACAATCATGTGGCGGCATCCTTCGATTTCGATCCGTAGCGTCGGCATGTACTGTCCTTCTGATCTCATATTCTTATTTCTCTGGAGGTGGGGAGTGCCTGAGCGTCTTGGATGGGGTTGGTCACAGAATCGCCTCCGGTAGCCGTGTCAGCCACTCGTCGGTCTCGTCTTCGCTCGGATTGTTCAGAGCGTCGAATACCGCGCGGTAGCTTTCGAAGACAGGTCGGTTCTTGACCCTTGGCGCGTCCGGCTCCTCTGATCGGTCAATGACGACAGCCCTGACCATTTGAACGAACTGCCAATACGGAAGTTCGGCCAGAGCCATGTTCCTTGAATCGTTGGCTGCAATGATTGACACCTCGTCACGGAAGGTTGCCTTGCTTCTCTTATGCGCTTCCCGCTGGGCATCGGCTTCGGTCCTAAAGAAGGGGACGCTTACATATCCCTCCCTCTCGAATGACTTCGGCGGACCAGCTTCGCTAATCCATCGGTGGGGCGTCTGATACGAGATGACGGCCCAAGGTTGCGGTGAGGACCAAAGATGCGAAATCGCACCGCGTGGCCCGAAAACGATCATCCGATACCGCGAACACTTCGGCGCGTAGAAATTCGGGCGTTTGACGAAACGAGTTTCAGCCATTCCCCACCGCCTTCTCCGCCTTTGCCAAGAGTTCGTCGGCTTTCTTCTGGTGCTCGGCTGCCTTGGCTTTCAGGGCCTCCGCATGAGCCTTCAGCGCGGCGGCGTGGATCTCGAACCGGTCGGCGTAGGGGCCTTTGTTCCAGGCGGCGATAGCTGCGGCGTCTTCGTTGCAACCGTCCATCACCGGGCCGATCGCGCCGCATCTCGTGCACCAGACCGCAGGCGTGTTGCCATCCCACCAATCTTCACGGCACATTTCGACTTCCTCTGAGCCACACCACGGACAGGGTGAGAGCAAGATTTCAGGTGGTTCCATGGGTTCCTCTGTTCGTGCAACTGCGGTTGCTCATTTGAACTTGCCGCGTCGTCCATCGGCAATTACTGGGCTCATAGTTGCCATCGTTGTCGATCCGATCTATCGACAGGTCGGCACTTGGCCTAGGCCCCATGTCCGCCAAAAAAGCTTCGAAAGAGTCTCGCCAGCGATCGCAAATGGTGATGCCACGCCCTCCGTATCGGTGATAGCTTTTGTGTTTAGGGTTGAGGCACCTTTGCTTCATCGCGTGCCATGCTTCGTACTCCGGCCTTCGATCGGTAATCGATCCGTAGCCGTGCGAGGTGCAGACATCACGATTCAGACAGCCGCATGACAGCGTGCGGAAGGATCGCCGCGTGAGATGGTTGCGAGACACAATCTTCTCGATTCCGCAGTCGCACCGGCATAACCACAAAGCGTCTCGACGCGAATTAGTTCCGGCAAAGGAAATCACGATTAGCCGGCCAAATCGGGCACCCGTCAGATTCCTTGCTCTCCCTAAACCGGAGGCGTTTTCGATTTCAGCCATGGGCGGCCACCTCGCTTTGCTTGAGCTGTCCGCACAGGTCGCACCTCTCGGTTGCTCCGAACCCGTTGCTGCCGGTCGTTGCACCCGAGCAAGTACAGTAGGCGCTGCCCTTAGTGAGTCGGTCGATCTGCTTTCGGAGGCGGCCGACTTCAGTCTTGAGGAAGGCGCTTCGTTCGAGGGCTTTGTAGAAGCGACTCGCGGGGACCCAGCTGCCGCCCAAGCTCCAGACCGAGAGTTCGTCATCTTCTAGCTTGAAACGGCATCCTCCGGGATCGGTCCACTCGTGGATCACGCCGCCTCTCCCACTTGGCCAAGGGCCGTCGCTTCGTCGGTGACGACGGTTGCTCGTGTATCCGGATCTCGCGCGAGAAAGATACAATGGTCGGCGATCTCGTGAGTTCCTTCGACGTGGGAGATCACGATGATCTGCTCGAAGCGCCCCTTCAATGCGGCAAGTCGATCGAGAACGGCCTGTCGTCTGTCGGCGTCAAGGCTCCCAAAGACTTCATCCAGGATGAGGAGCGACATAGGCCTGCCCTGCCTTTCCTGGATCAACTCGGAGAGTGCAAGCCGCAGACTCAGCGCGACCACATCCTCCTCTCCACCACTGATGACCGTCTTGGCCATCCCTTCGTCGA
>DASZPA010000065.1:0-15622 GCA_035550555.1 Fimbriimonas sp.
AGCCAGCTACGATTTGAGCCTTGTTCCAGACCGCCGACACGGTCGCCTGCGAGAAAGAGCCGCCACGGGAGTCGGTTCCCGGACGCCTTGAGGTTTGAATGCTCATTTTTTCGTCCATGCGACCGCTTGACCCTGAGCGCGGCCGCGTTCCTCGGGACGGCTCTGTTACACTACAAGTGTTTGCGAGCAGCGCGGGCTCCGTCCCAAGCCTGTTCAACGGAGGCTCGTTAGTCGGGCCTCCCTAGCCTCTCTTAGCCACTCGTATGGCGGCCTAGAAAGAGCTTTCCAATAGCCCAAAGCGACCTTTGCAGTACTGCGGGTGACACCAAAGGTCGACATCGTCGTATTGATTGCACGCCTTGAATAGATCCTTGCTGCGTTGCTTTCCGCCAGCTCTACTCCTGTTGTAACTAACGTCCACTTTCCGAAGCAATACGAGTCGATATGAGATCTCAACACCAACTTCAGGCGGTTTACGGGAACCTGAATGAGAGCAGCCATGAAGATTGCCTCTCGTTCTATCTGATCACTCTGCTCGCGGCTAAAGGCGAATCGGGCCAACTCCAGTCGTTTTGCATCCATGCGTCCGAAAGGAAGGGGACGTTGTTGCAGAAAATGCTCATGCAAAACATAGTGCGATAGTTCGTGGGCTATGACTTCGCGGAACTCGACGTCCATCGCATCTCTTTCAAATAGATCTGATCTAACGATCAGCTCATGTCGCTCGACGCGTAGCTGGCCTCTCTTTCGAAAAGGAAGGCGATACCTTCCTGATGGGTCGGAACCGACGATCCTCAGGCCCAAATCTTCAGCAAGAGTCTCTACGTCAACGAATTCACACCCTGACTTACTAAGGGCCGTCTCGCGCAAACGCGCTCTTGTGCTCTCCGCAACTGGGTAAAGATCGCGAGAAATCATAAGAGCCCGCCAACCTCCAGCGGTATTGCCTGGCGACGTTCAAGCTCTTCGACTAGCTTTCTTACATCTCGCGAATCCATGGTAAACGCGAGGTTGAAAAGATCGCGGAGTTCCGAACGAGCACCAATGACTTCAGCTGCTCGCTGGTCCCAGCGGCCGGCTCTTAGTAGCAGATCATCGAAGCTGAGATCTAGCTCCAATGCGATCTTGCAAAGCTTTTCAGGCGTAGGAGGTGCAACATGGTCAATCTCGATATGACTTAGATAGGTTGGGCTGATGCCAACGCGCTTGGCTAACTGGCGTAGTGAAATCCGCTTTCGAATACGCTCAGATCTAATGAATTCTCCGACTGACTCCATAAATCACCATTGCTGTCAGATGATTGCTGACACCTGACAAAATGACGAAAGAAAGGTTTGAAAGGGCGCGCAGTTTTTCTTGTTTTTTGTTTCGACCGTTAGGGTGCAGCTTATGGGAAGCAAAAGTTGTCAGTTTGCCCTTTTCCGCTGTATAGTGAGATCTGTATAGAGAGCTTTGGTCTTGGATGCTCAAGAAAGGAGAGCAACCCGAACTCGATATACAGTGCCTATGAGTTCAATGGAAGGGTTGGTCAAGCACAAGGAGGTCGCAAGGGCCCTGCAAGAGCAGATCGCCCGCGGCGATTGGCAGGTCGGCGCTCGCATCCCCTCCGACCACGAACTGTCTAGACGCTTCGGCGTCGCGTACATGACCGCCCGACAGGCGGTCAGCAGCCTCGTCGACTCTGGCCTCGTCCGACGAGTCACCGGCAGCGGAACCTACGTGGTGCGCACGGAGCCGCTCACCGAGCGCCAGCTCAAACCCGCGCCCAAGTTCGTCCTCCTCACCGCGGGCGTCCGGCATGTGCTCGACCCCTACTACTACCCTGAGATCCTGGCTGGGTTCGAAGAAGAGATCCAGGATGTCGCCATCTTCGACTTCCGCACCGCCATCTCAGAAGAGCTGGTCGGAGACCACTCCAAAGTCGCCTGCGTCCTCACCGGCGAGCACGAAGTCCTCTATATCAATCTCCTCCGCGACCGGGGCTTGAAGGTGCTCGCCCTGAACCACTACAACGGACGCCGCGCCATTCCCTTCGTCGCTCTGGACAACGCCAAGGGAGCCGAGGAAGCCGTCGACCACCTGGTTGCCCTCGGACATCGCCGCATCGCGTTCATCAAAGGCCCCCTCCGAAATATCGACGGCGACGAGCGGTTCGCCGGCTACCGCAACGGACTCAGGAAGCATAAGCTCAAGCCGATCAGCCTGGACGAAGGCGCTTTCGAGGAAGCCGTCGGTCACGAGTCCGCTCTCACCTTGCTTAAGATGAAGCCGCGTCCGACCGCCATTTTCTGCGCCAGCGATGTGACGGCTCTCGGTGCAATGAAAGCCGCCGGCGAGCTGGGCATCTCCATTCCACAAGAGCTTTCGATCATCGGATTCGGCGATTTCAAGCTCGCAGAATTCCTCACCCCCAGTTTGACAAGCGTCCGGCTGCCTCTTCGAGAGTTTGGCCGCGCCGCAGCCAAGCAATTGATTCGTCTGTCCGAGGAACCCGCCATCGAGAACCTCGTGCTACCTACATCCCTTATCGTGCGGCAATCCACCGCGCCCTGTCTCTTGCATTAACTACATTGAGGTGTTATTCCAAGTGAAACGATCAGAGGCGTTCACCCTCATCGAACTGTTGGTCGTCATAGCGATCATCGCGATCCTCGCGGCGATCCTCTTCCCCGTTTTCGCGCAGGCCAAAAGAGCGGCCAAGGCAAGCGCCTGCTTGAGCGGCCTCAAGCAGTGGGCGATCGCCGCACCCATGTATTCGAACGACTACGACGACCAGTGGACGCCATCGTTCCTCTATCAGAACTGGCCGACCGAGGGCCAGAACGACGGAAACGATCTAGACTGGTGGGACGACATCCTCCAGCCGTACGTCAAGAATCGGCCGATCGTGCTCTGCGGTGAGCGCAAGGTGAACCAGACCTTCGGCGCGGAGCGTGACCGATGGTTCGACAACGGCGGCGCCAAGATCAAGCTCACCAGCTTCGCCGTCAACGATATGAACTTCTTCTTCACGTTCGGCAACGCTCAGGAGAACGCCTGGAACGACGAAGTTAACCAGCACACCGGGTTCCAGAACCAAGACCCGGCAGCCGTCGCCAACCAGCCCGGCGCCAGCATCAACGGCTCCGCCATCGCCGACCCCTCCGGCACAATCTGGCTGCAAGACGTCCCCTACAACCTGTACGAGGACCCCGTCACCGAGATCTGGGCCGACTGGGACATCGATTGGAACCCACAAGACTGGGTCCACACGAACCAATCCTTCACGCTCCACAACGGAGGCTTCAACGCCAGCTTCGCCGACAGCCACGCCAAGTGGCGTCACGACGGCTCGTCGAAAGTCTGCGACTACACAATCCAAGACGACTGCGCCACCACCCCGCCTCCGACCCCTTAGATGAAGATCGCAGAAAAGGCGAACCCCTCTTGGGAGTCCGCGGACGTGTCCGCGTCTTATCACCCCCGGCACGCCGGGGGACCCTTCAAGTCACCGTCGGCCGTGATCGACAGGCGCGCCTCTGACGCAGACACGGAGGCCGTTTCACGGATTAACTATCCAAACCAATGGAGCCGTGTCCTGGAAGACGTTTGCATTGGCCTCCCAGCAGGTTGCCGACCAACCTGCGCGACCGCTAGCGCCAAACCCCTTCCCGCCGCGGGAGAAGTCGCTGAGCGAAGCGAGCCGGGGGCGAGGGAGAAATCGAAACTGCAAAAGTCCGCTAAAAGAAGGCGGTGCTTGAATATCAACGAAAAGCCGCCGGCCGGCCACGAATCAGGAAGCCGTTGCCTCCAAACTGGCCGACAAGCTCTCGGCACCCTCTCGGCCCATCACCTCGCCCCTCCGAGGGAGAGGTCGGTGAGCGCATACCCGCCGGAGCTCTCGCGAAGGCGGGTGCGAACCGGGAGAGGGGGCTCCGGTTCATCAAGCAAAAGTCCCCTGAATCCCGTCTCCACACAACCGCGGAACGGTTCCATCACCGTAGCCCACGGCATCGCCGTGGGTTCCAAACGCCCCAGATATCCAACCCCGGCAGGGGTTGCGTCACCCTCCAACCCGTGAACGCATGCTGATCCGCCTCTCCCTTCTTCTCGTCCTAACCGCCGTCATCTCCGGATGCTCCTCCGGGCCGGAGAAGTTCCCCACCGCCGGAGCCCCCGGCTCCACCCAGAAGATGTCGCCCAACTCCCCGCCGGCCAAGCTCATCGACGCCGCCAAACAGTCGGGCCACATGGGCGTCCGCCCCGGCAGAAACTAACGTGCTCCCAGCCCTGGCCCTGCTTGCAGCAAACCTCGAACCTCCCGCCATCGTCCCGTGGCCGCACTCCCTCTCCCAGTTCGTCGGCCAAACCGCCTTATCTCAACGGCCAACAATCGCCGTCAAAAGCCCATCCCTCCGTCCGTTGGCCCAGGAGCTCGCCCGAGAAATCCACCTCCTAACAGGCGTCAAGCCGAAAATAAGCAACACCAGGGGCCAAATCATCCTCGCCTTGGACTCCTTCCACAAAGGCGAGGCCTTCCAAGTCGACACCCGAGGCCCCGTCAAGGTCTCTGGAAGCAACTACGCCGCGGTCGCCATGGGGACCTCCGAGCTCATCCAATGCATGAGCAAACAGGGAACCTTCCCAAGGCTGCTCATCGAAGACAAGCCCCTGTTCGGCTACCGCGGGCTAATGCTCGACGTGGCCCGAAAGCCACACCCGATCGCCGAAATCCGCAAGGCCGTCATGCTCTGCCACCTCTATCGGGTGCGCTACTTGCAGCTCCATATGACCGACGACCAAGGATGGACCTTTCCGTCATCCAACTTCCCTGCCCTGGGTATGAAGAACGAGAGCTACGAAGGGGAGCCCCCATCGCCCCTCTACTCCCACGAAGACCTTAGGGGACTGGTCGCCTACGCGGACCTCCTCGGAGTCACGATCATCCCCGAGATCGACACACCTGGCCACACCGCAGCCATGAGGCGTGCCCAACCCGAACCCTTCGCAGCCGACTCCACCCTCGGCACGCGCCCCGACGGAGTCCTCGACGTCCTCAACCCAAAGGCGGTCGATGGCGTGAAGCAGATCCTAACCGAAGCGGAAGACCTGTTCCACAGCCCCTACATGCACCTGGGAGGAGACGAAGCGGAGATCGGCCAGCTCAAAAACGAGCCGACCTACGCCCAACGCCTCGAGCAAGGAAACTTCGAGGGCCCCTGGGACCTGTTCCTCCAGTACATCAACGATCTCTCAGACCACGTTCGCTCACACGACAAAACCCCTATCGTCTGGGAGTTCTATCGCAACCACCTGGGACACAACATCCGCCTGCCCAAGGGCTCCATCATCATGGCCTGGGAGGGCGACAGCAACGGCGCGAGGATGATGCTCGACAACGGCTACTCCGTCATCAACGTCCCTTGGACCGTCGGCTACCGATCCGATCCCCGCCAGCACTACTTTTCCAACCCTTACGACGTCAACGGAGTCCTTACCAAGCCAAGCGACAGCATCCTCGGCCTTCAGCTCAACGTCTGGGAATCGACACCGGTCAAAGAGTGGCCAAGCCTCCGCGCCTCGCTACCCGCCCGCATGGAAACGGTCTGGCACTACCCCGTGCCAAAGCCGTACGAGGACTTCCAAAAGCGGTTCAAAAGAGCCGACGAAGTATTCGGCCTCCTAGCCAACCTGCATTAAGCATATAGGCCCTTAGGCTCATTTGCCAGGAGATTGCCAAGACTTCCGCGTCGCTCCCGAACTCGATCAAAACAACCGCTGTTGCCGACCGTGTGAACACTCCAACTGCTACTCCCACCTTCATTCAGCCGGCGATCTCATACAGAAGGGCGTGGAGCTCGCAGGACTGGACTTCATACTTCGCAGGCAACTCAAACAATCTCTTGCCGGTCCCTTGGAGACTGGGCGCTGAGCTTTCTGACACCGAAAAGCGCGCCATCACCAAGTCGGTCCAGTCGTTTCAGCTAGGAGAGAGCTCGGAAGGCAACCACCTGCGAAGAGCGGCAAAGCAGTGGTCCGAAGCCAACTCCGATCTCGCCTACTGCGAGTCTGTGGACCTGTTCATTAAGGAGGAACAGCGGCATGCGCGAGAGCTGGGACGGTTCTTGGAGCTGAACTCTATCGACTTGATCGAAAAGAACTGGACCGACTCGCTATTTAGGAGCATTAGGCGTCTAGCCGGCTTGGAACTGTCGATTATGGTCTTGCTGACTGCGGAGATAGTCGCGCAAGTCTATTATGTGGCGCTCGCAGCCTCAACCAAATCGGGAATCTTAGCGGCTATCTGCAACCAGATAGTCAAGGATGAGGAACAGCACGTTAGGTTTCAATGTGAGCGACTGGCGATCATGGCCCGGGGCAGAGGACTGACTCACGTTATGTTTCGGTACGGATTCCAAAGGGCCTTCCTCTTCTGTGCCCTTCCAGTGGTTTGGTCGGGCAATCGGCAAGCCTATCGCGCAGGAGGCTACTCCTACTCCCGCTTCTTCTCCGAGACTTGGCTCGCCTTCAACAGAGCCGTCCCTCTCATGCACCCGGAGAACTACTCTTGGCCGAGTTAGCTCCCCCGGAAAGCCGTGAGACCGTTCTCCACTCATGTTGAATATCTCTCATGATGAGGGCGTGATCGAACGCGATCGATCCAGCAGGAAATAGCGACTCGTCCGCAAAATAGCTGGAATGAACTTCGCTGATCTCCAGGGAGTTCACCTTCCACGAAGGTGTCCAGAGCTCGATCCCGTCGAAGTCGGAATAACCCGAACAGGGCGAATACCCGACGCAACCCGATTCAAAGAACCGCGAAGCCTCTTCCAGCGACTCAAAGACCGAGCCTTGCGGAAATCGATCCGACTCAGTACCGGTAACGCTAACCTGCACCTCTCTGTCCGTTGACCGCATCGAAAACTCGATCCGCCCGTCGCGATCACAGACCGCGAACCGCGCCGCGTGGGATTCGGCTGGGAACAGGCGACCACCCGCAAGCCGGTTGGCTACCGAATCGGTATCCCTCCGGGGGATGTACACTCCGGTGCTCGTCTCCCCGCCCGGTCCGGGCCACTGAACGGCCATGCGATGGGCGGCGTTCTCGCTCGAAAAGCCGAGCGCTTCAGGAAATCCTGCCGGGCGCTCCTGTTCCAGCCGAATAAGGCATACGCCGACGATCGCGAAGCCGCGATGAATCTGGGCGGTAAACGGCTTCGGCAAGAGCCGCTCGACCACATCAGGGTCTGCCCGGTAGTTCAGCAGGATCCGTCGCTTGATGGTTCCGGCAAGAGTCGGAAGCTTCATCGCAATCCCATTTTACGCTGACCCATCGCATGGGGCGGGCCGTCCGCCTTAACGACCAACCCACTAGTCCACCCAAGGAAACCCATCTGGATCGGCATCGATCCTCTTCCTCAAGACCTCATCGTCGTGCCGTCGGATCTGATCGAGAAACGGAAAGTCCTCGGGCGCGACTGGAAGGATGGCAAGCGGCCGCACCGGTTCCAAGCTCGCCCAGTGATGAACCACAACCCGATGCCCTCTCCACTGCTCGATGGGATCGCGAGAGAAGGTGCCCAGAGGCAGCACATAGACAGCGCCGGGACTGAATGGTTCCGACTCCGATGGTGCTCCAATCGAGAAGAAGTAGCAAGGCTTCGAAACGCTTCCGTCCTCATCCACAAACGAAGCGCAGCTGTTCACCATCGAAAACTGCTGCCGGGGCCGGTCGAGAACGGCATAGAACATCGCCCAAAGTCCGTCCGAAGACGCAAAGACAGCCTCCTGAGCCCCAAACGGGTTCGCATCCTGGCACTTTCGCGGCGTGAACTCGGCGATGTTCAGATCGGTCGTGCCGTGAAAGGCAAAGTCTCCCGCGTCGCTCAAGTAGCAAAGCAGCTCCCAAGGAGCAATCCTCTCAGGACGAATGCAGGACACCTCGCGTGAACCGAGAATGGCCCTGCGGATCTCCGATGCCTCCGCAAGTTCCCCCGCGGTGTATTCCACCGAGGGAAGCGAAAGCATCGGAGCAGGAGCAAGCGCAGCCCTCAAAACCGGTCAGATCGAGTTCGGGTCGGCGCCCATAAGACCAACCTTGATCCCCGCCTGCTGCAACCGCGTGGTCGCCTTCTGGCTGAGCATAAGCAGCGCTATGAGAGAAACGCACGGCACGAACATCAAAATGACCCAGAGCACTGCGGACAGCCCCAACGCGTTCACAAGCTTGACCACCGAGATAATCATAAAGACCAACAGGGCAAGGGCAAGAACCCCGTCGAAAAGCGCCAGTGCCGTTAGCGACGTTGCCGTGGCGACGCCGTTGAGAATTCCCACACAGACCTGACCTAGAACGCAGTACATCACCTGCCTTTGCGCCACGGCGACTTCTTTCAGCACCGAACGGTCGTCAAGAGGGTTGGAACGTGGATAGTTGGTTGGAGGAGGCGGCGTTTGCATGTCGTCATCATGTCACAAAGTCCCCTCATTCGCAAAACGTTCTTTGTCATGCCGATCGCACGCTTCGGCGAATCGGCCTCCTCGAACCCCTGAGGTCCAAACCATTGACACTAAAGAGACGGCTTGCTTGACTGCCCATCCCCGGCTAACCTCATGCCATGCAAAGTCAACACCAATCCATTTGTCAAAGCTGTGCGATGCCTCTTTCCCAGGATCCCAAAGGCGGAGGGACCGAAGCCGATGGCTCGAAGAGCACCGAGTACTGCAGCTACTGCTATCAAAACGGCGCTTTCGTAAATCCCGGTCTCACGATGGAAGGCATGGTCGAGATGCTGGAGCCGATCATGGCCTCTATGAATATTCCGGCAGACATCGTGGCGCGCACGAAGGCCACGCTTCCAAGCCTAAAACGCTGGCGAAGCCCAGCACAGCAGAGAAGCTGACCAGACCTATTCGTCGGAAGCCCGCATGACAAAGCACCGGTGTGGGCTTCCGCGATCTTGAGGGCGTGGGATCGATGCGTGTCACCGCGCGCCGGCAACGGCTCCAGGCAGCCCCCGACGAGGCGAAGATAGTCGGAGAGGAGGTGGACCATCATCGCGCGTCGACCGAGTCGGATCGGATGCTCTCTGCCGGGCAATAGGATCGAGCGGGGAAGGCAACCACGGCCGAATATTGGCGGCGTACTTGGGTGCCGATAGGTTGCGGGGGACCTATCGCTCGACCTGAATGGTTGCGGCAACCGCCATACGCGCCAAAATGCCGATATCGCCATCGTCGATTGCGTGTGACTATGATCAAGGGAAAGCGAGTTTGCGTGGTGATGCCAGCCTACAACGCGGCTCAGACCCTCGAAAAGACCTACGGAGAGCTTCCGCACGAGATCCTCGACGACGTGATCCTCGTCGACGACGCCAGCCGCGACGAAACAACCGCCCGCAGCCGCTCCCTCGGTATCCACACCATCACCCATTCAGCTAACAAAGGCTATGGCGGAAACCAAAAGACCTGCTATCGCGCCGCACTGGAACGAGGAGCCGACATCGTGATCATGCTCCATCCCGATTACCAGTACGATCCCAAGCTGGTCGGGGCGATGGCGTGGATGTTGGCCAGCGGTGACTACGACGCGGTTCTCGCCAGCCGCATCCTCGGCGGAAAGGCGCTCAAGGGCGGAATGCCGCTGTACAAATACGTCGCCAACCGCTTCCTCACGGCATTCCAAAACCTATGCGTAGGCGCCAAGCTGTCCGAATACCATTCCGGCTACCGCGGGTTCACCCGGCGTCTGCTCGAGACGGTGCCGATCGACGCGCTCTCCAACGACTTCATCTTCGATAACGAAATGCTCATGCGGGCGCTCTACCTCGATTTCGTCATCGGCGAGATCTCTTGCCCGACGCGGTATGAGCCAGAGAGTAGCTCGATCAACTTTAAGCGCAGCTGCATCTACGGATTCGGCTGCGTAAAAGAAGCGGTGAGGTTCCGTCTGGTCAAATGGCGTGTCCTCACCTATCCAAACTAGGCGGTCAGCGCTTTCGAACGCGGAAGCTCCACTCCTTCGGCACTTCCGGAAAGACGACGACGGTGCCAGGGGCCGCGCGATCGTAGGTCTGCAGGGCCGCCTGATACTTTGGCCAGAAGTTGACTGGTGAGGGAAGCTGCCACGAGACGGCAAGGACCGCGGCAGCGCAGCAAGCCGTCGCCACCCGGGCCCATCGCTTCTCCGAGGCAACCATCAAGATCACGGTTACAATGAGCCCGAACCCAAAAATGAAGTAGTAACGGTTCGAGAATTCAGGGTTCAGTCGAGTTCCCATCGAACCGACTCCTCCTCTCAAGCTGGTCAGGAGGATGCAGCCCCCCAGGTAAAGAAGCAAGAGGGCAAATCGCTTGCGCATTACGATTGCGTAAGCACAGAGCACCACGGTTCCAAATAACGCTGCCCACAGGACCGGCTCATCGGCGTAATGGTTCTCAAAAAGGCTCGGCGCGATGGCCGCGCTCAGCAAGCTGCGTCCGCCGAAGATGCGCGGAATGGCCATAGGTCGGGCGAGGTCGTGCCAAGGGCGCGTGGGCCGATCCGAAAGAAAAACCGAGCAAATCTGGATGAATGCCGGAATCGAGCAAAGAAGCAGCCCCAAATTGTAACGGCTCCGGGACCGGTAGTACTTGAACGCGGTCAGTGGAAGCAGAAAAGCGACGAAGGGCCCCGTCAATGACAGGATGGTGACCAGAGCAAGCCGAACGATCTTCCCCGCCCGAGAAACAGGAACCCGCCCAAAGATCAGCAGCGCGGAAAGAAGCGCCAAGTGCCACTGAGAATTGACGAAGTGCCCGTGGACCTCGTCCACATCCGGCAATCCGATGTAGATAAACGCGAAAAGCCCCCGATAGAACTGCGACGGCACAAGGTTGGAGATGCCGTCGGAAAAGATAAAAGTAGCGACCGCGGCTTGGATCGCCAACGCCGTTGCCACCATCGCGAACGGCATCAAAGAGGGTGGAAACTGCGCCAGCGCCAAAGCCATGATCCGCAATCCCACATGCAAATACCCCCCGTCCGGAATGATCAAAGATCGAATTCCAAAGTCGTTCGCCTGCTGATAAAAGATGATCCCGTCTTCCGCATACGGATACCAGGGAGCATGACGGCGAGAGAGCGCCAGCGCGAACGCGATCACGAAGCAGATCAGCAGCTGCGCAACCGGATTCAGCCGCCACCGCGCCCGACCTGCCCCATTTTGAAGATCCGTCGAAACCTCCGCCATCGCTCCTTGCGCACCATACCCCTTCGACTCGAAGACTGTGCATGGAATGGAACGGCCTTGTATTGGCCGCGACCCCTCGCACTGCATATGCCATCACGTCGCCGCTCAGAGAAATAGGCCCAGCAGGTTTAGTTAAGGCAAGACAGTCCTGTAGCCGCGGGATTGATTTGTGCCCCCGTGAGCCTAGAACTGGATCAGGCTTTATCCGAATGGCCAAGCAGGAGGGGTCGGTAAGCGCATGCCGGGCGATGCTTTAAGCGAAGACGCGGCGCCGGTTCATCAACGGCAAGACTCCACTGAGATCGCTCATGCTGCCAATGCGGGGCTCCTTTTCTCTCAGGCCCCCACAAGTTACTTGGCCCGGTTCCGCTCTCCAATGCAACCGTTTCTCCGGGGCAGAAAACGATAGCCCCTGTCGGTGCGACCTGAGCCCGCAGGGACAAAGGCGAATGCCTATTTGATGATTCTCACGGTAGCCACGTCATCCGCCCTTTGAAACACTTTGTACCGTTGCTCCACGCCCTTCCCCATCGGTATGACTCGTGTAACGCCGTCTGGATCCCAGCCGAAGCCGTCGCCCCGCACCAGCATGAACTCGTCGAAAACCTCGTCCGCGTTCCCCATGGCGCTTCTGCAGCAGTTGACCGTCACCTCGTCGCCCTCGTCCGTCGGCTCCAATCTGTGTACCAAGGAGAGAGGGTAGAAGACGGTCTCATTGTGAATCTCCGCAAAGGACGGCGAAGGAGTAAAGATCCGGTCAAGCAAAGTTCCATGCCGGGGTTTGCACCCCTTGTTGAAGATTACGACGACCATGTATCTCGGACCATCCGAGTAAATACGCCCGACGCGCCCGGCGTCGTCCATCACCGATCCGGGAACCGCATTGAGGACCACATAATGATGAACGCCGATCGGAGGCCTGACGGCAAGGAATGCAGTGGCCGCCATGAGCAGGAGACAGTACGACGCCACCCGAGTAGCTTTCCCACGAAAGACGCGCCCGACGAACCCTCTCGTTTGGAAAGGATCGGCCCCTTCGCGAGGATAGTTCGTCTTCAGACGCGGAATACGCACTCCACTCACATGCTACAGCGGATTTGTCCTCGCGATAGCCAGCGCGGCCATACGGCTGGTCCTCCCTCCCCGATATTCCGACGGGTCCGATCGCAGTTCTGCTCTCAAGACTTCCGAAGGACCCCGCCTGCACCCCCTGCGGCTATACAGGTTGAGGGGTTCCAGCCTGCCCCCTGCTCTCTTTGCCTTTCCCCAGAAGAGGTACCCGTAATGGCGAAGAAGAGCGCCACGGCGACGTCCGCCGAGAGCCTGTACCAAGGCTGACCGACGGGATACTCCCAGATTCCTGTGTTCATATACTGCCGCAAGGTCAGTGGCGTGCGAGAGCATCACCGCGCTGGCCAGAAAGCCTCGAAGCCCGTCGATGACTTGCACCCTCTGGCCTTGATGAAGCCTCGGCAAGAGACGCTGTGTCACTCCCCATCTACTCCCAAGCTCCAAGATGACAAGGAGAATGGTCACGACGACCGCGGAGAAAAGCATCGCCCAAATTGTAAGACACGTACCTGGCCGATAGATTAAGGTGGCTCGAATCCCCAGCAATAAGCGCGCGGCGATAGGTGGACTGACAAACAAGAAAGCATCCACCCAGATAACTCCCACAACTTCCGCCACCAGCTCCGAAGTATCGACAAAGGGTTCAAGATGCGGTAGACGACGAGGAAATCGAGACGCAAAGGCTAGCGGCTTTAGCTCAGTCTCGAACCTGCAATGAGTGGTGCCCAGGAAAGGACTCGAACCTTCACGTCCTTGCGGACACTGGCACCTGAAGCCAGCGCGTCTACCAATTTCACCACCTGGGCAGGGGGCCTTATTTGTACCCGCGCGGGGGCTCCGAATGCACGTCGGACCTATGCGCTAGACTGGCGGGATGCGATACCAGGATCAGATGGTTCGGGCCACTCAAAAGGCGTTGGAAGACGTCGTAAGGTCGGCTCAGGCCCTGCCGCCCGACAAGCTAGATTGGGTCCCTATGGGCGTCGCACGCTCGGTTCTGGATCAGATGCAGGAGATCGCAATGGGCGGCACCTGGTTCATGCCCATCGTCCGCGAGCTGAAGATGCCCGACCACGATACCCACGCCCTGGAAGAAGCACGGCGACGGCGAACCGAGAACGACACCCTGGAAAAATGCGTGGTGGCCGCACGGCAGAGCACGTCGGAGCTCTGCGAGGCCATCGAGACCGTCTCGGACGAGAATCTCGAAGACGAAATCCACCTCCCTTTCGGAGGAGGCATGACCGTCACGCTCGCCGACGTACTTGGCATGCACGCCTGGAACATGATCTACCATCTCGGCCAGATCAACCAGATCCAGCTCATGCTCGGGGACCGAGCTATGCACTGACCAGTTTGACGCCATCCAGATGAGCTGTACGTCGTGCCCTCTCACTACACGCTCCGGTAATCAAAGGAAACGATTCGGCTATGCATCTCAAGCTCGCGCTCTACAGCGACCAGGTCATCCCCGGGAACGCCCCGATAGACCTCCGGCTGTTGTCGCTCATAGGCAATGACCGGCCCCGTATCGGTTACGTCGCATCGAGCCCCGATCCAGAGCGACTATGGTTTGAGGAAAAGCGGAGCTATTACGCCAGGTTCGGCGCTCACCTTGCGCCCTACGTGGACGAGTCGTCGCCTTCGTTGGCAATTGAGGATCTGCTCGCCTGCGACGCAATCCACCTGTCAGGAGGAAACACCTTCCACTTTCTCAGTTGGATCCGGAAGCGCGGCCTTTCAGAGCTCCTGCCTCGCTACGTCCATAGCGGAGGCGTGCTGGTTGGGACAAGCGCCGGCGCCATCTTGATGACTCCGGACATCGCAACCGCCGAGCATTGCGGGGATCAGAACCTGGATGGCTTAACCGACTTTTCTGCGCTCAACCTGGTCGACTTCGATTTCCTACCCCACTTCGCTGGAGCCGATTTCACCCCACGACGAAAAACGTACGCCTGCCCTGACGGCGCGGGGATCATCGTCGGGAGCGAGCTCGAGCTATTCGGCAACGTGCGAACGCTTGAGCCCTAGTCGAAGAAGAACACGACCTTCCCGGCCTTCCCCGCCTTCATCAACTCCATCGCCTGCTGAAACTCCGTGTAGTGCATTCGGTGCGTTAGAACCGGCGCCAGGTTTAGCTTCTGTCCGATCAGAAGCTCGTGCATCTGGTCCCACGTCTCCCAGAGCCTCCGTCCGACGATCCCTTGAATCCGAAGACCCTTAAAAATCGCGCCGTTGACATCGATAGTCTGACGTGGATCGGCGTAAACGCCAAGCAGGCTCACTCGTCCTCCTGGCCGGGTCGCCGAGATCGCGAGCGCCAGCGAGGCAGGATGCCCCGACATCTCGAGAGTCCCATCCACGCCGCCGGGCGCCAATTTGGCCAACTCCGCCGAAACGTTGCACTCTGTGGGGGAGAGGATCACATCGGCGCCGACTTGCTGAGCCAAGTCGATCCTATAGGGACTCACTTCCGTGGCAATCACCTTGGAAGCGCCCAACGCCTTACAGACGCTGACCGCGAACAGGCCGATGGGTCCCATGCCAGTGATCAGAATCGTCTGCTCCTTCACAGGCCCATCCATGACCGTATGGACTGCATTACCCAACGCGTCCTGAAACGCGGCAACCTCTGTGGGAATCGATCGGTCCGTGGGCCGAGCGTTGTTCGCCGGGATGGAGACGTACTCAGCGAAGCCGCCGTCCACGTCCACACCCAAGATGCGTGTGTTCACGCACACGTGCGCCTGGCCATTCAGACACTGCCTGCAATGGCCGCAGACAATGTGTGACTCGCTCGCCACAAACTGGCCCACATGCCGGTCCTCGACGCCCTCGCCAACCTCGACGATCGTCCCACAAAACTCGTGGCCGATGATCCGCGGAGGCTCGATCCTTCCCGCCGCCCAAGGGTCCCAGGAGTAGATATGAAGGTCTGTTCCGCAAACGGATGCGGCTTCTAACTTGATCTTGACTTGGCCAGGTCTAACTAAAGGCTCAGGGGCGTCGATGATCTCCACGCCAGGCGCAGCCTGCACCTTTGCAATCGCTCTCACGTGAGAAAAAGCGTACCCGTGACATCGACAAAGCCGCGATCTGGTTTGTGGTCGTGTTGAACCTGTCGCAACCGAATCGCCGGATTCGAGCCAAGGAGCCTTTGACAGTCATCTAGCGACCACAAACCAGATCGCGACTACATCAAAATCACGCCGCCCGTCGCGCCCTGGGCGGCGCGAAGCAACTCTTCAGCGCCTGCAGCGCATGCACCACTCGATCCTTTTGCGCCAGCGTCGGACAAGCCGCCGCGAACCGGCGAACTTCCCGCTCGAACACCCTCGGCT
>DASZPA010000066.1:0-6898 GCA_035550555.1 Fimbriimonas sp.
AAGGCGCCATGCTCACGCGGGACCTTGGCGGGACGTCAACGACGATGCAGTTCGCCGACGAGATCATCCGCCGAGCAACTGCGGCCGCAACAAGCTGAAAGAGACGTTAAGCGATCGTCACTTCAGACGAAAGATACACGTCTTGGATCTCGTTCAACAGCTTGATGCCCTCTTCCATGGGGCGCTGGAACGCCTTCCGGCCGCTGATCAAGCCCAGTCCCCCGGCGCGCTTGTTGATCACGGCGGTGCGGACCGCCTCACCGAAATCGTTCTTTCCCGAGGCGCCGCCGCTGTTGATAAGGCCGATCCTTCCGGAGTAGCAATTCAGTACCTGATACCTACATAGATCGATGGGGTGGTCGCTTGAAAGCTCGGTATAGATCCGCTCGTCGAACTTCCCGTAGGGACTCTCGGAGTTCAAGAGCTTATAGCCTCCATTGTTCTCCGGCAGCTTCTGTTTGATGATGTCCGCCTCAATGGTCACGCCGAGGTGGTTGGCCTGCCCGGTTAAGTCGGCGGAGACGTGGTAATCCTTGTCCTGCTTGAAGGCCGGGTTCCGCAGATAGCACCACAGGATGGTCGCCATTCCAAGTTCGTGGGCCCTTGAGAAAGCCGCACTGACTTCTTGAATCTGGCGATCGCCTTGCTCGCTCCCAAAGTAGATCGTCGCGCCAACCGCGATGGCGCCCATGTTCCACGCTTGCTCCACGTTCGCAAACATGATCTGGTCGAACTTGTTGGGATAGGTGAGAAGCTCGTTGTGATTCACTTTGAGAATGAACGGGATCTTGTGGGCGTATTTCCGGCTGCAGGCTCCGAGAACGCCCAACGTGGACGCAACGCCGTTGCAGCCACCTTCGACCGCGAGCCTGACGATGTTTTCCGGATCGAAGTATTCGGGGTTCTTGGCGAACGAGGCGCCGGCGCTGTGCTCGATGCCCTGGTCGACCGGCAAAATGCTCACATATCCCGTGTTCGCGAGACGACCATGGCTGAACAGAGAGTGCAAAGAGCGCAGTACCCGAGAGCTCCTGTCCGTGTGGACCCACAACCGGTCCAACGCATCGGGTCCTGGCAGGCTCAACGTTTCCTTCCGCACCTTTTCACATTTGTGTGAGAGGAGTGAATCGGCTTCATTTCCCAACAGGTCAGCAATCTGGTCCAGCTTCATAGATTCATTTAACCCCGCGAATCTGCGACTTTCCGCGGTATATCGGTTCCTGAGATGGCCGAAGACGTTTACCAAAGGCTGCGGGAGCTTTGCATGGCACAGGCGGAAGTCGAAGAGAGGCTAAGCCACGGCGAGCCGACGTGGTTCATACAGGGGAAGAAGAGCTTCCTGATGTGCGCCAATCATCATCACAACGATCGGGTGGCTTTCTGGTGCGCCTGCCAGAGGGAGATCCGCGATGCGCTGGTGGCCGAGCGGCCCACGCAGTTCTTCGTTCCTCCCTACGTCGGCCCGCGGGGTTGGCTGGGCGTTTACTTGGACGTCCCTATCTCTTGGGATGAGGTCGCGGGAATTGTGGAGGATGCCTACCAGATCGTTGCACCTCCAAAGCTCCGCAGACGCACTTAGCGGGAACCGGCAAATTGAAAAGGGCCGGCTCAGAGAGCTGGCCCTTTCGGCTTAGTAGCCTCTTCCGCCGCCGCGGCCGCCGCTGCGGCCACCCCGGCCGCCTCCGCCGCCCCGGCCTCCGCCGTAGTCGTCTCGCCCGCCGCCGCCATAGCCGCCACCGCCGCCACTTCGGCCTCCTCCGCCGCCGTAGCTGCCTCCGCCGCCGTAGCCGCCACCACCGCCGCCGCCGCTTCGGCCGCCTCCGCCGCCACCACCGCCGGTCTTAGGTCTTGCTTCGTTCACGACGATGTTTCTGCCGCCAACCTGCTTGCCATGCATTTCGGCTACGGCCGCGTCGAGGTGATCCGCATCGATATCCAAGAATGCGAAGCCCCGGCCTTCGATGATGCGCACGTTCGAGGGCTGGTACGCCGCGAACGCCTCAAGCAGATTCTCCTCAGTCGATGAGTAAGAAATATTGCCGACGTATAGTGATTTTGTTGCCATCAAGTCTCCAACTCAACAGGCATTGCCGCCTGCCTATGCCGTTCCGGTTCTGCAAGGCTTTCGTATCAGGAACCGGCTCAAGGCGCTTGGAGCTGAAACACGAAGACTCATTCGAATCGTAACAGGCTTATTATGACGAGAACGGTTGCTGTTTAGGTCCAACTTTTCTGCTACTTTAAAAGGAGGGGCCAAGCCTTTGAGCCTCTACATCCCAAGCGATAAGGGCTTCCGATGATGTTATTGCAGTAGGCGGCAGCAGCTCGTAAACGGACAAACCTTCCCACAGAGCATTGTCGAATCCGCCGTGTCGAGCCTCGAACGGCATTGACGGCGCGCCGAACCGGTCTCCGCTTCGAATTAGGTCTCCTAACAGCACGGTCTGCGCGAGGGTCAGCAAGAATCTTGCGGCGCGAACTGCGTCTTCGATGCCCAGTCCCAGGATCTCCAACTCAGGAAGCCCAAATTTCTGCATTCCAAGCGTGTAGACATGTTGGCCGTCGGGGCGGGCACGAAAGTTGATGGTCAAGTGTTCGCGCGAGTCCACCCTTGGATCCATTCGCGGCACTCTGATGACTTCTTCGGGCAGCAAGTAGCGGCGGCAGATAGGATCGGCCACCACCCCGTCCGTCTGATCCGCCAGCCGCTTCGCGACCTCGAGAAGAAAGTCCAGCGCTGGATACACCATGGGATCGTGCGATTCGAAAGTCAACTGCGCAAGCGTCCACGTCGCTCGAACGCGGGCCAGCAGCTCCGAAGAAACCTCCATAGCAAGGTCGCTGCGGGCGAAAGGCTCTGGATCGAAGCTGGCCTCCTCTTTGCTGAGTACCAGCATCTTGATAACGGTCTTGCGGTCTTTGGTGGCCAAGGCATAGGCGCCTCGCTCCAGGGGCTTCGTAAGCGCCTCTTTGTCGCTTGCGGAGGCAAGCGGCGCGCCCAGCCCACTCACTGCGCCGCCCTCTCCATTGGGATTGACGATTTCCACGAGCGACGGCATGACCGGCCGGGAAGACAGCACCGATAGATAGAAATTCGCGGACAGCCCAAATCCCGGGTTTTTAGGTTTCCCGAACTTGAGCGCTCTTAACATGCTGCGGCTACCGGCCCTTTCGTGCGAACTGTCCGGCCGGTTTTGGTTCCGATTTCTCCGCCCTCTGCGCTTCGGTGGGGATGGCCTCCAGCCCTTTTTCCAGGAGGCGGCGGCTCATGCCTGGCAGCCACAGGAAAACCCAGCCCCCGATGCACCGGCTGCCGATCGCCTTGGAGACTCCGATGGGCTGTCCATCGAACTTCTCCGCGGTCCAGTTGGGACCCTCGCCGGGGAGATAGGTGACCATCTTGAAGGGGTCCATCGCATCGAAGAAAGCCAAGGCTCGCGGCTGCAGTCTCATCCCTTGAGGAAGCGAGACTCTGACGTGCCACTTCCTGAGCCTCATTCCCATGCGCTGGGCCCATCCCGTTACCTCCTCTCCTTGGTAAAACGAAAGGTAGCTAACGATCATCAGGAAGGAGAACAGCGGTATGTTCATGCTGTACTCGATGTAGCTGTGCATGAGCACGCCCCCAATCAACACATATTTGCGAGCAGGGGGGAAGAACACCAGCGTGCCCAAGCAGAATTCCGTGATAAGAGTGCCAATGGTGGTGACTCTTGCCATCCAGCCGCTGCGCATGAAATCCGGTAAGGGAAATCGATAGAACTCCGCCAGCCTTCCCGGATAGTACGTCGCGTTCATCTTTGGGAAACGCCACTTGTCACCATCCCACTTGAGCCACAGGGTGGTGAAGTAGATAAGAGCTGTGTTGTACGCGATCAAGCGCTGTCCCCAAATGGAGATCAACACGGGACTCCTCGAAATCCGTTCCTTCCACAGATCGATAAGCCTGTCCAAGGAGCACGCTTGACCGCTTGGCGAGACCGCAATATAGATGACGAGCATCCGCAATACCGTGTCGCCGCCATGTAGAATGGCGCCGTTTCGATCGTGCAGCGTCACAGTGCCGATCGCCAAGACGAAGGCCGCATACCGGGTGCCAAGACCGATGCAGGTAAAGAGTGCCGAGATCGTGACAACGGCATAAAAAGCCATATTGATCCGTGGGTCGGTAATGCCGCTTAAGAGGTTGAGGCGAGGCAGGCCCTGCGGGAGCCAAGTGCTGAGGAAATAGGGATAAGGCGTTCGAACGCCGAACCAAAGAGAGCCGAGCCAATTGGGAATGAATCCTCTTTCACTGAACCAGGAGTCCCAATCGACGCCGATCATTAGCCAGTTGACAAGCGCCAAGAATCCGACGCCAATCCGGATCACGCCGAGCGTGGTGGGAGAGCCGTAACCGAAGCAATACTCGTTTGCGGAGCGCAGCCAGTCCACAAAAGGATGTGACCGGCGCTCGGCCTGGCTCACAGGCCTTCCTTCTTTAGCCTGTCGAGCAACTTCGGGTCCACTTCGTAAGTGAAGTACTGGTAAGAATCATATCGATCGAACTCCTTCTCGCCAGGATCGGCCACCTGCTTCCAGTGTCTTCTCAGTCCGACTTTGACTGGAGGGTTGTTGGGGTCCGTGTCGTTCAGGAGAGCCACGCGCATGGCAAAGACTGGAAAGAGATAGGAGTACGTGTCGTCGTGAGCCCGCTCATAGAATTTACGGAACCGCTCTCTCAAGTACTTCTCAGGAATCGGCAACAGAAACATGCGCGGATACTGATAGGTTTTGGAAGTTCCGTCTTTGAAGGTGACGACTGCATCGCCCCACCAATCGATGTTCGCAGGATTCGGGGCGAACATATCCCAATACTGCCACGTCCCAGTCGTGAATAGGTAAAACGTTACCGGCTGAAGCGTCCGCAAGTCTTTTTCGTCAAAGAGGCGCAGCCAATCGCCGATGGCGAAGGGTGGCGGGGTCACCTTGCCGCTAACCAACGCGTCGTTCGGCTTGGGGCAAGACCAGACTGTTATGCAGAACACATGCCACAGGACCAGCACCTTTACCCACCAGGCCGCGGTTCGCGCTTTGGCCGGCTGCGGAGAATTCGGCTGATCCGGCAGCGGTGCCGTTTGAGGTCTTGTCTGAACTGACGCCATCGCGGTGTCTACCTATTTACTTTTATGGACGGATCGTAGCTCCGATTAGTTTTCGTTCAGGCTACCTTTCCATCTCGTCGAGAATCGGGTCCACCTGCGATCGGTTGGGATCTTGAGCCAACGCTTCTCGAATCTGTTTGGCAAGATTTCGCGCCTCGTCGGCATGTCCGGCCCGCTTCGCGGCGAGGCCAAGATTCAGATGAAGGGGCAGAGAGCCTGGATTGTTCGCCGCGGCGAAGCGCATCAGCTGATACGCCTCCTCATGCTTCTCCTGGCCCGTCAAAGCGTTCGAAAGCTCTCCGTACGCCGGCTCGCATCCAGGGAACAGCTCAAGAGTCTGGCGAGCGGCCTCTTCGGCCTCGACGTACTGCTGGAGCTGGTTGTTCGCGGCTGCGATGAGGAACCACATCTTCCAGTAGTCGGCAAGCCAGTTCCTCATCGGTCGCAGCTCGCGTAGCGCCGACTGGAAGTCGCCCTCCTCCATCTTCTTTCGAGCGTTTTCCACCGCCTCGACTCGTTTGGGCTGCTCCAGCTCGATGAGCCGCGCCAGCGTGTTGGCCCGCGTGTTGGGATCGGGGTTGCTCTGCAAGATCGTCTTGAGCACGTTCGGGACCTCGAACTCTCGGTCCGCCGATTCCAGCGTCTGCGCATACTCGGTCAGCACCGCGATGTCGTTTGGAGCAACGTCCAGCACGTCCTCATAGAAGTCCATGGCGCGGTCGAACTCTTCTTTCTGGGCGAGCATCGGCGCGTAATACCGCTTGATCACGGTGTTGTCTTCCAAGGTTTCCAACGCGGTCTCGAAAGCTCGCTCTCCCTGCTCCGTGTTGCCCGCTTGGATCAGCGCGATCGCATATTTGGCGTGAGCGGCGCCGTTTTGCGGGTTCGCCTCGATCTGTGCCTTCCAGAGCGGTGGGATTTCATGTCCGCGGCCCGTCTGCAGCAGCACCTGCGCCAAGAGATCGGCGCTTGGTTTGTCGTCGCCCTCCATCGAGATGGCCTTCCGGAAGTTCCGCTCCGCGTTCACGGGCATACCGATCTGCATTTGGGTCATGCCGAGCCGGGAATAAAGCGCCGGGTCGTCCGGGTTGAGCGACACCGCCTTTTCGTACAGCTCAGACGCACGCCCCGCGTCATTGATCGACTGGTAAACTTCGCCCAATCCGAAATAAGCCGTGAAGTCGTCGGGGCGAAGCTCTGTCAGCTTGGTGAGCGCCTCCTGAAGCATCTCAAAGGTCCCGATCCGGTAGCCCGCGCATTGCCGGCAAAGCTGCACGAGCACTTGGTAAGGGCCATCAAAGTCCGGATCCTGGTTGACAGCCTCCAAGAGTGAGTCGATCGCGCCCTGCGGCGAGAACTCTCTCGCGACCATTCCGTTGGCCTGCTGAACGTAGTTCAGGGCATCGTAACCCTCCAGGAAGTTCAGGAAGGCGTCTGGGTTCTCCGTCCCAAACTCCATCGTTTCGCCGGCCAGCGCTTCCGGCAGCTCGATGGCGGCGGTCTCGGCAAGAATCTTGATCAAGCGGTGGAGGACCGCAAAGATCTCGTCTTTGCCGAATTCGACGGTCTCCTGCCGAACAGGCTCCTCACTTTCTTGGCCGTGGAACCGGATTACGAGCGAGAACCTGTTGTCCTTTTCCTCCAGAAAGCCGTCTTGAACGAGCGCCACGCCCGTCTGCTCAAACAGATCCTTGATTTGCCCGTACGCCAGCAGCTCGGGAATGTTGACGAACGCCATCCGCTGTTGGCCGGCC
>DASZPA010000067.1:0-1780 GCA_035550555.1 Fimbriimonas sp.
GGACAGCCCCCCTTGCGTTGGACTCAGCGACGTCCAGATCATCGGGACCGTCGCCGACTCGGTGCTCATGGTCGTCTCCATGGAATCCACGACGGAAGAAAGCCTCAAGGCCAGCGTCCGGCAGCTTCGCCAGGCAGGCGCCCCGCTCATCGGAGTGGCCGTCAACAAGGTCACCAAGAAGGGTGCGAACGGTACGCCGTTCTACTTCGTGGACTACACCGACGCGCTGCCGCAGCGCACAGCCTAAGAATCCGACCAAGGCCCCGGCGCCCGAAGGTGCGCCGGGGCTTTCTTCATTTGAGCTGGGCCTCCTCGGAACCGTCGACCCCGTTGCCGGTACGCTTGCCGCCATGGATTTTCGTTTGACTCCCGAGCATGAGCTGATTCGGGAGATGGCGTACAAGTTCGGACAGCAAGAGGTCGTTCCCGACGTTCAGACCCGAGACCGAGAGGCAAAATCAGACCGGCAGATGCTGGAGAGAATGGGAGCCGCGGGCCTTCTCGGCGTGTCCATCCCCGAGGCCTACGGCGGCTCCGGAACCGACTACATCTCTCTCGGCCTCGTCTGCGAGGAGCTGGAGCGCGCCGATACCTCTGCGCGCGTGGTGATGAGCGTTCATAGCGGGCTCCACTGTCTCACGCTTCTCCAATGGGCCACCGAGGAGCAAAAGAAGAGATGGCTGCCTCCCCTCGCCAAAGGAGAGCGAATCGCCGCATTCGGACTCACGGAACCCAACGCGGGCAGCGACGCCGTCAACATCCGCACGCGAGCCCGAAGGGACGGTGACACCTACGTCCTTAACGGCGAAAAGACCTGGATCTCCCTCTCCGACTATGCGGACCAGTTCCTCGTCATCGCGAAGCTCGAGGGGACCGACACATTCGTGGCGCTCATCGTCGACCGAAAGACACCCGGCTTCCATAGCCGGCCAATTCACGGGAAGCTGGGAGTCCGGGCGGGCAACACCGGCCAGATCTTCTTCGAGGACCTTCGCGTTCCGGCCGAGGACAGGTTGGGTGAGGAAGGCGACGGCTTCAAGGTCGCCATGAGCGCCCTCGACCACGGCCGGTACACCGTTGCCTCCGGCTCTGTCGGCATCATCACCGCATGCCTCGACGCTTGCGACAAGTATTGCCGAGAGCGGAAGGTCGGTGGCGAGGAGATCGGAAAAAAGCAGCTCGTCCAGCAGATGATCGCCAACATGGCGGCCGCGCGCGACATCGGCCGCTTGCTCTACTACCAAGTCGGCTGGATGAAAAACGTAGGACTCCGCCATACTCGCGAGGTGAGCCTGGCCAAGTGGAAGAACTGCGAGATGGCGTTCAAATGCGCCAGCGACGCGGTCGAGATCCATGGCGCTTACGGTTTTTGCGACGAATTCCCCGTGGAGCGCTACTTCCGCAACTCCCGCGGTGCGATGATCTACGAAGGCACCCACGAGATTCACACGCTGGTTCAGGCCGAATATGAACTGGGCTACCGCGTAGACCGTCCTCTCAAGAAGACGCTGCCGCCCTGGCCCTAGAAGGCAGCGACATGACCGACAAGCCCACCCGATACGCAGGTTGGAAGGAAAACCGAACCGGGACGAAGCCTTACTCGAGATGGGCAGACCCGGTCTTCCGCCCACGAGCGATGACCAGGGGTGTGAGCAGTATGGCGGCATTGCTCATCGTCGACCTCGGCGGACACGTGAGCCTATGGATGGCTCTTGCCGTTGTCCTTTTCGCCACGCCCTTTCTCTTGCTTTTGCTGAGACGAGTAAGAATCGTCGCCAAC
>DASZPA010000068.1:0-25169 GCA_035550555.1 Fimbriimonas sp.
ACAACTGCCGAAGTCGATAGCCACGTCCAGAATCTCTCCCAGATCGTCGCGCGGCTGGGTTACGACATGGGCGTCCTGTTCACGCAAGAGGGCGAGCGGCTCAGCCTCGTCGATAACAAGGGACGGCCGTTTCAGGGAACGAACCTGCTCGCGGCCATGGGTTCTCTGGTCGCTCAGACGACTCCGGACTGCACGATTGCCATCACTATCACCGCGCCGACGCTTTTGGAAGAGGCCCTGGCCAAGCAGGGCGCCCGCGTCTTGCGCACCAAATCCGACGTCCGCTCGCTCATGAGCGCCAGCTTCGATGCAGGCGTCTCCTTCGCAGGCGACGAGCTTGGCGGCTTCATTTTTCCGGCCCTTCATCCCGGCTTCGACGCCACCTTCGCCTTTGCGAAGCTGGTGACGATGCTGCAGGAGACGAGGCAGACGCTGAGCGATCTCGCCGATGGCTTGCCCCACTTCCGGCTGGCCTATGAGCAGGTCCGGGTGCCTTGGGAAGCCAAGGGAGCCGTCATGCGCCGGTTGGCCGAAGAGAACCGCGAAGGTAGCGTCGAGCTCCTCGACGGAATCAAGATCCATGGCGAAGACTCGTGGGTCCTGGTCTTGCCCGATGCCGTCGAGCCGATGTTCCATGTCTATGCGGAGTCCCCGGAGGATTCGGCGAGCCGGGACTTGGTCGATCAGTACGAGAAGAAGATCAACGATTGGATCGGCGCCTAAACCAACTGGCGCCCCGTTCTTTTCGTAGGACTCCATGTGAGTACCGCGACAGCTCAAGACGCATCGGCAGCCGGCACGTATAACATCGGCGGCGATCTTCCCGTTCACCGCCTCGGGTTCGGCGCCATGAGGATCACCGGTCCTGGCGTCTGGGGTGAGCCGCAGAATCCGGAAGCCGCCCTTGCCGTGCTCCGAAGACTCCCCGACCTCGGCGTCAACCTGATCGATACGGCCGACGCCTACGGTCCCGAGGTTTCGGAACGCCTTATCGCGGAAGCGCTCTATCCTTATCCCAAGGGTCTCGTGATTGCCACAAAGGGTGGGTTGACCCGGTCTGGACCCGACAAGTGGAGCTCTGTCGGAAGACCCGAGTACCTTCGCCAGTGCGTCGAAATGAGCCTGAGAAGGCTTCGCTTGGACATGATCGACCTCTACCAGCTTCACCGGATCGACGAGAAGGTACCCGCTGAAGAGCAGTTCGGCGTTCTCAAGGAGATGCAGGAGGAAGGCAAGATCCGGCACATCGGCTTGTCCGAAGTGTCGGTCGAAGAGATTCAGGCCGCCGAAAGAGTGTTCGATGTCGCGACGGTGCAGAACCTGTACAACCTGACCAATCGGAAGTCTGAGCCTGTCTTGGGCTATTGCGAGACGAAAGGGATCGGCTTCATCCCTTGGTTCCCCGTCGCCGCAGGCAAGCTGGCTCGCCCCGGCAGCCCGCTCGATGAAATGACCAAGAACACTTCCGCCACCGTCGCGCAGCTTTCTCTGGCTTGGCTCCTCAAGCGCTCGCCCGTCATGCTCCCAATTCCCGGGACCTCGTCGGTCGAACACTTGGAAGAAAACGCCGCGGCAGCGGACATCCATTTGAGCGACGAAGAGTTCCAAGCATTGTCCGAAGCAGCGAAAGAATAGGGCTCCGTGGTCGCGGGATGAGACACCGTTGCATCGGACGCACACCGACAGGCAAGCTCCCACGATTCTAAAAGGCGTGCCCTTTATCCAGATATTGCCAACTGCCGAGGGCCGACACCTTCTTCAGCGCCAACGGCGCGACCTATACCAGCCCACACGGAAGGTGTGGGGGAGCATCGACATGGATTCTCCGGAGGGCCGGAATTTCGCTCCATAGCGCACAACGCCACAGAGGGTCCGATTGTCGGACCTTTTTGATGCGCTGAAGAACCTGTCGGACCTCGACAATTCGCAAGATCTGGATAAAGCGCGAGCCTTCTAAGGGTAAGGAGCAAACACGATCTCAGCCCTTGCAGGAGCTGCAGCAGTTCCAAGTACTGGCCTCTTTTGGCATTGCCCGCCACTCTCCTAAAAGTACAAGGACCACTCGTCCCGCGGCTACGGAAAGGCGATCTCCATCGCTTCCGCGGCGCTGGAGACCAGATGAATCTTTAGCCTGCCTCTCGACGACGGCGGCAGCTCGTGCAGGTCGGATTCGTTGCCTTCCGGAAGCAGCACCTCCGTGAACTCCGAAGCGATCGCGGCCAGAAGCTTGTCTCGCACTCCTCCAACAGGCAAAACGCGCCCCAGGAGCGTGATCTCCCCTGTGACGGCCAAGCCTTGTTTGATCGGTGTGCCTGAGTGCGCGCTGGCCAGCGCCAGCAAGACCGTCAGACCGGCACTCGGACCATCCTTCGGAACGCCTCCCTCTGGAACGTGGATATGAACGTCTCTTCGCAACGGTGTCTCCAAACGGCTCTGAAGATAAGTAATGGCCGCCAGCGCCGACTCCTTCATCACGCCGCCCAAGTTCCCGGTCAGCCGCACGTCGGGCCGTTCGGAGGCGCAGGGAAGAAGGCTTGCCTCGACCGGCGCCACGTCTCCTCCCACCTCGCTCACGACCATCGCCCAGGCCAAGCCGGCATGAGGCTCCAGCCATCGTTTACCCCTTGAGTAGCGGGGCGTGCCCAGCAGGCGTTGGAGCTCTTGTTCGTCCACACACACCGCGTCCGCTTCTCCCGCGGCAACTTGCCGGGCTGCTTTGCGGCAGAGGCGGGCAATCTGCCGGTCGAGCTCGCGAACGCCGGCTTCGCGCGAGTAGTCGTGGACGATCTGGGCGAGTGCGGCTTCCTTGACAAGAAGCTGGCTCTCGCTCAAGCCGCTCTCTTCTCGTTTGGCTGGAAACAGGAACTTCCGGCCGATCTCGTACCGCTCTTCCTCCGTGTAAGCGGGGAAGTGTACGACCTCCATCCGGTCTCGAAGCGCCGGCGGGACCGACTCGAGCACGTTGGCGGTAGCAATGAAGATCACGTCGCCCAGGTCGAACGGCGCCTCGACGTAATGGTCGCTGAAGCGCCGGTTCTGCTCGGGGTCCAGCGCCTCAAGCAGACCGCTCATAGGGTCGCCTGCAGCCCCTTGGCCGAGCTTGTCCACCTCGTCGAGCACGAACACGGGGTTCCGGCTGCCGCAGTCCCGAAGGCCTTGCAGAATGCGGCCGGGCATGCTGCCGATGTACGTCCGCCGATGCCCGCGGATCTCCGCCTCGTCGCGCACGCCACCCAAGGCCACCCGAACGAACTTGCGGGCCATCGCATCGGCAATGCTGCGCCCAAGAGACGTCTTTCCCACGCCAGGCGGACCCACGAAGCAGAGGATCGAACCGACCGATTCGCCCCGCAGCTGGCGAACGGCAAGATAGTCCAGAATCCTGTCCTTGACTTTCTCGAGCCCGAAATGGCGCTCGTCCAAAAGACGCTGCGCCTCCCGCACGTCGATCCGGTCCTCGGTCTTCTTTTGCCAGGGAAGCGCGATGAGCGTGTCCAGGTAGTTCCGCATTACCAGGCTCTCGGGACCGGAGGCCGATGCCCGTTCCAGCCTCTGCAACTCCGTCAAAGCCAGGTTTTCCGCCTCCGGGGTCATCCGCGCTTCGGCGATCTTCTTCCGATACTCTTCGGTCTCACCCAGACGGCTTTCGCGCTCGTGAAGCTCCGTTTGAATCACCCGGAGCTGCTCGCGAAGGTAGTACTCCCGCTGCGACTCGCCAAGAGCCTTCTCCACGGTCTCGGTGATTTGGTGGCGCAAGGCGAGGATCTGTTCCTCGCGGCCGAGGAGGGTCAGAATCGAGTGGAGCCGGGCCTGCTGGTCCAGCTCTTCGAGCAAGTTCTGTTTCTCGTTCGACTTGATCGGGAGGTGATGCAGGATCGCGTCCGCCAGCTTTCCCGGCGTTTCGGCGTGAACCACCGATTCGATGCTCTCGGGAGGAATCTGGTGGTTCTTCTCCACCACTCGCATGAAGCTCTCCACGGCGGCCCTCGAGAGCGCCTCGGCCTCGTTCCCGGTGGCGGGCTGTTCGTTCAGCTCCTCGACCTGAGTGTAGAAACAGCCGGATCGAGCCACCAGCTTCGTCGCACGGACCCTCCGCACGCCGCGCAGCGCTACGCGAAGGCTCGAATCGGGAAGCGGGGTGGCTTGGAGCACCTCGCTCAAGATCCCGACGTTGAACAGATCGGAGGATTGAGGGTCCTCGACCGACATGTCTCGCTGGCTGAGCACAACCACGCGATGGTCGCCTTTCCCCGCTCCGGTGATCGCCTTGACCGAGGGCTCTCGCACGACCAGGAGCGTGTTGATGAGCCCTGGGAAGTGCACGGCATCGCGGATCGCAACAACGGGAAACTGGTTCGGCATGACGCGGGGTGGAAAGCAGTATAAGCCCGCCTTTCCCTACCAGGCGCTGACAAGACTACAAGATTAAAGGTTCCTTTGAGCTTTTCCGGTAGAAGGATCGGCCTAAAGGTTCATCAGCATCATGTCTTTGAGTTCGCTGATGGTCGTGTCGCTCTTCAGGAACTGTTTGAAGCCGACGTCGATCAACTGGAAGATCTCCAGCAATGCTTCCAGCCTTGTGCGAAGCGTCACGACATCCGAGTCGTCGTCCTCCTCCGGCAGCATGGTGAGCACCTCTCGGATGGCGTCGGCTGTCGGGTCTAGCTCTCGCCGTTTGCGCTCGCGCACCACCCTCAAGAACATCTGGTACGGATCGGTGTCGCTTACATAGACGTCCTTTCTGTCGCCCGGCTGCCGGAAGCGGCGGATAATGCCCCAGTCGATCAGCTCGCGAAGGTTCATGCTGGCGTTGCCGCGGCTGATCTGGAGCCTGTCCATGATCTCGTTCACCTCCAAAGGCACGCCGCTGACGAAAAGAAGCGCATGGATCTGGGCCATGGTGCGGTTGATGCCCCAGCTGCTGCTCATGCGCCCCCACTCCAGGATGAACTGCTCTTGGGCGCGTTCCAGGTTCGATTGCGGCTGGCGGGGGGCGCTGGGCTCTCCAACCAGACCGTCGTCGTCGAGTTCTCTGCTTGGCTCGATTTTCATCTCGTCTCGTTATTGTTGCAATTTAACGTGCTGGTGCAGGACACGCGTACCGATCATTTAGCCGTATGGCAAAGGGTCCCGCCAATTTTGCCAATATGAGAGCGAGGCTGCAGCGCCTCAAAGACGCAAAATTCTTCACCGGCTGGATCAGTGATTTTGATGGCCATGAGGTACGCGTTCGCCTTGGTGTCGCCGGCGAGTGCGAGCCGGGCGACCTTTTCATGTTCGAAATCTACGGCACGGAGCTCGACGCCATCTTTCAGGCGCGAGTCACCATGGCCTTCGATAATCAATCTTACATGTCCGTGGTGGGCGGCGTTTCTTACCGGCCGGCCACCGAGAACGCCCGGATCTGTGTCAGCGGCATGTTCGGCGTGGTGGGTACGCCGGATGGCGATATCGAGGTGCGCGTCACCGATATCTCGGTGAACGGACTGGGGTTGGTGATCCGCAAGCCCCTCAAACAGAAGATGCTCGTCAAACTTCGGCTGACCACAGCCGTGGGCGAGGTCACCGGTGAGGGCGAAGTCCGGTACTGCCGGCTTGATCCTGCCGGCACGGGTTCGTACCGGGCGGGATTGCGGCTCTCGGAATTGGGCCGCCTGGAAAAGGCCCGCTGGCTGCGGCTGTTCGACCGGGACGCGGCTTAACCGCCGGCCAGGCGACGGCCTTCTGTGGCATTCAGCTCGATGAACTCCTTGAAGTTTGGCGGCACGTCGGAGTCCACGAAGATGGCGTTCACCGGGCACTCAGGCTCACAAAGGCCGCAATCGATGCACTCATCCGGATTGATAAAGACTTGGTCGTCCGCCTCGTAAATGCAATCGACCGGACAAACGGTCATGCAGGACTTATCTTTGACTCCAATACAAGGCTCGGTTACGACGTAGGGCACTCTTGGTTCTTCTCCGGGAGAAATTTTGACACAAGGCGGCCGCCCGGTAGGGTCGGCTTCCTCCACAGCTTCATGAGGTTCGGAATCTCTCCCCGTTCGCCTTCGGAATCGCAAGAGATCTCGATACTTGGCTTTACAAGGCTGAGCTCCGTCCGTCCAAGCTCCGCAGCAGCCGCCCCCGTTTTCTAAGGACACTCGCTTGAGCGGCCTACTTGGAGGTCACCGCAACATATCACAAGTTTCTTGTGATTGTGTTAAGAATCGTGCTGATAAAATCACTAGTTTCGGTCTGTCTGTTTCGCCGAGATTTTCATACACTCTCGCCGTCTTACGATGGCGTCCTAGGCAACAGCAGCGATGCTGAAATCAGTGCGGGCAGTGAAGTTCGCGAACTTCGTCGACCCGTGCCGAAGCCATCTTCTTGGAGCCTAACTTCGGTCCTCAGCCCATTGAGCGCTGCTCGCCGGTGAGCTTGGCGCGCACTCCCTTTGCCGCTAATGGCAAGGCGCCCGATCAAAGGAAGGAAACTCTATGCAGTCGTTCTCGAAGCTCTCTCTCGTCGGAGGCGTCTTCATTCTCTCCTGCGCGTGCTCTGCGCAATCGTCCCCAGCGTCCACTGCCCCGACTCCGGCGCCGGCTCCTCCGGTTCAAACTGCTGCCGCGCCAGCCGCCCAGGCTGCTCCTGCTCCGACGGTCCCGCCCATCGTCTTCTCCGGGGCCTTTGATGTGTATTACGGATACAACTTCAACCGGCCGCCGGGAATCGATTCCACGGGACCGGGCCTTCGCAACTTCGACTTCAAGGATCAGAACATCTCCCTTGGCCTTGCCGAGCTGGGCGTTTCGCGCGCCACCAGCGACACGTCTCGCTTTGGATTCACCTTGAAGTTCGCCGCCGGCCCCACCGAAGACCTTCTGACTTCGCCGGGCGACGACGACAACAAGATCCTTCTCCAAGGCTACGGCACCTACGCCGTCCCATTCGGCAAGAAATCGATCAATGTGGACATCGGCAAGTTCGTGACGCACATGGGCGAAGAGGTCATCGAGCCCAGCGGCAACTGGAACTTTTCACGCTCACTCCTATTTCAGTACTTCATCCCCTACTACCACGCGGGCATCCGTGCCGCTGTGCCGCTAAGCGACACCGTCACTGCCACGGGGTACGTCTACAACGGCTGGAACAACGTGTCGTTTGACAGTAACAAGAGCAAGGCCTACGGTTTGGAGGTCTCGTTCAATCCGAACGCCAACAACACGTTCATCTTCAACGGTCTGACCTCCTCAGAGCCCATCAACCTGAACTACACGGACTCGAGCAACAACCCGGCGGTCTTCACCCAGAACGAGCCGAAAACCACGCTCGAGGGCATCTGGAGCCACACATTCAACTCGAATCTCACCGGCATGGTCGACGTGAACTATGACTTTGGATCGAATGCGGCGCTTGCCGGAGCGATGCCTCCGGGAGTGAACGAGTCCGATTGGAGCGCCTACGGGGTCGCCGCATACTTGAAGTACGCGTTCAAGGGCGGAAGCTATCTGGCGCTGCGTGGCGAATACGTTCGCGACACCGACGGGTTCATCTTCGGCCTCGGCAACGCCAATGCCAAAGAAGTGACCCTTACTTACAGTCTGCAGAACCCGCTCTTCAAGGGCGCCGAGCTTCGGTTGGAGTACCGGTACGACTCCTGTTCGGTTCCCGGACTGTTCACCGGCAGCTCCGACACGCACCAGAACACCATCACGCTCTCGCATATCTTCACGTTCTGAGAATCGGCCGTTGAGGCAAGGAACGGAGCCCCCCAGAAGGGCCAAGCGTTCTCTGGGAGCCCGTTCCGTCGTGCTTTGCCTGAAACCAACGGCGTTCGACGCCCCACTTGAGGAACACTGGCAGTGTGGTCGTCGCGGAGGGGTTGGGAAAGCGGTTTGGCAATCGCTGGATCTTTCGACGGCTGGAAATGGAAGTCTCCGCAGGCCAGCGTCTCGCCATTCTAGGGCCGAACGGATCGGGTAAGTCGACGTTGCTCAAGACATTGGCCGGCCTCCTTTCGCCCACGGAAGGCAAGGTGCGTCTTCCTGAGGGCGATGCGCGCCGCACACTCGGATACTCCGGCCTTGATATGGCCCTCTACCCTTACCTGTCGGTGGCAGAGCACCTTGAAATGTCGGGCGCGCTCAGAAGCTGCGCGGCGCGCACGGAGGAGCTCCTCAACCGCGTGGGGCTTTGGATGGCGCGAGACGTGCCTGCCCGGCAGCTCTCCAGCGGCATGCGGGCTCGCCTCAAGCTGTGTCTCGCCATCCAGCCGGACCCACTGGTGCTCTTGCTGGACGAGCCCGGCGCGAGCATGGATGAGAACGGGCGCAATTTGATCTGGGAGATCGCCGAAGAGCAGGTCCGGCGCGGTTGCCTCATCGTCGCGACGAACGACCCGCTGGAAAGGAGGCTTGCCACCCATGAGCTCGACCTCGGAAACTAGAGTCTGGAGGGACGAGGTGCTGGCCATCTTCAAAAAGGAGGTGCTCAGCGAGTTCCGAGGGAAGACCGGCCTCTCCACGGGGGTCGTCTTCAGCCTGTCCACCATCGTAACGGTCGCTCTGGCGCTGTTCAACAAGAATCCAAACAAGATGGACCTCCAAGACGTCTGCGCGTCGCTGGTATGGATCATCCTTCTTTTTGCCAGCCTTCTCACGCTTCCACGCTCGTTCCTGGTGGAAGAAGAGCAGGGAACGGGCGACCTTTTGAGGCTGCTGGCCCGGCCGCATGCCGTGTTTTGGGGGAAGGTCATCTTCAACCTGATCCAGATGTGGCTGCTCTGTCTGCTGGTGGCGGTTTTGTTCATCGGTCTCACCGGCATCGTCGTGACGGAGCCGCTGGTTCTGGCCGCCTGCCTCTTTTCTGGCGGAGCCTCGCTCGTGGGGGCGGTAACCTTATGCGGAGCGATCGCCTCTCGTGCGGCGAACCGCGCCGCTTTGGCGGGCGCCATCTCCATCCCGTTGGTGCTTTTCCCGACTCAGTGGGGCGTATCCGGGCTTCGAGAGGCGTTCGGGTCGGTGGTGGCCACCGGCGGAAACACGGCCGCCATCGGTCTCACGGCTTACGCACTCCTTTCATTGGGGATCGGGCCATGGATATACGCGGCGGTTTGGAAGCAGTAACGGTTTGAAGTACGTCTTTGCGGTTCTCGTTTCGGCGGCGATCATTTGGAGCTTCTTAGTTCCTGACGCGCCGATGTTTCAGCGTCCCGAACTTGCCCGCATCTTCTTCTGGCATTTCCCATGCCCCATGATGCTCACCGCCTTCATGTGTTTGGGCGCGTTCTTTTCCTTGCGTTACTTCGTGAAGATCACCCTGCCGCTGGAGCCGGAAACCAACCCGACGGAGAGACGGCTCTGGGACCTGCGGGCTACCGCGGCCTTGGAGCTTGGCTTTCTGTACGCAATTCTCACGATGGCTACGGGCATCGTTTTCTCCAAGGCTCAATGGGGGGCGCTTTGGCAGTGGGACCCCCGGCAAACGAGCTTTCTGATCGCGCTGCTCATTTACGGCGCCTACTTCGCCTTGAGAGCGGCGTTCTCGGACCCCGATCAGAAGGCGGCGTACTCCGCGGCCTACATGCTGGCCGCCACGCTGCCCCTGATCTTTTTGATTTTCGTCTTCCCGCGGTTGCCTCAAGTGTTGGCCGTGTCGTTCCATCCCACCGACACGATCATGGGAGGCAACCTCAAGGGACAGTACCTATATGTGACGCTGACGCTGCTCGCGCTGGTGTCTGTGCTGAGTGGGTGGGTGTACAGGCTGCGAGTCAAAGCGGGCCTTTTGGAGATCGACAATGAGTTGGAAGATGCTAGCGGCGCTACCGGCGCTATTCCTGTGGTTCGGCCTGTTCGCGTACCTGCTGAGGATTGACCAGATCGTCAAGAAAGCCAAGCAGTAGGAACGGCGCGGTCAGCCGAAAGACGGTCAAGCGTTGCCTGGTGAGTCCGGGTTCGGACTCGGTGGCAGATCGTCGGGAAGTCCGCCTTCCACAGCTTTCTGGATCTGCTCCGCCAGCTTCTCAGGGTCGGTTGCCTGTTCCAACGCCTCATGAGTCCGGTCGATCACCGGAATGCCGAGGTGGTCCATCACCTGTTTCATCATGCTGAGCATCTGACTGCTCTCCTGTTCGGCGAGCAGGTTGATCTGGAGGTCGAGATGGTTTCTCTGGTCGGCGGTCCGCTGTTGCCGGTTTTGGCTGATCAAGATGAATGTCGAAAGAAAGATCGCTTCGAGCGAAACGATCAGGGTCAGCATGTTGAACGGCGGCTGATCGAAGCGCACATGCTTTGGAACCGCCGGGAGCGTATTCCAAAGCAGCCAGACGGCGAAGAACACGACGTGGACGTAAACGAAGATGATGCTGCCGCAGAATCCGGCGATGGCGTCGGCGACCATATCGGCCCGAGTCCGGGAGCTCAAGGCGGCGGCCTCGATCCGTGTGATAGCCGCAACGTTTTGCTCGACGAGCTCGTCGAGTCCGATCTTGGATCTGGGCGAAGGCTTCATGTGGGAATATCCTAGTCCGTCGCGGCCGCTTCCTCGTCGATCGATTGAACGGCAGCGGTGACGGCCGCGTGCATTTCTTCGGTCGCTCCGATGCGCTGGTGGGTCTCCTTGATGTCCTCCTCCAACGATTCGACCGTCTCCGTGTCGCTGGGAGTGGACGTGGGCGCCGCGATGGTCACTTCTTTGGATAGCTTGGGAACGGTCGCCAAAACTGCCATCTGAATACAGGCGGCGACCGGCACGCCAAGGATCATTCCGGGAATCCCCAGCAGCATCTGCCCGACCAGTAGAGCGATGATGCTGAGAATCGGATGCAGACCCACATGGCCGCCCAGAATGCGCGGGCTGATAATCTGGTCGAAAACGACCTGGTGCAGCACGACGCTCGCCCCGACAGCGACGAGCGTGAGGTGAAGACCTCCTCCCACGAAGGCCACTGCAGCCGTTAACAGGATGGTGATGAGGGCTCCGATGTAAGGGACGCTGTACAGCACTCCAGCCATGACTCCCACCACGAGTCCGCCTGGCACGCGAAGAGCCATCAGCAGGAGCGCCGTGGCGATGCCGTTGCAGACCGAGACGATGGCGAGACCTCGAAGGTACTTGGCAAACACGCCGGTCACCTCTGAGACGACCGTTTGCACAAGGTCTCGGCGCTTCGGCGATACCAGAAGCAGGGCCTTTGCGAGAATGGTGTGAAAGTCTCTCAAGGCGTAGAAAGCGACGATCGGCACGATCACGATCCAGATCGCGTTCGAAAACGCCGACATGCCGTAGTCGGACAGACTCGTGGAGGACTTCTGCAGACTTGCCCGGGTGTTCTCTACGAGGCTTACAGTGGCTCTGCTGAACGAGTCGGACATTCCCATGTGCCGAAAGGATCGGATCAGACCATCATGGGAGGAGTCCGGGAACTGTTTTTCGAAGCCTGCCTGAAGGGCCGCGATCTGGGCCGTCATGTACGGAATCGCCAAGACCGTGAGCACGATCACGGTGGATAGAAAGGCGCCGAAGATGAAGGCGGAGGCTCGGGCCCGGCTCCAGCCCCGCATCTCCATACGGTCCACGACGGGGTCCAGGATCATCGCCGTCAAGAATGCGAGGCCGATCGGCAGGACGATCTCGCGAACGGTGTAGAGCACATACGCCAACACCAGAAAGCCGGCGGCCCAGATGAGGGACCGTCTGATGGCGCCGCGTTCTGGAAGCTGAACCGTGACGGAGCGAGCCGGTGGGTTTGGTAAAGGGATCTCGTTCACAGGTTCATCAAAGTTACAGTTAGATTGGAAGGCAGCCCAGCGATTCGACTTCCCTATATCGCGGAGAGGTTCCAGATCAGCTTCTTTGGCTAGGAGACAGAAACCTGGAGCGCTGTCGTCGATTGCGTGAAAGTGGCCCACAGCAACCTAAAAGCGACCAAAGCTAGAAGCGTCAAATTCGTTTGGCAAGACCGGCGATCTTCTCTATACTGAAAGGCAATAGGCAGGCCGACTGGCATATCAAGGCCATTCGGATTGCGGATTGCCCCGGCGATATCTTCGCCGCTTGGAGGAATAGCATGATTTCGCGCTTCGCGCATTTGCCAAAACGCTTCGATGTTCGTACCTGGACGACCCTTTCCCTGATGGCCCTGGCGGCTGTCTCACAGGCCAATGGCGTTCAGATGGCTCCCGTTCCCAACAGTCTGCGGCATCCTGAGGTGTCCGCCGCGAACGCCACTTCCGTTTCGTCGGCCGAAGGCATCACCCTCGCGATCAGCCTTTCGCCGCGCAATGTCGCTGGACTCGAGAAGTTCGTCAACGACGTGAGCAACCCGGCGTCCATCTACTATCGCCACTTCCTTTCACCGCAGCAGGTCGCTCTCCAATTCGGACCAGCCAAAACGGATGTCGATGCGACCGTCGGTTTCTTGAAGGCCAATGGGCTGGCGGTGACAGACGTCTCCGCAAACAATATGGTGATCGTTGCCGAAGGGACTGCTCAGCAGGTTCAGGCGGCGTTCCGCACCAGGCTCGCCTATGTGGCTCGCGTCAACGCCGACGGCACGCCTGGGCAGTACCGGACGAACCTGACGGCGCTGCAGATGCCCTCGACCTTGGTTTCGAAGGTGGTGAGCGTCGACGGGATCGACACTTCCATCCAGCGGCGGCCCCACGCCACAACCACCCAGCTGAACCCGACGCTCTTTCGCGCCTGCTATAACTCGTCGCCGGAGTATGCCGGAGGATTCTATGGCCAGGGGGTCAACATCGCGATCGCGAACTGGGACGGGTACCGCCTCAACAACATCCCTTACTGGACCAACGCCTACAGTCTCCCGGTTCCCGCGGGCGGCTCTGGTTCGAACATCCACGTCGTCAAGGTTGGGACGGGCAGCAAGACTTACGGGCAAGGAACTCCGCAGGGAGAGGGCGACCTCGACCTTCAGGCGGTGATGCAAGCCGCGCCGCTGGCGAACATCTACGACTACGACGATTCGACGACTGACTCGGCAGCCCCCATCACAACTCTCAGCAAGATCTCCAGCGACAATATCGCCGACGTGGTGACCGAGAGTTACGGTTGGGAGACTTCGAGCGGCAGCACCTATTTCGGCTCAACGTGGACCTCCGCGCACAACATCCACCTTTCCCTCTCTGCTCAGGGCATCACCTACCTCGCTGCGACCGGAGACTCGGGAACGGCGAACTTCCCCAGCAGGGGCGCGCGCTACGGATATCCCGACATCGACCCCGAAGTGCTGAACGTGGGCGGCTCGATCGCCACGGTTGACTCGACGACCGGCCTGCGGTCGTCCGAGGCAAGCTGGGGAACAAGCGGAGGCGTCGGCGGTACGGGCGGTTTCGATCCCTACGACACTTCGGCGCACGGCTTCGCATTCAACGTGGCGCCCGCCTTCGAGAAGACCTACATCGGGTCGAAGACGAACACCTACAACTACCGGCTCCTTCCGGACGTCTCCGGCTCCGCCGGCGGCAAGAACGGTTTGGGTGGGAACAACGGCACAGGTTGGGCGTTGGCGATCTTTTACAACAACGGCCGGACCTATCCTCTGGGCACGTCCATCCTCATCGATGGCACCAGCATCGCCAGCCCTGCGATGGCTGGCGGACTTGGCGCAATCGAGTGCAAGCTGTTTGCGGGAATTGCACCCAACTCGACGCGCTCCAATGTCCGCTTGGGACGGTTGCAGGACTTTCTCTACTCGAAAGGGGGAACGTCTTCGATCTTCTATGACATCACAGCAGGAAGCACCATCGGCAATCTGCCGGGCACAAGCGTGGCCGCCACTCCCGCCACCGGCTGGGATTTTGCGACCGGTTGGGGCGCCCTCAATTACGACGGGCTTCTTCAGGCTCTGATCGCCTCCGGCAAGCCCTGAACATTAACCTGATGGGCTCGGACCTCCGTTCGAGCCCATCGTCGTTTCCGGCGCCAAGCAAAACCGGCAATTCGGCTAGGCCGGGTTCGGAGGGCGCCATGGGAACTTTATTGGTGTGGAAACCGAAGTCAAGCCGAATTCCTCTGGGGAGACTGAGGAGTCCGATTTCGAATTCCTTCGCCGTTTCGTCGAGAGCCGACTGGCCCTGGCGCTAGGAATGCCAGAGCCAAGCTCCGAAGCCACAAACTGACGCAGACGTTGTTCCGAATCTTCGCGTAGAGGAAACGGTGGAATTGAAGCGGCTTGGCAATAGCGACCTGCAAATCACGCCCATAGGCGTTGGGGCATGGGCAATCGGAGGATCCGGCTACGCCTTTGCCTGGGGGCGCCAGGACGACAGCGAGTCGATCGCCGCGATCCGCAAGGCCGTCGACCGCGGAGTCAACTGGATCGACACGGCGGCGGTATACGGTCTGGGCCACTCGGAGGAGATCGTCGCAAGAGCTCTGGAAGGAGTGTCGGACCGGCCCTATGTGTTCACAAAGTGCGAGAGGGTCTGGAACGAGAAGGGCGAGATCGGCAAGAGCCTCAAAGCCGAGTCGGTGCGCCGTGAGTGCGAAGCATCGCTCAGCCGCTTGAAGGTGGATACGATCGATCTCTATCAGGTTCATTGGCCGGAGCCCGATGAAGACATCGAAGAGGGATGGACGGAGCTGGCGAAGCTCAAGAGCGAAGGCAAGGTTCGCAACATCGGCGTTTCCAACTTCAGCGCTTCTCAGATGGAGCGGGTCCGAAGCATTGCGCCCATCACGTCGCTTCAGCCTCCGTACCACCTGCTTCGACGAGACATCGAGTCGGAGATCCTCCCCTACTGCCAGGCCAACGGCATCGGCGTGATTGTCTACTCGCCCATGGCCAGCGGTCTCCTCAGCGGAAAAATGACTCGCGAGCGGATCGCCGGTCTGCCTGCCGACGACTGGCGAAGCCGCGCTCCCAATTTTCAAGAGCCTGCCCTCACGCGCAACCTCGCGGTGGCCGACAAGCTCGAGGAGATCGCTGCCCGGCACGGAAGAACCGCCGGCGAGGCCGCCATCGCGTGGACGCTTCGCCATCCGGCCGTCACCGCCGCAATCGTGGGAATCCGCCGCCCGGATCAGGTCGACGGCGTCGTTGGGGCCATGGATTTCCGCTTGACGCAAGCGGAAATCGACGAAATCGAAGCCCTATGAGCACGCGCTACGCCTGACGCCCGGCCCCAAGGTCCTCGCCGTCGCCGGTCGAAATCAGGGACTCACGGCGGACCAGGCTTCCTCAGCCTTGTCGCGCAGACTGTCGTATTCCGTTTTGGCGTCGTCCAGCTGCTGCATCAGGCCGTTGTACCGGTTGCTGGCGGATTCAAGCTCCTGCCTGCTTCGCTCCACGTCTTGGCCCACCTCGGCGCTTTTGGCTTTCATATCCGCCAACGCGTTGTCGCACTTCTTGCGGATGTCTTGGACCTTTTCAGCGGCGTCGATCCGTTTGATTTGAAGCTGCAGAGCGTCGATCTGTGCGGTCGCCGTCTTCGATGCCTCGCCTCTCATCTTTTCGAGCCTCGCCTTGTACCCCTCCAGGTCCTTTCGACTGGAGTCCCAGTCCAGGCGGGAGAGCTGCTCGTCGAGCGAAGCCCAGCCGGCCTTGAACGCCTGGCCCACGTTCTCGGCGGCCGCGACGGTCGTGTCGCTGAGCGCTTGCCGGTCCTTCTGAGCGCATCCGGCGATCATCACGGTAAGGATGGCCAGACTCGACGCGAGTACAAGCCTCCGCCCCAGATGGTTGCGGGCGGGCTGAAAGGAATATCTCATGAGACTTTCAAATTGAAACGCCGCCAAGCTCCGCGAAGTTCTCAAAGTGAGTAGTCGCCATGCAAGATCACGTTCTCGATGGGCTCGCTTCGCCGCACTTCTCCGCCAAGGATCGAGTGATTGATTGGACCGCAAGCTTTTATTTTAGCGCCTGGCAAGATAACTGAGTCTTGAATCCATTCGCATTCCACCTCCGCGCCAGCCCCGATGACCACTCCGTCCCGAATCTCTCCGGAGGCTTTCCCTTCGACGAGTGGCTTGTTCCCTGTTAGAAACCGGCTCACCTCCAAGAACGAATCAAGCGTTCCGGTGTCGAACCACTTGCCCTCGTAGACTCCGGCCAACACGGTTTCGCCGCGGTCGATCATCAGCTGAATGGCGTCTGTGATCTCATATTCTCCCCGGCCGCTTGGCTGCAGGTCCGGAAGAACCTTCCAAAGCTGGGGGCCGAAGAAGTACGTTCCCGCCATCGCCAAGTTCGACTCGGGTGTTTGGGGCTTCTCAACCAGCTTGACGATCCGCTCCCCTTCGGTATTGGCGACCCCGTACCGGCGCGGGTCCTCCACGGGCTGCACGACGTTGAGATTGGCGCAGCCGCTCTCTTCGAACCGCTGACGAAACTTGCCGAACCCTTCGCTGTAGATCGCGTCGCCAAGATAGAGCAGAAAGGAATCTCCGTCGACGAAATCTTTGGCGAAGCTCACGGCGTGGGCCAGACCTTTGGGCTCGCTTTGCCGCACGTAGCTCAGCTTCAGTCCATAGCGGGACCCATCGCCGAGTGCCTCTTTCATCTGCGCTTCGTTCTCGCCCACCACGAGACACGTCTCTGAGATGCCCACCTCTCGGATTCGGTCGAACGCATATTCCAGGGTTGGTCGGTTGGCGAGGGGAAGAAGCGGTTTGGGGACAACGTAGGTAACTGGATACAGTCGGCTCCCCTTACCGGCTGCCAAGATAACGCATTTCATGCTTTTTTAACCGAAGAGTTGGATTCATCGGCGAGAATCCATTCCGTTACATTAAACCTTGCGGTAGCCTAGCAAACGCCATGGATGGCTGGCGTTTAGAGGCGCGTAATATCTCGAAGTTCCCTTTGGCTGTTTCCTTTTTGGCGGCTCTTTCGGCTTCGAGTCTTTTGACAGGATGTGGGCAGCACGATCCTTTACCGTTCCCCACCTATGCGGCTGCCTATGCCGAGCCGCCGGAGCCGGGCAATGTCCCAGAGAACGCCTACATTCAGGCGGCTTCCGCGCTGGATAGCGCCCTGGGCGCGGAGGGTCCTCAGCTTCTGAACAAGACCTCGTTCACGCCGGGCGAGCGCACGCTGTTGAAGGAGAAGGCCAAGGACGCGATTCATCTGTTGCGGCCCGCTTTGAACCAGCCCGGAAGAATCCCCAGCGCCCCCGCAGATTCCACGTCCGCCTTGCGGTACCGCTCCGAGTGGAGAATGATCGGACGCGTTCTGGTGTGGGACGTCCAGGATGCCGTCGCCCATGAGGATTACACCGGAGCGACCCAGTACGCGGTCCTGGCGTCGAAGTTCGGGTTCGATCTTACGAGCGGCACCCCGCGAGACGCTTCTCTCGGCTTTGTCACCGTGGACTCGGCGCGCCGAGCCTTGACGCCGGCCATGGAAAAGATGAGCGGCCCTCAGCTCGCGACCTTGGCTACGGCGATGAAGACGGTTCTTCTGGGTCGTCCGCCGCTCTCGAACTGTCTGGCAAACGCCAGCCGAGACATGATGCAGACCGTCCAGGACGTGCAGGACGCCTATCGCAACCAGGACTATACGAAGCTCCAGAGTCAGCTCGGAGCCGAGTCGAAGGACATCGTCGCCTACCTGAAGGACCTGCATAGTCAGTCCGATCTCAAGAGGTCGCAATTCTTCGAGGGCTTCGCGGCCGAGGCGAGGGCCGAGGCGAACCGCGTCGTCCAAAACGCGGAGCAGCCGGCGGTGCTGCGGGAAGCTCCCCCGAAGGCTCCAAGGGGTGAGAGGCCCTGGAAGCGGCTCTCGCAGCGCTACTTCGGCCTTGGCGATCCGATCCTCCATATGAGCGACGCAACCTGTGCTCGAACCAAGCTGCTGGTCCTGGAAGCGGAGATCCTTCGCTCTCTGAAAGTCGATGGCCAAACACCGAAGGACCTCTCGGGGTTCTCGCATGATCTCACCATCGACCCATACTCCGGCCAGCAGTTCCTCTACCGAACGGACGGCAAGGACTATCGGCTCTACAGCGTCGGCGACGACTTCGCCGACAACGATGGCGAGACCGACGAGACCTTCACCCGGCCCGACCTGATGCTTGAGAAAGACATTCAGTAAGCCGGCCCTGCGAGGTTCTAGCTTCCTCTGCCCTTTGCGCCTCGAGCCACAGCCGCTGAGTCAAATCCCGGAGCGTCCCGATTGGTTATCCTTGCCCAGGTCTCTTCATCAGTGGAATCTGAATCGCACCTTCGGCGCCGGAAGAAACCCGCGTTGCCAGATGTGTGCGAGGCCAAGATGATCTATGCCCGCGCTGAGCTTGACAGAGCGTCCACCTTCTCGCCTTGCGCGTCGTGCGAGATTGCCCGAGACACTCCCAAAGTGTCCCCAAAAGCTGAGGCTCAAGTGCGCGAAAAGACTGTACCGCGTCTAGGCGACTATCTGAGCAACGAGAGAAGCGCGTCTTCCAAGGAGGGAGGTCGGTGGATCACGAATTTGACGTTCCCATATCCTTCGGCCAAAAGCCGTGCGGCCACCTCTTGACCCTCGTCGGCTACCAGATGGATGCCGTCGGCCTGCTCGCTCACCGAGACGGAGAACGGTGCGACCAACGCCAGCACGCCAGGCTGATCTTTGGCGGTCACCACCAGCTCGTGGCTCTTCGCGTTCCGCATCAGGTCTTCCGGGCTGCCGGCGAACCGAAGCTCGTTATCGTCGAGAACGATGAGCGCGTCGAAAATGTGCGCCAGATCCGCCCGGTTGGTGGCAACGACCAGCGCGGCGCCGCGAGATTTCAATCGCCGAACGTATGCCAGAACGCTGCTGAGTGTCCAGGGATCGAGACGGTCCAGTTGGCCGTCCAGGGCCAGCAGCGGAGCGTCGCTGGTAAAGACCTCGAGCAGCTCGCAGGCGGCGACTTGAGAGGGAGAGAGCTGGCTGAGCGCCTCGTTCTTGACCTCCCAAAGCCTGGCGGCCAGCAAGGCCTCGGTGGCCACCGAGGCGGAGTGGGGACCTCTTCCTCGACGCGCGAGCGACAGAGGATGGACACGCCGTCCCAGGGTGAACCCTTCGGCAAGATGATGGTCGCACCGGACCTCGACTTTTCCTTCTACCGGTTTCTCTCGCCCGGTGATAACGCGCAAAAGCGCAGACTTACCTGCTGCGGCCGGCCCAAAAATGCCCACCAGCGAGCCTGACTGGACCCCCATCGAGAGCGTCGGCCCCTCCAAGCTCAAGGAGACGTGATCGAGGCCGACAAGCTCGCTCATCTTCGAGGCAGCTCGAGAAGCTGCTTGGGTGCGTGCGTAAGAATCTCAATGCCGTCGTCGGTTACCACCACGTCGTCCTCGATCCGCACGCCGCCGAACCCCTCGATATAGACTCCAGGCTCCACGGTCCAGACTTGGCCGGGTGCAAAGACGTCTTCGCTGCTCGCGTTCATGCGGCCGGTGTCGTGGACGATCCTCCCCAAGCCGTGACCCAGGCCGTGGCCGAAGTATTGCGCCAGGCCTTTCTCGTCGAGAACCTTTCGGGCGAGCGCATCCACGTCTTTGGCAAGCACGCCGGGCCGGATTGCATCGAGCGCCGCCATCTCCGCCTTCAAAACCTGCTCGTAAATCTCCCGGTGCCGCGGCGTTGCGTCGCCGACTACAACGGTCCGGGTCAGGTCTGAGTTGTAGCCGTCGATGTTGGCCCCGAAATCCATCGTAAGAAAGTCGCCCGACTCGAGCGGCTTATCGCTCGCCTTGCCGTGGGGTCGGGCGCTGCGCTCTCCGCTCACAACGATGGGAGGGAAGGCCAAGGAGTGGCGGTGCCGGCGGATGAAGAACTCCAAATCGAGCTGGACGTCGTACTCCGTGCGGCCGGGTTGGATCAGGGGCAGCAGGAACTCGAAGATGGCGTCCGCGAAGAGGCATGCCTCGCGGATTTTCTCGATCTCGTCACCGCCCTTGACCATTCGCAGCCTTGAGATGAGGTCCGGCGCCGACACCAGCTCCACACCCTCCAGCTTTTCCGAAAGCTTCTCATAGGCGGCATACGTGACGGAAGCACCCTCAAAGGCGAGCTTCGAAATGCCAAAGGCGCCAACGTGAATCGCCAGGAAGCTGTCGCCATCGACCGGCGATGCGAAGGAGACGGTCGGCATAGAGGTGACCTGCTCCGCCGCTTGAACGGTGTAGCGGCTGTCCGTAATGAACAGACCCTTGTCCTCCGTCACGAGGACTCTGCCATAGGTGCCCGTAAAGCCGGTCAGCCAGGTGACGTTCGAAATGTCGCTGACGAGCAGTGCGGCGATCCCATGTTCGCCCATCGCCGCCCGCAGCTTGCCAAGTGCATCCATCTAAATCACTTCCTTCTTCATCTGTATCAAGGCGCGAATCGCCATCACGTACCCCTCCGCGCCAAACCCGACGATTTGACCGACGGTGACCGGCGCGATCACCGAGTGACGCCGAAACTCCTCTCTTGCATGCACATTGCTCAAATGGACCTCGACGACGGGAAGCCGCACGCTGACCAAGGCATCCCTCAGAGAGATCGAATAGTGGGTCAGGCCGCCCGGATTGATCACGATGCCGTCCGCCCATCGGCGGCACTCCTGAATAGTGTCGATCAGCGTGCCTTCCGAGTTGGACTGGAGGATACGTACCTCCACGTTCGATTCACGCGCCGCGGTCAGGATGATCTCGTCGATCTCCTCGAGCGGCCTCTTTCCATACACGTCCGGTTCCCGGAACCCCGTCAGGTTCAGGTTGGGTCCGTGCAGCACCAAAACTTTGAGCGCGGCTTCAGCCATTCTTTGTTTCTCCGAGAGTCGCCAGCTCCTTTTCGACCTCCGCTTCGAGAATCGCATCCTCCGGCAGCATGTGCGGAATGCCTTCCACGACGCGGTATCCCTTGCCATCCACTTGGCAGATCAAGAAGGGCCCTTTTTGCAGGAGGGGTGGTCCTTCGGGATGCAGCGGGCACCGAAGGATTTCCAAGAAGTCGGCGTCGATCAAGAAGTTGCTCCGAAGTATGCGCCCAGCGTACGTCGAGCGGTCTCCTCCCAGGTAAATTCCTCTTCCCGCTTCAGCCCATCGCGCCGGAGAGATTCGAGCTTACTCGAATCCTCCAGCAGGCCTTCGATAGTTTGTGCCCACTGTTCCGGCTGCCATGAGCGTTCCACGACTCCCGCCCCGTCCACGACCTCCGGCAGCGCGCCGCCGGAGGAACTAAGGACCGGACAGGCGCACCGAAAAGCCTCGAGCACCGGAACGCCAAACCCCTCGTGCCTGCTTGGCGCCAGGTAGAGGTCGGCGGCGGAGTAGAGCGCGCTCAACAGCTCGTTGGAAACGTAGCCCGTCGACAGAGCTCGGCTTCCCACGGCCTGATCTCCCCAACCGGCCTTGCCGGTAATCGCCAGCCGATGGGGGAACCGCGCGTCCAGCCGTTCCGCCGCCTTGACGGCAAGCTCCATGTTCTTTCGCGGCCAACGCGTTCCCACGGTCAGCAGATAGGGAAGCTCCAAGCCCAGATGCTTCCGAACCGACTCTTTGGCCGCGCTGCGTTCCACTCTTTGAATCCAGGGTGGGCACGCGTTGAAGGTGACGTGCGTTTTTCCTTTTGCGGCAGGCACAAACCCTTCAAGCTCTCTCCTTCCGGTCTCAGAAACGCAGAAGACGCCCTTGGCTCGCCTGACGGCCGCAGGAACCGTCCGCTGAAGCACGAAGCGGTCTTTCGGCTTGAACCATTCCGGGCCGATGAAGAACGACACGTCGTGAATCGTGGTAAAGCCGGCCCGCCCGACGAGGGGTGAGAGGGAGTACTGCGTGTGGATCGCGACGGCTCCCGCGCGCCGAGCCGCAAGGGGAAACCGCACCATGCTCCACCAGCGCGCGTTCTTGCTAGGCAAGTGAATCCACTGAAAACTCGGGCTCTCGGGAATGTTTGGCGGAGGCTGTGCGTTTGAAAAGAGCAGGATCTTCGACTCGGGCTGTATTCGAGCCATCCCGTAAAGAAGGCCCGTCCAATACGTGCTGTCGCCGGTCGACGTTCCTCCTATCAGACGGGCGTCGAGGGCGACAGTCGGAAAATTCAAAGGGATTCTCCTGGCATGAAAGCTGCAATTAGGCAGAATTGGACCACAATCATTCAGCAATTTCTCTTATCGGAGCATCCGATCCATGCGTAAACGAAAACCGCCGATCTTACTCGCCACTATTCTTATCCTTTTCGCGACCGTGACATTTGCGTTCAACTATCGCAACGGTGTCAACGAGAAGGCCGCCCTGCACGATCAAGACGACACGCCCAAAGTCGGCGACCCGCGAGCCCCGACGAGCAACACCCAGACGGCCTCCGACATCAAGAAGGAGATGGCTGGACAGCCGGCTGCGACGCCGAGCGGTCCCGGAAAGGCCGGCCCGGGTGCGGACGGTGCGGGCATGATGCCTCCTGAGATGGCCAAGAAGATGAATCAAGGCCGGTCGACCGCCTTCCTCCCGAAGCCCGGCGCCATCAAGCCCACCCCGAACGATAGCGGGACCGCCACCCAGTGGTATTCCTCCGAAACGAACGACGGCTCAAAGAAGTAACGGCTAGCCCAACGGGGCGATCAATAGGCGGCCCGTGGACGTACGGATGCGTTCGAACCGGGTCCCGTAACACTGTTCGAGCTCGTCGCTGAAGAGCACGTCCTCCACCGGGCCGTCCTTGGCAACCTGTCCGTTGCCCAGCACCACGGCCCGGACCGCGATCAGGGAAGCCAGGTTGAGGTCGTGGACCGCCGACAGAACCGTCTTGCCTTTCGCGGTGAGACCCTTCACCAAGGCCGCAACGGCCACTTGGTGCGCAGGATCGAGATGGGCCGTCGGCTCGTCCATGAGCACTACCGGTGTGTCCTGCGCGATGGCTCTTGCAAGCAGCACGCGCTGCTTTTCTCCGCCGCTCAGTTCGTTAAGCGGGCGGTCCGCCAGCTCCACGCACTCGGCGACCCGCATGGCTTCGTCCGCAGCGGCCACGTCGTCCGCGGTGTCGAAGATCCCGCTCCCGTAGGGAAGCCGTCCCATCGTGACTACCTCCCGAACGAGAAACGGAAAGGGTGTCGGCTCATCCTGCGGGACCACGGCCACCCTCAGAGCGATCTCAGACGGGCTGCCGGAAGCCACGGAAATACCATCGATCTCCACCGATCCGTGATCCGGCTTGAGTACGCCGCACAGAGACTTGATCAAAGTGGATTTGCCGCTGCCGTTCGCCCCAAGGAGCGCGATCGATTCGCCTTTCACGGCTGAGAGCGAGACGTGATCGAGGACCGTCCTGCCGTGATATCCGCAAACGAGATCCTGGCACCGGATCGTGTCTTGGGACGGCATGCACGAATCGTACTGTTTTCGCGGCCCATGCGGCGGGTAGGTCTCGATTGATGGACGGCTTCGGCCAATGTCCATAATGAGACCGCGATGCGCTTTATCGACACCCTTCGATCCAGCCCCAGCAGCAAGAACCAGCCCGTCACCATCGGCATCATCGCGCTCGTGGTGCTGGGCACGGCTTGCGCTTTTATGTTCCACGGGTTGTGGGTGCTCGACGTCTTGCTCACGAATGGCTCGTTCAGGTGGCCATGGAGCTTTCTAACCTATCCGTTCTTCTACTTGAACCTTGACAGCGCCATCGGCCTCCTGTGGTTCATCTTCATTCTTTCGTGGATCTACTGGATTTCCTCCTCGCTCGAGCGCGACTTGGGGGCGGTCAAGTTCGCCCTTCTTTGGGTGGCTTCAAGCGTGCTTGTCGGCATCTGCCTATGCCTGGGTGCGTCGCTTGTGAGCTCGCCTTTGGTCGGCGCGGGTCCGCTCGTCCCGTTCTGCAGCTTGATGGTCGTTTGGGCCGCCCGCAATCAAACGGCGCGTGTGGCAGTCTTCGGCCTGGTTGAAGTAAACGGAATCATGATGGTGCCTTTGGCTGCGTTGATGGAGCTGGTCGAATGCAGCGGGTTTGTTGGGGCGGCAGGTCCGAAATACATCGGTCTGTTTGCCTGCCTGCCAATGTTCCTGGCGTACGCGTTCGCACGCAACAAGCTTCCAGGCATCCCTTATGCGCCGTCGGCGATGAAGCCCAAGGTCTCCAAAGCTCAAATACAGAAGGAACAGTCGTTCTTTGACGAAGTTCGTAAGCGCGAGCAAGATCGTGCGGAGCGAGAACGGCTGAGAAAGCTGTTCGAGAGCAGTGTGAACGACGATTCGGACACCAAATAGGCGCTTGTTCGGCGCACAAACCTTAAAAGCCACTTAATTTACTTAAGATGGTATAAGCGGCCCGCGAGATGGTCCTACCAGCCTAAACAATTAAGTGAACCCTGCGTTCTTGCGCTTACCGATTAAGGAGATATCAACAATGAAACTGAAGTCAATGGCAATTGCGATCGCGGTGGTGGTGGGGTTAACCAGTTCTGCTTTCGCGGACCAGGGCCGGAGCAAGAGCGGGGGATCGCACTCGAGCGGTTCTCATTCCAGTGGGTCGCACTCATCCCGGGGCTCTTCTCGACAAACCAGCTCCAGATCGACTTCTCGCCGGCCGCTAACGGTCCAGTCCGTTTTTGGCGGCAGCCGATCACGGCAAAGCAGGCCAATCCAGCCGTCCAGGCCTTCCCAGCCCCGGCAAGGCACTCAAGGCCATACGGCGACACATGGGATCAATATGCCGCCCACGATGCATGTCGACCCGAGGAGATCCACGGGAGGATATGAGGGTCACACGCCGACTCATTCCGAGCCCACGTTTCCCATCGCTTCCGGTCCCGGCCAGATCCATGTGGACCCGCCCCGGCAGGGAACTGTCGGCAAGCTGGGCTACTACCACGAACGGCAGGGCAAAGAGCTCCGCATCAAGCACAAGAATCCTCGGTGGGGTGACCACTGGAGAGACGGCTACTACTGCCCGCCGGGCGTCACGATCAACCTGATCTGCACCACCTATGTGGAGAACCCGTCGGATGCCGATTGCTTCGTCTCGCCTTGGTACTACTATCCGACTCTGCCGCCCTACGTGGCGTCGGACAGCGTCCAGGTGGACCAGGACGGCGATATGGACTGGAACTTGGGAGTCATCGTGACCCCCCGCAATCGATACGGAGACGTGCCTCTGGCTTACGCCGTGGACGAGCTGAACAACTCGTTCCTCAAGCAAGACGGGCACGCGGTCGACGAGCTCATCTCTTCCGACAAGGTCGGCATCTTCGTCGACGGCGAGTACGAATACTCAATGGACGG
>DASZPA010000069.1:0-4666 GCA_035550555.1 Fimbriimonas sp.
TTTTCGGTACTCAAAGCGGTTTTGAGTACCCCTGGCTTGCCATTTACCGAGGCGAGACCCAGATACGGTGCTTCTTCCAGTGTCCAATCACGCGCAACAGATACCCGAAAATGTTGAAAACGTCCCGATACAGGTCCACCACGGCCGCGAGCGCCTCGTCTCGACGCCGTCGCGCCAACAGCGCCGCGAGATCATAGACGTAATAGCTCAGGTAGGCGAAATTGACGCTGAGACCGAAGGCCGCCTGTCCTGGTGTGAGTTGAAAATAGGCTGCCAAGGCTGCGATGATCACCGAGCTGGTGATCCACGAAAGGAAGAAACAGCCCACGAAGCTGTAGTCGCGTCCACAGACCAACGTGTAGACGCCGCATGCCGCAGGCCCGGCCGCGAAGGCCCAGACAGGGAAGTGCTTCTGCAGCTCGATGACGGCGAAGGCCACCACCAGGAGAACGACCGGCAACAGGGCGCCTGAGATCTTTGCCTCCAACGGCTTCCCACGCAGACAGATTCGTAGGACGTCCATGAGGATGAGCAGCACGGACAGAATGGCCAGGGAGATGCCGATTCTCACCTGGGGCAGCGGCACCGAGGCCAAGGCTCCCACGACGGCCAAGCTGCCCAGATGCAGGTAGGTGACCGTTCGAATGAATCGAACGCGCGTCGGGTAGGGATCGAGCGTAACGTTGCCGGGAACCTCCAACGGCTCCGGGATATAGTTGGGAACATACATCGCAACCGAACCTTGATTCTGACACCTGAACCGTGGAGATCAGCGACAAGCCCTTACTATCCAAGCTCGGCATCAAACCCGGACTCCGTGTCGCGGTGCTTGGATTCACCGACCGGTCTTTCATGGAGGACCATCCTCACGATCCGCACTTGGAGAGCGGCGTCGGCTACGACGTGATCCTTTTCCACGCCGAGGACCCTACGGAACTTCGCTCCTTGCCCACCATCAAGCAAAGCCTGGGAGAGAAAGGCTTTCTCTGGATCGTCTATCCACGGGGCGTAAAAACAATCACCCAAGCCCAAGTCATGTTCGCCGGCAACGCCGGCAACTTCACAGACACCAAGGTATGCCGGTTCTCAGAGGTGGATACGGCTTTGAAGTTTATGAGACGAAGAAAAGGGTGAGGGAAGCTGCAGGGTCAAGTCTCAAGTTCCTATATTGGCAAGTTTGCAGGTTCTCAAGTTCTCGAGTTTTGTTAACTTGCTGAGTTCACTGGATAGACAATCCGCTAACGTTTAAGAAAGCGAGTAGCTACGACTCTTAACGCCTTCCAAACTCACGAACGTCGAATCGAACAACCTGCTTACAGCCTTCGCACTAACAACTTAAGACCTTGAAAACTTGACCCTTGAAAACCTGACCCTTGAAAAACTTGAACCTCACTCCCCTCCCCGCAACGCTCTGAACGTCTCAGCCTCTTCTTCCCGATACGGGCTTCCGTCTTGCCAGAAGAGGTCGTGAAACCAGGGGTTGGGCTCGGGGGCGCCTTCGGGGGCGCCCCACTTCCAGACGGTGTTGGTCTTTCCGCGGACCAGACCCCAATTGATGCAGTGAACTCCATGCTCCCTGAACACAGGCAGGTGAGTGACCGGTTGGCTATCGTTCGTCCGGGCCAGCCATTCGGTGCACACCAGTGGACGGCCGAGTGGCTTGAGCTCCTCGATGTGCGCCTCCAGCTTCTCGACGGGTTCATAGTTGTGGAACGAGATCACGTCGGAGTTCTCCAGAAGAAAATCGCGAAGGGGAAGATCTCTAGACCAATCACCGGCCGTCAGCGGCTGTCGAGGGCGGACCTCCCAGGCCCACTCGAACACCCTCATGAGGAGCGGGCGGGTCTTCTCGCCCAGGGATTCGTTGCCAGGCTCGTTATACAGGTCCCACATCCAGACCCGGTCGTCTTCTCCAAACCGCTCGAGCACCGCCTTGACATACTCTTCCAGGCGCCGAAAGTCTTCCGGCCAGTTGCGTTGGCTGAGAGACGGGCTCTTCACCCAACCGCTGTTATGGACCGAAGGACGGGGAGCAGGCTGCGGCCCGAGATCTGCCTCCGCGTTCCAGCAGTCGTCGAAGAATACAAAGAGAGGCTTGATTCCACGCCGGCTCGCGAGGGTTAGAAACTCGTCGATTCGGTCGAGGAAGGCGGTGCGCTCGGCTTCAAAGACGAGGTCGTGGAGATAAACACGGACCGTCGTCATTCCGAGCGAGGAGGCGAAGCCGAGTTCTCGCTCGATCGTCTCCGGGTCCCAGCTTTGCCCTTGCCACATCTCGATCTGGTTGATGGCGGTGCTCGGAATGAAGTTGCAACCGGTCATCCATCCTTGCTCGCTGCCCCATTTCGAGGCCGTAGTCGTATCCCACTGTGAACCTGGCACGGGCCAAACTGTACCTGCCGGGGCTCAAGTTGGGGTGGAGCCCGGCACAGTAAACTTCGCCAGCCTTTTGGCGGATAAGCGATGAAGAACTGGGCTGGCAATTTCGAGTTTTCTGCGAAGAGGGTTCACCGGCCCACCAGCGTGGACGAAGTCCGGCAGGTTGTGTCCAAGGCCGAAAAGGCGCGTGCGCTTGGGACCCGCCACTCGTTCAGCCTCATCGCGGACACACCCTTCGACCTGATCTCAGTCGAGCATCTCACAGCGATCGAGCCGGTGGATCGCGAACAGTCGACTGTCGCCATTGAGGCGGGCGTCTCGTACGGCCAGTTGGCTCCGATCCTGGATCGGCAAGGCTTCGCGCTTCACAACCTGGCCTCGCTGCCGCACATTTCGGTGGTGGGCGCATGCGCGACCTCGACGCACGGCTCCGGGGAGAAGAACAAGAGCCTCTCGGCCGCCGTGAGGGCGATGGAGATCGTGACCGCGGAAGGCGATCTCGTGACCCTTTCGCGAAACGTCGACGGCGATCGATTTTTGGGCGCGGTCGTGGGGCTGGGGGGACTGGGTGTCGTGACCCGCGTCACTTTGGACGTTCAGCCAGCCTTTACCATGCGGCAGCAACTCTACGAACGACTGCCTTTTTCAGACTTGGAGCAGCACTTCGACGAGGTGGAAGACGCAGGCTACAGCGTAAGCCTTTTCACCGACTGGAAGACCGATTCGATCAACCAGGTGTGGGTGAAGCAGCGAGACATGGGCGACATTCCTCCGGCGTTGTTCGGCGCGACGCTGGCGCAGGTTGACCGCCATCCAATCGGCGACTTGAGTCCGGTGAACTGCACCAAGCAGATGGGCGTTCCCGGCCCTTGGTATGAGCGGCTTCCGCACTTTCGAATGGCCTTCACGCCCAGCAGCGGCGAGGAGCTGCAGTCGGAGTTCTACGTTCCGCGCGCGCAGGCGTTGGACGCGTTGCGAGAAGTTCAGAAGCTCAGCTCACGGATCACGCCGGTCTTGCAGATATCCGAAATTCGCGCCATTGCCGCCGATGATTTCTGGATGAGCCCCTCCTATCGGCGGGATAGCATCGGGATCCATTTCACTTGGGAAAAGGATTGGGCGGGCGTCAGCGCCCTTTTGCCCGACCTTCAGGAGGCTCTCCGTCCTTTTCGGGCGCGTCCTCACTGGTCAAAGCTCTTCACGATGTCTCCCCAGCCGCTTTACGAACGACTCAGCGACTTTCACGCCCTGCTCCAGTCTTACGACCCAAAGGGCAAATTTCGAAACCCGTTCCTCGACCAGTTCGTTTTCTAAGAATCGAGAAGCCTCGTAGAGTAATCCATGGAATCGGAAGGCAACGGGATGCTGGTCGTGGAGAGGACCTCCGACGACGACATCAAGATCCGCGACCTTTATGTGAAGGTCGACGACTTCTCGGAAGGCAACGTCGAATACGGCGATCGCCTCGAGCTCCCGTTGCAGCCTGGAAAGCACCAGCTCAAGATCACCAACCGCCTGTTCACCCAGTCGGCCGACTTCGATCTGAAGCCGGGGGAGACCGTCCGATTTGAGGCCACCAACGTGCTTCTCAAGGGCGTGTTTCTCCCCCTGATGATCGTCTCGGGTACCGGCATGTACAAAGTCAGGCTGAGAAGGTCTTCGTAGCCCGCCGCCTTTTGTTGCGCTCAGCCCCGAATCTCAAGGTCGACGCGATTCGATCTCGGAGTCCATCGGCAGGACCCCCGCAGTCGCTATGAGCGCCGACACCACGCCCGCCTCCCGGGGCGCCCGTCTGGCGAACCTGGACCTGAGGCGACGCCGGCGCCGGCTACCCCGACACCAGCGAAGCGCTCCGAAAGACGCTCAGCAAAAACAACTTCATGCGAATCTTCATCGCCAACGGCTACTACGACCTAGCCACCCCCTACTACGCAACCCGATACACCCTCAACCACATGTCGCTGGATGCGTCGCTCCACGGGAACGTTGAGAACGGCTACTACGAGTCGGGGCACATGATGCACGTCCACGCGAAGGAGCTGTTTCAGTTGAAGTCGGATGTGTCGTCGTTCTTCGAAGAAGAACCTCTAGGCCAGAAACCAATTTATATACATCGAAAACGTAGGTATTCTCCGATATACTCGACAATGTGAGTATAGCAGCAGAAATCAAGGTTGCCGATGAGGTGTTCCTGACCTTAGCGGATCTTCACAAGCTCAACCCGGGAAAAACAGACTTCGCGGTTTCCGAAATCTTGGAACATGGTTTGAAGATGGGGCTGACCAAG
>DASZPA010000070.1:0-5466 GCA_035550555.1 Fimbriimonas sp.
GGAAGCGAAGGGCTGGTGTTCCGGCAACCGGACGAAGACCTCTTCATGCCATTGTGTGACCACAATCAGATCGTCCCAGGCCGTAGCCACGCCAGAGAAATGTTCGCCTAGCTGGGTTTGATACTCAGCTCTATTGGAGAAGGCGTCGATTTTTATACGGCTATGAGCGAGCAAGCGCAGGCAGGCAGCCCTTTGGCCTCGTGTTCGCTTGTCAGGCGTGTGGCAGTGGGATCTATAGACCACGGACGAACGGCGATACGCTTTGCCAAGCCTGCTATACCAGGGCGTGTTGTCAAGAATGGCCGCCGCCTCATTTAATTCTGCGGCAGGGGTTTGGCTGTCAACGACAAAATGATCCGAAAGACTCTGCTTCTCGGCTAGGAGGGTGGCACACTCTTTCTGTCCTGCCTGGAGGAGATGAGCGAGACCATCCTTGGCAAAATCTGGACTCCGTAGATGGGCGAGGTGAAGGGGGGCCTTCGTAAGTAACTGGCGAGCAGCTATGAGGTCGGTAAGGCACCTTAACGTGAAGGATGCACGCACTCCCAAACCTTGACTCAGTTCGGTGGTTGCGCTCTTCGCGCGCGCAATATGCCTTTCGCAATCAGAAAAGGCTTTCGCTAACGCTTGGAGACTATCAACGGAGTAGTCCGCCAATCCAAGATTGCGAACATTCTCGTCATCCTTCAGAACTTGGGACGGGATGCTGCTGTCCAGCAAGGAGTCGCCGCCAGGAATCACTAAAAGGCGCTTATTGAAATCACCGAGGACAACTAAAAAGTGCTCAACAGCGGAGCATGGTTTCGGCTCGGATAGAACGCTCAGGAGATCATAGTGACAATCGCTCTCACCGTCTGGAATGTCGGTGGGCCATCGATCGGCATTCGTTAGCCAATCGCCCACATCGACATGCAATTTAACAGGTTCAGCTTTCACGCTGAACCATTGATCGACGGCCGCCAACCAATCGGTGACATCGACCGCTGCCCGAGAGAAAGTTCGGGCCAATGCGTCGATGAGCGCAAGCCGTTGTTCACATAGAGTTCCCAATGCTGGCAGGGCGGACAGCAACCGATCCTGGTCAGAGAGACTCAGTTCGACATCCGGAAGCCAACCCCAGGGGTTTTCTTTCTTCTCCACTGGACCGCCTGCTTCGGACATCCTACGAAGATGGGCCTCATACGTCGATACCATGTCTTTGCGCTCATGCAGAGCTCGATAGTCCCATGTATGCGCCTCGGGAAAAGTAATGCTGGTGATCTCGTGCAAAGACACGACAACTGCTTCCCTCAGCGCGTCGCGCTGCCAGATCAACTCGAACGGAGTTCTTCCAATCGCTCCATACGGCGCGTTCAGCAGCGAAACATATTTGGTTAGCTCGTCCCGTTTGTAGTTCAGCAAGCCTTGTTTGTGAGCAAGCGTGGTAGGGGAGGAAAAGCCGGGTGATGCCTGGATACGGCCTTCGAGCGATTTCAGCAGCCCAACTTTGCTCGTCTTGTGGCTGTGTAGTTCGAGGCAGAAGTCTCCGAGGCCGCTATTGTCCAAACGTCGCTTTACGACTTCGAGCGCCGCCATTTTCTCAGCGACAAATAAGACCCGCTTGCCACTGGCAATCGACGCCGCAATGAGATTTGTGATGGTTTGAGATTTGCCAGTGCCCGGCGGACCTTCGATAACAAGATTCTTGCCGCGTGCAGCGTCGATCAACGCACTGTGTTGGGAACTGTCGGCGTCACAAATAAGAGGTGGCACGCCGCCCGTGGTGGCCGCCTCTTCGTCAATATCGAATTCGGTTGCGAAGGTGAGACCTTCCGCGGCGCTCCCGGAAAACATATCAAGTAGCCGTGGATGCTCGACTAAGGAAACGTCAGCAGGCCACCGTTCTGCATCCAGGTCCAGATACATCAAGAGTTTGCCGAAGCTCAGGAGCGCAAGTGAAACCTGCCGGCAGATGCGCCAGTCACGCTTTTGCTCCAGTATGGGAGCGAAGCGCTGAAAGTATCGCTCTGGCGTCTCGTCTTCTTCGATATAAGGGATTTCGATTCCGAAATCACGTCTCATCTTCTCCACGAGGGAAAGATTCGTGGTGAGATCCTCGTCGGTGTACTGTACGCGAACGGAACGGTCTTCTTCCTTAGCCTTCGGCGTAATGAGAGAAACCGGAACCACCAGGAGGGGTGCCTGTCGTATCTGCGTCGAGTCATCGGACTCGCGCCATTCGAGGAAACCAAATACCAGGTGCAGTAAGTTGGCACCCGATTCTTCAATGGCCGTCCGGGCAGTTGTTCCGATCTTACGGATGATCGTTTCAAAGTCTTCTTGATAGTGAAGGACCGGAAGGCACGCCGTTTGTCCCGCAGCCTTAGCGAGATCGAATCCTGTAGACCACCCAAGCTGCTCAGCATAGTCCCTGGCAGACGGCTTTTCGCCAGTTTCCGCAAGTTGCTCCTTAGTTGGTTCGGGAACATAGACAAAGGAGAACGTCTTATCATCCACAAGACTTTGGTAGACAGCATCGAGATCAGCATCAACGATTCTGAGTGAAGACGTGCCGTGTCGGAAGCTAATCAGCTTGTTTCGATTGGTAAGGTCGAGAAGGCGTCGCCGAATGTTCTCCAACCCACGGCGTACCAATTCGGTTTGAGCTGCATCGGGTATCCCCGATTGTTGTCTATCTACACGAGCTTCAGGCATCGGAATTCGCTCAGTTAGTTCTCTTTGAGAGTGTAGGCGACAGGGGTACGTTTCTGCACAATAAAGCGTCAGAACCAACACCCGCGCGTGACCTGGGCTGAACCGACTGAGCCGGAGGGAGGAGTTTCCTCCCTGTCTGCGGGCGCGTTGCGTCCTCCGCCACCCTCCTCAGCGGGCCTGTTCCTGCCCGCAACGCCGGCCCTGATTTCCTGAAAAGCAAAAACAACAGCAAAAGCCGCTAAGGGGAGCTCCGCCCCTCGCGCCCGCAAGGGGTATCCCCAGGCTTCCGCGCTGCGCTTGTGCAGCCCTCCGCTTCGCTACGCCCTTTCCACTTTCGCTGCGCTTCGTTTCAAGGGTGGGAGATCCCCCTCCCCTTGCAGTTGCTACCCCCCGCCTTCGCCAGGAGGCGTTCGGCATGTAGGTACATGCCACGCATGGCATGAAGAGCAACGGCCAAGGCCAAGGAGGAAGCACCCATGAACACCAACGCCACCACCAGCAGCGTCAACCAGTCCACCCCAAACCCCAAACAGCCGCAGCAACGGCAGACCGCCAAAGAAGTCATCGCCGCCAACGTCAAGGAGCTTATCGCGCAGTTGGAGGCAGGTCACAGCAACGCGCTCACGGCGTACCTCGACGCCATGAGCCGCTTTCACAATTACAGCTTTGGCAACGTCCTCGAAATCGCACGACAGAGGCCGGACGCAACGCGCGTTGCGGGTCTGTACGCATGGAACCAGCTTGGCCGCAAGGTGAGGAAGGGAGAGAAGGGTATTCGCATTCTTGCTCCCATCATCGGCATTCGCCGCAAGGCAGAGAAGGAAGCCGAGAAAGACCCCGCCTATCAAAACAAGCCCGTTTTGGTTGGATTCCGTAATGCTTACGTCTTCGATGTCTCGCAGACCGAGGGGGCGGAGCTTCCCACCATGCACGAGGTACACGGCGACGTGGGCGAGAACCGCGACCGTCTTGTCTCGTTCATCGACCAGCAGTGCATCGAGCTTGTTTTTACCGAGAACATTGCTCCCGCGTTGGGTGTCAGCTACGGGGGCAGGATTGCCATTCTCCCCGGCCAATCGGAAGCCGAGGAGTTTTCCACGCTTGTCCATGAACTCGCGCACGAGATGTTGCACAAGGCCGAGCGCCGCACCACGACTACCAAGGTTGTGAAGGAGACGGAGGCCGAGGCCGTCGCGTTTGTAGTCGGCAAGGCGGTTGGTCTGAAAGCAGGAACCGCATCGGCTGACTACATCCACCTGTACCACGGCAACGCTTCGCTTCTGGCCGAGAGCTTGGAAGTGATACAGCAGACCGCCGCTGTCATCCTTGCCGCCTTGCATCCACCGACCGAAGAGCAAGCGGCGATGCCCGATGCAGAACTGGCGAAGGTGGCGTGATGAAGACCATCCTCGCAATCCTCAAACTGGCCGGGGGGTGGCACCACGGCCTCAACCTCAAGATCGAGAACCCGCCTTATATGGCGCTGGTGATCGAGGCGACCGATGAATCCGGCCCGTGTGGGCTTCCCGCCCTCTCTGTCTGTCACTACGGCGAACAGAACGGCGACCTCATGCGCGACCCGGAGATGTGTTTCGAGTTTGGACTTGGAGGAGGGGCGCACCTTAACCCTTTCTATTGGTTATGTTGAGCTCAACATAAGTAATACTGTGTGAGGCGCCGGATTATGTGAAGTGGAGCGGAAGAATGCAGTCGGGACGCGGGAGATCGTCGTTCCGACTGCACATAATCAGAGCGATGCGAGGAACGTGAGCAGGCTGTCGTTGGGTTGGAAGCGCTTGAACGTAGAGCCCGATGGTGTGACCTTGGCGAGGGCCTTTTCCTTTAGCGCAATGCTTGTGTGCAGATAGCCGTTGGTGGTCTCGATGCTCTCGTGTCCGAGCCAGAGCGCGATGACGGAGATGTCTACTCCTGCATCGAGCAACGCCATAGCGGTTCCATGGATTTAACGCTGCCTCACAATGCTAGTCGAAGTATCGTTTTTCTCGCGGGTGGCATCGGCATTACGCCGTTCCGAAGTATGTTGGTCTGGGCAGCGAGGGAGAAGCTGCCGCATCGTATTATCCTCTTCTATTCAAACCGGCGGCCGGAGGACGCCCCGTTTCTCGAAGAGCTTCAAATGTTGGAGCGAACGAATCCAAACTACAAGTGTATCGCCACCATGACGGCAATGGAGAAGTCGCACCGATCCTGGCACGGCGAAACCCGCATGATTAATCAAGAGATGCTTGACAAGTATCTGAAGGACGCCGTGTCGCCTATCTATTATGTGGCTGGGCCGCCGGCGATGGTAAAAGGCCTACGCGAGATGCTAAACATAGCGGGAGTAGACGACGACGATATCCGCGCGGAAGAATTCGCTGGCTACTGAAGCTGCAAACGCCTTCACCGTGGAGATCGCTGGAATATCCACCGGGCTCATTGCCTCGCGCCCTCCCAGCGGTTGTAAAGAATGAGGATGTGAGAATGAAAATCCTGCTGAAAAGGGCCTACGAAAAGGCTGCGACCGCGGATGGTTTTCGAGTGCTTGTAGACCGGCTGTGGCCCCGTGGCAGGAAGAAAGCTGATCTGCATTTGTCCGCATGGGCGAAGGACATCGCGCCCAGCACGGAACTGCGGAAATGGTTCGGTCACGACCCGACGCGGTGGCTGGAATTCTGTCAGCGTTATGAGGTTGAGTTGAAGAACCCGGAAGCTCGGACGACCATTCTTCAAACAATCCTTGCGGCACAGAAGTGGCCCGCGATCACCCTG
>DASZPA010000071.1:0-10092 GCA_035550555.1 Fimbriimonas sp.
GGATTTGTGGTTGGCGCCCTTGTTTTTGGGCTCTGCTACGCCTCGTTGGATCGGACCTTTGGCCTCTTGTTGATCGAGCGTGTCCGTCCCTGGGGTTACGCTGCTTCGCTGCTCCATCCCAGGCTGCTCATGAATCGCGCCGTTGGCGCTCGAGATCGTTTCTCTGGGTTCCTGGCTTGGATGCGAGTAGATTGTGATCGGCAGGGCGACCCAGGTGGGTCGCTTGGGCTACCCGATCCTGGGCTGGTTTGTGGAACCGCTTTGCGGTATATGGGGATTTGTGGTTGTCGCCTTTGATTTGGGCTCTGCTACGCCTCGTTGGATCGGACCTTTGGCCCTCTTGTTGATCGAGCGTGTCCGCCCCTGGGGTTACGCTGCTTCGCCCGCTCCACCCCAGGCTGCTTATGAATCGCGCTGTTGGCGCTGGTGAGATCGTCTGTCTGGGCTTCTGGCTTGGATCCGAGTGGCAGAGGCGACCCAGGCGAGTCGCTTGGGCTCCCCGACCCTGGGCTGGTTTATGGAACCGCTTTGCGGTATGGGGATTTGTGGTTGGCGCCCTTGTTTTGGGCTCTGCTACGCCTCGTTGGATCGGACCTTTGGCCCTCTTGTTGATCGAGCGTGTCCGCCCCCTGGGGTTACGCTGCTTCGATGCTCTACCCGAGGCTGCTCATGAATCGCGCCGTTGGCGCTGGAGATATCGTTTGACTGGGCTCTTGGCTTGGGTCCGAGTGGCAGAGGCGACCCAGGTGGGTCGCTTGGGCTCCCCGACCCTGGGCTGGTTTATGGAACCGCTTCGCGATATGAGGGACTGTCGAATCGTTCTCGGTTACATGATGGGTGCGCCTTCGGCGCGGTTGAAGACGTGGGACGCGTCCACGGACTCCCAAAGGGCCGACTTGTCCGATGTAGTTTGGAGGTGGTCGCACTTCTGCGCTGATAGGGGGTCATTGTTGTGCTTTTGGGCCTACTGGGAGGCATTTCGATAATTAGGCAAGGGTCTAAATACCCGGTAGCCCGGATCGCTGGTGCTACAACCTGAGGCTATGCGAATGCTCGCTTGTTTCGTCTTAGCCATACTCTCTTTAGCGGCCTTCTCCGAGGATCGACACTATACGATCACGATCGGAGGGCGAAAGGTTGGCGACTCTACTCTTCGAGGCTCCACCAGCACGGGTCTTGCGGCGGATTCGCATCTGAAGATCGGCAACATTTCAATCGATGAGTCTCTGTCGGCGAAGTTCTCTGGCAAGAGCCTTGTGTACTGCAAGTCTGTAAGCAAGTCTCCAAGAGGGACTACGACGCTCCTGTTCAAGGACGGCAAAGTCACCGTTGACGCTGGAACTGTGCACAAGGTCGTTCCTTACAAGGCCAAGGTCGATTTGCTGGGCGCCAACCTTATTCCAGCGCTTTGGACGTCTTCGCTAAACGAAGCCAAGCGGCAGATGAAGCTTCATCCGACGCAGAAGTCGGTCACGGTCTCAGCCTACTTGCCGGACTTGGGAAGCGAACTGCCCATCAAGATTCAGACCGCGCCGAGCCGCACGTTGGGCAGATCGGTATTCAGCGCCTTCAAGCTCACTTTGGGGGGAGTCTTGATGGAGTGCGACGCGGACTCTCAGGGCAATGTGGTGGCGCTCGAAGTGCCGTCGCAGAAGCTTAGGTTCATTCTGGATGGGTATGACAAGCTGTTTACGGATGCGCTCGCCAAGTATCCCGAGCTGAGCCAAGAGACCTTCGAGACCAAGAGCCTGGACGCTGTTCGCGTGAAGATGCGTGACGGCGTGGAGCTGGCGACCGACATCACGCTGCCCACCGTGGAAGGGCAGTACCCCGTGGTCTTGGAAAGAACACCCTACGGGCGAGGTCTCGAGGCGACCGCTGCCGACTTCTACGCGAAGCGCGGCTATGTGTACGTGATCCAGGACTGTCGTGGACGAGGGGACAGCGGGGGTGAATGGGACCCTTTCGTTCATGAGGGAGACGATGGATACGACACCATTCAGTGGATCGCCTCCCAGCCGTGGTCGAACGGCAAAGTCGGCATGATCGGCGGAAGCTATGGCGGCTATGTTCAGTGGGCGGCCGCGGTCAAGAATCCGCCGGCGCTGAAGTGCATCGTCCCCCAGGTCTCGCCTCCAGACGCGATGCACAACCTGCCGTACGAGTTCGGTGTTCCTTTTCTTTACGCCGACGTCTGGTGGGCGAAGATCGTGATGAACAAGGACGCGGACCTGCTCGGGATCGGCGGCCCGATGGCGAACGCCGACAAGCTAGTAACGCTTCCGCTAGGCAAAGTCGATGAGAAGGTCCTGGGAAGGCCGGTGCCATTCCTTCGAAAGTGGTTTGCCCGCACAACCAGCAAGGATTGGAAGGGCTTCGACTTTCTGGACCATATTAAAGAGGCAAACGTGCCTGCGCTTCACATCAGCGGATGGTGGGACGGCGATGGAATCGGTACGAAGCTGAACTGGGCCGCCGAACGGCATTTGGGGCGACATGACCAGTGGCTCATCGAAGGTCCATGGTCGCACGCGTTCAACTCTTCGAGCTCGATCGGAAAGGTCGACTACGGAGACAGCGCAGTCATCGATCTTGATTCGCTCTACATTCGATGGTTTGATACTTGGCTCAAGGGCAAGGAGGTTGGTCTGGAAAAAACGCCGCGCGTCTTGGCGTTCGTAACGGGAGCCAACGTATGGATGGGCCTGCGCGATTGGCCTGACAAGGTGGAGAAAGCTCGGACGCTTTATCTATCCCCGGGAGCGTTGTCCAGCAGGCTATCAAGAGCCTCGCAAGATCGATACACGTATGACCCCGCGAAAGACGTTCAGATCAAAAAGGTTCTGAAAGAGGCGGAGAATCAGGGCGGTTTCACGGGAGAAGTAAAGAACTCCTCCGATCCAAACCGCAAGTTTCTCGTCTATCGGTCGGCTCCCTTAACTCACAGCACGGCCATCGCCGGCCCTGCGACGGTCGACCTCTATTTCAAGACCTCGGCTCGAGATACCGATCTCTTCGCCTCGATTATCGATATCGACGAGAAGGGAAGGATGTTCGCTGTCGATCAAGAGGGCAAGATTCGCGGGAGCTATCTATCCGGCGTCGACAAGATTCGGCCCCTCACTCCTGGGAAGGTGTACAAGGCACACATCCTTCCGTGGGACTTCGCGCACGAGTTCAAGAAAGGCCACCGAATTGGACTGGTGATCACATCGACCCTCTTTCCGGTCTACGCACGCAACCTGGGCACCGCGGGGCCAATCCTGACGGGTACGCGCATGATCGCTCAGCACAACGCCCTGCTGTTTGGCGCGAAGACGCCGAGCAATGTGACGTTTCAGGTGCTCTACGAGAAATAGAACACGTCGAAGCTGAGACATGTCGAGGAAGAGTACAGATTCCGATCCAGAAGTCTTTGCCGAGTGGGATCGGCTCACTTTTCCGCAGCGATATCCGATTAGTGAGGATCGGCGAAAGGGGATTCGGGAGCTCTATGCGCGATGCTATGTCGGCGGGAAGTGGGTGGTTTCAGTTTCGGATGCCGAGTTGGTCACGGGAAGCCTATCGGGAAATCCACATTGAAGATCGTCGATTTGGCGACGCCGTCGGGACCTGGGACCGGTTTTTCGAGCATCCGACGGTCGGTCTTCAAGACGCCAAAGAGTTGGTTGATCCCCAATGGTGGCTAGCGTTGTCACTCCTCGGTTCGGGCGAAACACGGCGGGCCGTTGAAGTCTTACGGCCGATCGCCTTGGCGGAAACTTACTTCAAAGGATCCAACCGAAAGCGGGTCGCGATGTGTTTTTGGACAGTTCTGGCCGACAAGCACTTCGAGCCTCCTTTCGATGAAAGCCTTCGGCGGCTTAACGTTGAGATCCTTTCTGACACGCGCGGGTGCAAGCAGCGGACGGCGAAGACACGAGCTGCAACGACTTACAGGGAGGCTGTCGGACCCCTTTGTGACGTCTTTGGTCTCACCCTCAATTAGCCTTGCTGATCGCCCGCATAGCTGCCGGAGCCGAAGGACCTGATCACGTACCGATCGCCTTCCAGCTTGAGCGTATAGGTGTGATAGATCGTTCGTTCCACGTCCCACGGGTCGAGGAACGTGTGACGGGCTCGGACTTGCAGCGTGTGGTCATCGACCGCCTTGAGCGCCACGACCTTGTAGTCGGTGGTCTTTGTGTTCACGGTGCCGTCATGGAGCAGATCGTAGAAATCGCTCGCCTTGAGATCGTACTGCGACTTGCCCTCTACCAAGACTTCGATGCTGCCTTTGCTGGGTACGAGGTGGCCGATCGCGATCCGGTCGTTCTTGACCCACATCGCGATGAGGTCGTCGAGCGCGAGTTTGGCCGTCGGATTTGGAGCCACGACGGGTCCGTCGGACGGTAGGAGGTCGCCGGCGTCGACGTCGCTGGGTGGAAGGGTCTTAACTCTCTCCAAATAGGGCGGCAGATTGGGATAGAAGTACCAGGGCGAGAACTGGGGATCCTGTTCGTCGCTAGGGTCGTACTGGTAGCAGTTGCAGCAAAAGAAGTCGTCGCTGAGATCCCAGTAGGACCAGAAGTCGAAGCGCCATCCTCCGACGAAGTCTCCATGGTGATGGTGGCTTCGTCGTCCGGGGAGGGGATGTACTTCGATCGGCTTACCGTGGAAAGGAGGTGGGATCTTCCCGGTAGGCAGGCCTGTAATGACCACGGGATGATCCGTGAGGCGGCCATCGGTGGGCTCGCCAAAGCCGCCGCCACCTTTCTTGATCGAGCCCGGATTGGAACCCGCGGAGGGGCTCGTCCGATTTCCGCCGCCGGGTCCAAAGATGATTGACGGGAATGGCGCGGAGATGTTGCCGACACCCGACTTCGATCCGGAGTTATGAGAGCCGGAGATGGGATGCACGCTCATGCTGGGCGGGTTCGACTGGCCCTTTGAGCCTCCGGACGGCCGACCGCTGCCGATCGAAACGTGGGTCGTCCGACCGCTTCCGCTTTGGCTGCCGTGAGATGATCCACCCTTGGAGGAGCCTCCACTGTGGGAAGACGCACCTCCGTGGGACCCTCCCCCACTGTGTGAGGAACCTCCCCCACTGTGTGAGGAACCTCCGCTGCCGTGGGAAGAACCGCCTCCGCCACCTCCGCTCTTTCCGTGGTCTCCGCTTGCAAATGCAAGGGCTGAGAAAACCGCAGCTAAGGCAACAACGATAAATCGAATCCTAACCTGCTTCATCGCCCGTTTGGGAGTCTGTGCTCCCTCGATTCACCATTGTATCGTGGCGGTCAGCGTTCACAAAGATGCTGTTAGAAACCTAAGCAAGCCCCGTGGAACACTCAAGGTCCACGGGGCAAGGATCAGTGAAGGTCGTGGACGAAGACCACGCCCACTGCTTGGTTATCGGTGCTTTCGAAGGCGATCGTATGGTTTCCAACAGCGAACGGCTTGTGGAGCGCGCCCGGGATGTTGCCCGACTCGATGAATCGCTTCTCAGCGTAAGTGGTTTGGTCGAACGCGAGAATGCGAGTATTGCCGTAGTTATCCGCTGTCAGATAATAAATGCGATTCTCGTTTGAGTTCACTGCGACAAAGTTGTAGTTTCCGAAGTCCTGGGTCGGCAGGTTCTCCACGATGGCTTTCGCCTCCGGGTCGATGACTGTCGCCAAGTCCGTGTACAGGAGGTGCTTAGACCATACGCAGCCTGTAACGTCGAGCCCCGTTTGGTCAACCCAATCTATCTCATTAGGCTTGAGAATGCTCTTAAAGAGCGAGTTGTGCCCGTCGCCATAGATGATGTCGGAGGTTCCAGCGAAGACGATCCGGTATCCGCCTGCCGCCGTATTGGCTCGCGCAACTCCGTCGTCCCATACGCGGGTGTTCACCCCACCATAGGGGTCCGTGCATGTAACCCAACTGTGGGGTGATCCTGGAACCGCCTCCAAGTCGTAGGGATTGTAGACACCGATCGGAAAGGTTGGGCCCACGGTTCCCGACTGCAGATCAGCCCTCCTCACCGAGCCATCTACGCCCACCGATACGTACGCGAACTGACCATCGTCAGACACGCAGATCAGGCCGGGTTCCGGACCCATGTTGATGTGAACTCCGATCGCGCCGCCGGTTGGGTCGATTGAGACGACGCTGTTCGCGTAGACCCCGCCGGTGCTCTTAACGGTAGCCCAGATCTTCCCGGAGACCTTGTCGAAGGCAATGTCGTTGACCGGGAGGTTTACGATTTGGACGTGAGTCAACAGGGTGACATCGTCGCTGGCCTGAGCCGTGCCAGCATAACCAGTCACAGTTACCTGTTCCTGTGCTGAAACGCCGGAGCTTGTTGCGGCAAACTTTGCCGACTTGTATCCGGCCGGCACGGTAACGGAGGTTGGAACCTGCACGTCAGTTGAGCTCGCCGTGAGTTGCACAATCTGTCCACCAGTAGGTGCTGGGTCGGCTACAGTGACGGAACCCGTCAAATTGGCGCCCCCGTAGACGCTCGCTTGATTGAGGACGACGGAGGTGATGGGCGAAGCATTGATCGTCAGCGCGCTGCCGGCAGGAGTGCCTCCGGCAGTCGCAGAGATATGCGCGACCTGTTGCGTTCCCACGCCAAGCGTCTTCACCCGAAACGTCGCAGTGAGATAGCCCTGCTTGACGGTCACTGAGGATGCAGCCGGCGTTGCGACGGAGTTGTCCGTTGAGAGCTGAACGACAATGCCTCCAAAAGGCGCCCGAGCCCCCAGCGTCACCTTTCCTGTAACGCCATAAGTGCCCACAACTGGATTTGGCGAAAGGTCGACTGACGAGACGGGCCAGGGGTCCACCTCCAAGTTCGCGGTTGTACTTCCAGATACACCAAGAACGCTTCCCGTGATCGTTGCGGAGGAAGCGCTGGAGACAACGCCGGAAGTGATCGAGAATTCGGCCGAAGAACTTCCGTGAGCGACTGTTACATGCGCCGGGACGTGAACGTTCGCTCCGCTGCTTTTGAGTTGTACGGTGATGCCGGCCAGCCCCGCTACTTGGTTCAGATGGACGGTCCCATAGGTGGTGACGCCTCCAATCACTGGATTCGGCGAGACTGTGATGCTGTCGACTGGGTAAGCAGGGGGTTCAACGGTGATCCCTGCCGTGACAGTTTTGTCATTGGCCGTACAGGTTATGGTAGCGCTGCTCGCATGGGTTACTTGGGAAGTGCCGAGGGGGAATGTCGCACCGGTTGCTCCGCCTGGAACCGCGACGCCTGTTGGAAACTGGACGAAGTCGTGGTTGCAGTTGATCGATACCAAGAACCCACCGCTTGGCGCCGGCGAGCTTATTTGGACCGTGCCTGTGGCATTGTCGCCTCCATAGACCGTCGCCGGGCTTATCGAGACCTTCGTCAGGATTTGAGCTAGACCCTGGGTTGGCGCAAGCGAAAGAGATAGCGCCGCAAGAAAGATGAGTAAGTGCCGAAGGCTAAGAGACAAGCGCGACATCGCGATTACATGATAACGCAAATAGCGAAGTACCAAACCAAATACAGTATCACAACAATTTGATTGCATGAGCAGGCTTATTAGGGTAACTCGTGGCTGCTAAGTTCTCACCCGGACTCCTTTCGGACTAAATCGCAATTTTGTAGATATTCCCGAGTCGACTAGTCGCCGAAGAAGTAACTTACTTGTTATTCAGGAGCAATTCTATTGATATTCCAGATTCCGACCGACTACGTTTCCATCAAGCCCTATGTCGACCTCCGCGAGCGCTATGAGCGGCACATCAACCGCAAGTTCGTATCCTCGGCCGACGATAGCCGGAGCGACATGCTCACGCGGTTCCGGGTGGGACTCGATTTAGGGGCGCAGAAGTATGGCCTTACGGGCAAGATCGAATATCAATATGCTCACGACTGGTTCTGGATGCAGCCGCAGAACGGAAGCGCTCGCAACAGCGACCTTTCGCTTGGCTGGCTGCGGTACCAGGCTCCGGACAAATCCTGGTGGGCTCAGGCTGGTCGGCAAAAGATCGCGATCGGTCAGCAGCGACTGATCGGCATGGCGGAGTGGACGACCCTTGGGCGTTCATTCGACGCCTTGCGAGTCGGACATGGTCAATGGGATATTTGGGGAGGGAAACTTGGGGTTGCGACAGTGAAGCCCGAGACGGCGCGAGTCGCCGCGCTGACCCACACCGATCCCAAGTGGGGCCAGGGCAGCATCATCTATAAGCACGACGTTGCTCCTAAGGGGAAGATCGACATCGAGACGCTGGACTACGTCGCCGATTACCCGATTTGGACGGGCAAACTTGACGGCGAGGGCGCGCTTCAGTTCGGAAACGACAACGGCAAGACGCAGCAAGCGTGGGCCTACCACATCCGGTACACACTGCCGATTCTGCCGAAGACGACCGCCAGCATCGAGTACAACGCCGCGAGCGGTGGAAGCACTTCGGACACAAACCGGACGTTCGACAGCCTCTTTCCCACCAACCACGACCTTTACGGCCTTTCGGACCTCTCGGTCTGGCGAAACCTTAACGACCTTGCCTTTACGGTTCAAACCGACGCCGTCAAGAATCTTACTTTGAAGGGCGAGTATCACATCCAGTCACTGCGTGATGCATCGGACGGCTGGTACGGGAGCAACGGGATCAACCCTCGGGTTGGAGGCAGCTTCGTCGATCCGACAGGGAAAAGCGGAAGAGATCTTGGAAACGAAGTCGACCTCCTGGGAATCTACAAGACCAAGAATCTCGGCACGTTCCAGGCGGGAATCGCCTTCTTCAATCCGGGGGACTTCATCAAGTCTTTCACGGGCCACGCGAATCAGCAGATCTATGGGTTCCTGCAGTATCAGGTTCTATTCAAGTAGCTGAATCCGGACAAAGAGGTCCTGGCTTTCGAGGAACCCAGGTTTTGTTTGACAGGGCTCGGGCCACGATCTCCAACCGTATCGCGCTTGTCATTACCCACGTCTCCTTGAGACTTGGGATTCTCACGGTACAAAGCGACCGTAATCCTCCGGGGCTTCTGAAGGGCTTTCGGTGGAATCCCCCTCGTTGGCGGAAGAGAGAGCCGTCGGGCGACCGACTACGAGGGATCTACGTGGGCCCACTCGCTCGGATTAGCACCCGTGCAACGGACTCCGAAAGCGTTGTAGAACATCCCGCGTCCGCGGCTCGCAGTCGAATCTGTTTTCTTGAGACAGGAGGCCAGATCGCAGAGCCGAGTGTCGAACTCCTGCCCTTACGGATGGGTCATGTCTGCGGATTCCGTCGGATTGTGTTGGTCGATGCGCGGCGGCCTCAACATTTCTGCAACGGCCTTCGGCGTTGTTGAACCTATGGACTCCTTACCCCGGGTCGAGCGCCGGAGCGCAACGACCCGGGGCTAAGCTCTTTAACCGCGTTGCGGTTTGAGATAACGCCTTCTCACCGAGCAACAACAAAGACGGGGTTAAGAACAAGCACAAATTAGCCTTGCGGCGACGGTCGCTCTGGCCCTTACCTTAAAGACCCTGACCCTGTGAGAAGAGAGCTGGCTCTTGCCGTGTTTCGGGTGATCCTGCCCTAAAAAAGCCTCGTCAGTTCGTGAACAGGACACATCTATGGCAGGTCGCGGACGATAACGAGCTCGGGCGTGACGCCGGCGCCGGTGGTGCAGAAGGCGACCGTGTGGTTGTCACACGCGACCAGCTTCTTGGAATCACCGGCAATGAGACCGGTGTCTGTGAACGGATACTCCTTTGCTGTGTGCGTGTTAAAGCTCAGAATGCGCTTGTTAGTTACTGCATCCCAGGTCACATAGTAGACGCGACTGTCGGACGTGCTGACCGCGACACCAACCTTGTCCAAGAACTCACTCTTCGGATAGACCACGAGGAAGCTTCGGGTGACCGGGTCAACTCTGCTACGCGCCGTAGTGAAGATAGTGTCGTAAGCCCAAACGCCGCCGCTGATATTGAATGTTGCTTGGTCGGTCCACATGAGCTGGGTTGCCGTGGCGACGTTAGTGAACATTTGCCCGTGGCCGTCGCCGTAGATGACTCCGCTACCGTTTCCAGCAGCAATCATGTGGTAGCCAACCGCTCCCATGCCGGTCTTTGCCACATCGTCGTCGTA
>DASZPA010000072.1:0-1714 GCA_035550555.1 Fimbriimonas sp.
CACCACGAGGCCGTCCCAGCGGCAAGTTGCGGAAGCCTCCCCTTCACGAGCCACAGATACTTGTCGATGTAGGCTTGCACGGTCGGCTTTTCGCCGGACGGAAGAATTTCTTCAACGGGAGGCTCCTCCGTGCCGACGAACTGCCCGAAGAAGCGCCGCTCCGACAATAGCTGATGCACGAGGATGGTTCGGATAGAATTCGTCTTTTCGTGCGGCTTGAAGTCCAACAAGTCATCCGGGACAGCCCGCCAAATGCTCACCGTCTTATTCGCTTCACTGACGTAGGTGGTGACTACATGCTGGAAGACTGGCTCGACCGCTTGCGGAATTTCGGCGTCGGGAATTGCGATGAAGTCGTATTGCATGAACAGTTTCCTCCCGCAAGCGTCGAGGGAGATCGTTGTTTTCTTGCTCCTCACAATGAGCAACATGGTCAAGATGCCAACTTTTGATGCGTGAGCGCTTCAGGACACTTGGGGTCCATGCCAAGGTCCGCAAACTTGGCTAATGCTTCTTCGGTGGTCCAAAGGGCGTGCGCCAAGAACCGAAAGTTGACCAGGGCCGCCTGAACGCCGTCGCCTTCTTCGTTCGACGTGCCGCCGATGGCGTCCCGCACTATCGCTACCTCGAACCCACACTCCAGCAGATCACGGAAATGGGCCTCGACGCATAGATTTCCGGCAGGCCCCGCCATGACAACTTGCTCGATGCGCCGCTTTCGTAATTGTAAAACCAAGTCGTTGGTCGAGGAACTGTAGACCTTGTGCGGGCTGAGGATCACCGTCTCGCCGTCAAGGATGTACGGCTTGAACTGCTCAGGGAAGTCGGCCCCGGACCCAGCAAACCCTTCGAGTGTGAGAGGCCCTTGCCGCTGGAACACGGGCAGTCGGGCCATGAGCAATTCGGTGGCGCTGCCGGGGGCAGTCCAGTGCTTGTCGGTCGGGTAGTAGTAGTGCGGCGAGATCAGCACCGGCAGTCCGGCAGCCTTCGCCCCTTTGAGCAGCCGCTCCAGGTTTTCGACCGTGCCGGTCTTGGCGTAGCTGTCTGCGAACAACGCCCAGCCGTTGCCTCCGGGATTTAGAAAGTCGTTCTGCAAGTCGGTCAGCACCAGGGCGGTGCGACCCGGTTCGAGAATCATACCGGGGTTGGGAAGTCCCATGACAAGTACCTCGTGGTGAATGATCGTATTTCGTTTGGGTCAGCAACCGTTGCCGTCCCATTAGTCAGTTGTGCCGACTCCGCTCCGCTTCCAGAGCGGCTTCGAGTTCGGCGATGCGGGCCTTGAGTCCGTCGATCACAGGCTTGATCTGGCATTCGGTGTAACGCTGGTGGATGTGCTGCGGGCAGTTGATGTCCCAGGCTTCGACGGCAAAGACGATTGCCCGCTCGACTTTGCCCGGATAGTCACGATCACGGAGTTGGTCGAGCAGTTCGGTGTCGTCCTCGACTACCTTTGCCGTTCCCCACAACTTGATCCGTTGGCTGTTGGCGTAATCCATCAGGAAGACGAACGCCTTCGGGTTCCCTGAGAGATTGCCGAGCGTAATGTACTGCGGTTACCGCCGAAGTCGGCGAAGGCGAGCGTCTTGTCGTCCAGCACTTTCAGGAAGCCAGGACTGCCTCCCCGGTACTGAATGTACGGCTGGCCCTCGGAGTTCGACGTGCCGAGATAGAACATATCCAGGCCCGCTAGGAACTCGGTCAATTCCGGCGT
>DASZPA010000073.1:0-12009 GCA_035550555.1 Fimbriimonas sp.
TCGTCGCGCTGAACAGGGCCATCGCGGTCGCACAGGTGCACGGTCCATCGGCTGGGATCGAGGCCGTGGAAGCGATCCGGCGCCGCGAGACGCTCGAATCGTACTACCTGCTCTATGCGGTGCTTGCCGAGTTTGAAGTGCAGGTGAACGACTTCGCCTCAGCGGCCGACCATCTGCGCCAGGCTCTCCAGCTCACGTCGGTTGGTCCCGAACGGTCGCTGCTGACGACGCGGCTGAATGCCTGCGAGCGGCAGTCGCTCAATTGAGGCTACTTCAGCATCGATAGAATCGCACCTGCGATAGCGGCCGGCGCTTTCTTGTCGCTCAGAAGGTCTGCCCGGATGTAGATTATCCTCGTTTCAGGCTCGCGGCCGGCATACGCAACCGGCCTCGCTGAGAGGAACTCCTTGATTTCTGAAGAAGCAGCCGCATCCTCATTGAAAAGAGGCATCAAGGCAATCAGGTGCTTCTTGTCAGGCGGCACGAGCAAAAAACCCACGGCCGAGTTGCCTTGTGCATCGTCGCCGAGCGGTTCAACGATGGCAGCATCCTTTCTCAACAACGTTGCCGCCTTTCGAGCTTTGGGATCTTTCAGGCCAAGCTTGTCAAGTAGCTTCTCCAATCTATGGACGGCTTCAACCCGCCGCTTTGTCGAAACCTGAGAACGGAAGAAGGGTGGCTTTGGCTGGCCAAAGGCTCCGACGCAAAGAAGGAGAATCAACGTCAAGCAAACCACTCTAGGCATATTGGAAATCCTGTGACCTGGCTTCTCGATCATGGTCCTCATCAGTTTTGGTCGATCTCCGCTTGTTGCCGCACATTAAATCTACAACACGTCGGGAGCTTGATCACCTGCCGATATGGCGACTAATCCGCGTGGGCTTGCCTTGACGAGTCAATCATGCTGCTGACCGCGATGAGGAGTGCCGCGAGCTGCTCGGGTTTCGAAAGCCCCGCTCGGAAATAGAGCATTTGCCGGTTTGCAAGGGATCCTGGCTGGAAGGGAACCTTCCTTGAAAGAAATTGTTCCGTGAACGGAGACGCCGCGGCATCTTGTGGGAAAAGGGGCATGATGCCGCAGCTCGCGCTTCTTCTGGGCGGCAACGAAATCACTCGTCCGGCGACCCATCCGTTCGACTTCGTCCAACCGGTCGGCTCATAGATCGCAAAGTCGTTTCGCAACACCTCTCTTGCTGAGCGCGAAAGGGGGTCGTTGCCAACTCTATCGAGCAGGCCCTTCAGCCGGACTACCTCTCCAACCCTTTGTCTTTGGGAGACTCCTGAATGGTAAACGGAAGGCCACTTTTGAATTCGGTACGCGGGCGGCTTAGGTGCACACACGATGAGAAGGAGCGGGCCGAACATTGACTCTTAGAATAAAGCACCCATCCAGCTTTCGCGTAGTTTCAATAGATTTCTGTAAAAATTTGTCCTTAGCGCAGCCGGTCGTTCGTCGCCTTGGTGAAGTGGCCCGAAGGCCCTCAAGTGAGGAAGAAAATGATCGCAACTGCAACCACCGAAGTCGCCTCGCGGAAGAGCTCGAAGGCCGGACTTTACGCCGGATACGGACTGACGGGGTTCTTCACGCTCTTCATGCTGTTCGACATCGGGATGCATTTCGCTATGCCGAAGCCAGCCCTCGATGCTTCCCAGCAGCTCGGCTTCCCGGCGCACGTCTGGCCGGTACTCGCTGCCGTGCAGACGCTGTTCATCATCCTGTTTCTGGTGCCGCGAACAACCGTTCTGGGAGCGATTCTCTTCACCGCCTATCTGGGAGGCGCCACGGCCGCCCAGGTGCGAGTCGAAGGCCCTTTCGTTTTCTCCGTCGTCACCGCGCTCATCATGTGGGCCGGTCTCTACCTGCGCGACGCACGGCTGCGCGCGCTTCTGTTTGGAAACTAACCACAAGGAAAAGAAAATGGCTAAGCAAAACGTCTACATCGGATTCAACGGGAGGTGCCGCGAGGCACTCAACTTTTACCAGTCGATCTTGGGAGGCGAATCAACCTTCTTGACAGTCGGCGACGTGCCCGTGCCGTGCAACGAGGGAGGGTCGAAAGACAGCATCATGCATGGCTGTCTCATCTCAGAAGGCTCGCGCATCATGGGCACCGATATGACCGGACCGGAGGGCTACACACCAGGCAACCACATCGCGTTATGCCTGGACTGCGACAGCCAAGAAGAGATCGAGAGACTCTTCGGAAAGCTGTCCGAAGGCGGGCAAGTCCGCGAGCCGCTCATGGACGCCTTTTGGGGCGGAGTTTTTGGGGCGCTCACCGACAAATTCGGCATCCAGTGGCTCTTCAACTACACGAAACCGCAGGGATAAGTTTCACCCCAAGCCCCACGACACGATTGTGGCCGCGATTGCCTCCAAAGGGTCCTCTGTTAAGTCGCCGCGGGAATTTCGGCAGGCCCTTCGCGGCCAAGGATCAAGTCGCGGCTACGGCGTCTGATATCCTGGCGGCATGGCATCGAAGAGCGATTCTCTTCCAGCTGACAAGTTGGAGCAGTACGAGCGGCTTGTCGCGACCATTCCGGACGTGGAACGGAAGGGGGCGACGAACCCTTACACGTCGCTGAATGGCAACATGTTCAGCCACATGGACCCATCCGGGATGGTTTCGCTTCGCCTGCCCGTAGGACCTCGCGAAGAGTTCTTGGCACGGTACCAGACGAAGCTCAAAGAGGCCTATGGGATCGTTCAGAAGGAGTATGTGGTGGTTCCGGCCAGCCTTCTAGCCAACACGGAAGAAGTTCAGCCTTGGTTCGCAAAGAGCTATGAGTATGCGAGTACGCTGAAGGCCAAGCCGACGAAGAAATCCAAAGTCTAGCCGCGATGTGGGTCGTGACCGTGCAAGCTTCGAGAGCCCTACTTTCAATCGCATGGCGTCGGCATCGAGAGGCTCCGCGCGCCAAGCAGCCCTGCGCATGAATGGGCGCCTTCGAACCCGCCGCAGGCGGGACCTCTCAAATCACGACACCCCACGGTAACACGCTCGTGCCTTCGGCACAATGAATGACGCGGACACGTCCGCGGACTCCCAAGTTAGAGGCCGACGCTTTTTCGCAGCTCGTCGACGTCCTTCTTACCCAAAAGCCTCGCCTCTCCCGGACGCATTCCCTTCAAGACGAACTGGCCGATTCGCACTCGCTTGAGGGCGGTTACGGGATGGCCGACTGCTTCGCACATGAGGCGGACCTGGCGGTTGCGGCCTTCGTGGAGGGTGATGTTGAGAACGGTCACACCCCTCCTCTCGTCTTGATGCGCGACACGTACCTTCGCCGGGTGAGTCCGCCGGCCTTCGATGAAAATGCCGGACCGCAATTGCTCCAGGGCTTTTTGACTGGGAACGCCTTGCACTGTCGCCTGATACTCCTTCTCGATTCCGAACCGGGGATGGGACAGTCGGTTCGCCAGCTCGCCGTCGTTGGTGACGATCAGCAGGCCCTCCGTATCCATGTCCAGCCGGCCAACCGGTTTGAGCTGGACTCCGTAGTCGGGCAGGTAGCGGACGATTGTGGGGCGGCCCTGAGGATCGCTGAGAGTGGTCACGACGCCGAGGGGCTTGTTCAGGAGAACGGTGTAACTCTTGGCGACGCCGATCGGGTCCCCGTCCACTTCGATCCTGTCGCCGGGCCCGACCTTGACCCCCATTTCGATAACGAGGTCGCCGTTGACGGTCACGCGTCCCTCTTGGATCAGGAGCTCGGCGGTGCGGCGGGAGCAAAGGCCCGATTTGGCGATGCGAACGTGCAGCCGCTCGCCCTCTGCTCTCATCGGAACGGGTAGGAGCGAAGGACCCGGAGGGTCTTCTTACGCGTCCGCCCGCGCAAATAGATCCCGCCGCCCATCAGGCCCAGACAGAGCAGCCACTTCCCGCCGGTGCCCCCCGCCTTTGCGGTCACGGCCGCCGCGTTGGCAGGAACGTCCTGCGTCGCGATCAGCGGGACGCTTTGGGCGAAGCCGTCCGCGTCGTGGATCACGAGCTGACCCACCTGCTGAAACCTCGAAATGGGCGCCGAAAGCGCCGGCGCCACCACGACCTGCTGGGCGGAGGAAGGCTTCTGATTCTTGGCAACCAGCGTGTAAGCGTCTTCGGCGACCGTTGCGGGGACGTTTTGCACCGGTGCGCCCGCTAGGGGAACCTGGGCCACCGACTGTCCCTCGCTCACCTCATCGTGCTTGCGATACATCCCAAAGGCCCAATTGAACAGGGTCTCGGTGTCGTTCTCCCAGCTCTTACTCTTCATCACCACTGTAATGACTCGCCAACCCTGACGGCTTGCGCTTCCAACAAAACAGTGGCCCGCAGGGATGGTCCACCCCGTCTTGATGCCGTCGCAGGTGGGGTCGCGCTTCAGGATCTTGTTATGGTTGACCATCCAGAGGTCTTTCCAGTTGGTCCCGCGGCTGATCTTGGTCTTTTCGGTTCGGACGATGTTCCTGAACGCTGGGTACTTCATCGCCTCGCGTCCTATCAGCGCCAAGTCGTGCGCCGTCGTGTAGTGGAGCGGGTCGTTCAGGCCGTTCGGGTTATCAAAGTGGGTGTGCGTGCAGCCGATCTCTTTGGCTCGCGCGTTCATCATGTCGGCAAACTTCTCCACCGAGCCGGCGATGTGGCAAGCGACGGCGTAGCACCCATCGTTGGCGCTTCGCAGCATCAGCGCGTACACCATGTCTTCAGCTCGCACCCGCTCGCCGGGCTTGAGATGCATGCTGGACTCCCTCACCTTCGTCACGTCCATTGGCGCGACAATGACGTCATCCGGCTTGCAGTGCTCCAGCAGCAGCAGTGTTGTCATGATCTTGGTCGTGCTCGCGGGATAAAGCTCCTTATCCGCGTTTTTCGACCAGAGGACCTTGCCGCTGGATGAGTCCATCACAATCGCGCTCTCGGCGGTGACCGATTGGGCCGCTGCAAAGGCGGGGAGGGCGAGCAGAGCCAAGAAGGTGGATCGGTACCGAGTCATCTTCAGTTTTTCGTGCGGTCCGCGGCTCGCCACGGGTTTCCGACGGAGTGAACTTACCCCGTCCTTTTGAGACTACGCCCGATCAGCCTTCAATGGCAAAGGCCTCTTGGTTATTTTGCGCGTTTTCCAGCTTCAAAGCAGGTAATTGTGACAGATCATTTAAGTTGAATACGTGCAGGAATTGGCTCGTCGTGCCGTAGAGGTTTGGCCGGCCAGGGACAGGTTTTTTGCCAATTTCTTGTATTAATCGCCGTTCGAGCAGAGTCCGAATCGCGTGGTCGCTCTGAACTCCGCGAACCGCGTCGATCTCCCCGACGGTGACGGGTTGGCGGTAGGCCACGATCGCGAGCACCTCCAGCAGGCTCCTCGAGAGCCGTTGTCTTTGGGGCTTCAGGAACTCGGTGACAACCGGCTGAAACTCCGGCTTGGTAGCCAACTGATAGCCGCCTGCCAACTGGACGATCTGAACGGGGCCGCTCGCGCAGAGCCTTTCGCGAAGCACCTCCATGGCTTGGTCCACCTGACCCTCCGTGAGACCAAGCGCTAGGGCGAATTGTTGAACTGAAGCAGGGGAATCTGCCACAAAAAGGAGGGCATGAAGGGATTCGACGACGTCCATCATGCCCGCGAAAACTCGACGTCGCTATCGGCGATTCTGGCCCTCACCTGCCCCAGCCTCATCAACTCGAGGATGCTCAAGAACCAGTAGACGACGTCTTCTCGCGTCGCTTCCAACGGGATCAGGTCTTCCAGGCTCTGCCATCTGCGCGAGATCGCCACGAGAACCTTGCCCATCTCGTCCGTAAGCGAACGGCCGCTACGCGCGACCGAGACGTGTTGGACAGGGCGCGCCCTCTCCAACACTCTCTGCAAGGCATCCGCCAAAGCCGAGGTCTGAATGTCCTCCAGCTCGTATGGCAGCTCGTAAGGGTTCGGGCCGAGACCGGGGGTTCGGAAGAAGAGCCCTTCTCTCTCCTCGTGGTAACTCCGCAACGCTTCAATGACGAGCTTGTACTCGAAGGTCGAACACTCGGGGAGTTCGGAGAGCTCCTCCTCTTCGGGCTCGCTCTCGGGAATCGGCAGAAGCGACCAGGCCTTTCTCTCCAGCAGATACGCCAGGGCCGCCAAAGCCGCGGCGGCTTCGTCCAGGTTCGGCGCCGAGTCGGCGAGCATATAGGCCAGGTAGGCCTCGCAAATGGGCGCCAAGGGCACGTCGCGCAGATCCACTTTGTGGTCGCGCACGCATGTGAACAGGGTCGCGAGGCTCCCCTCAAACTTGGGCGAAGCGATATGGATTGGCGGAGGCGCCACCACGCCGAGCGGCGACACGGGCCGGTCAAGCACGGGAACGGGATGTGGATGCCTCGGAGCCACTGCTATTTAAGGACGTTCCATATCGCCGATGCGACGCGCCGGTCCGAATTAGACCCTGAGGAATTAACCGGGGTGCGCCGATAGAACTGATGGGCCGCATAAGGCCTGCGGAACTAGGATGGTTCCGATTGCATCGGCGAACGGACGCGCGGTTTCGAACCGGCGCCATGTTAGAAAAAGTATTCGGCTCACAGATTGACGATTTACAGAACGCCCTGACGCGGACCACTCAGCGGCAGGCGTTGCTGACCACGAACCTGGCCAACGCCAACGTACCTGGCTACAAGCGCAAGGACATCGACTTTCACGTAGCGCTGGAGAGCCAGTTCGGCGGCGCCACCAAAGCCGAGCTCGATCGCCAGAACGCCGAGGCTCAAGCACTTTCCGACCAGACAAGCATCCGATCCGACGGGAATAACGTCGACGAGGAGCGCGAGATGACCGGCATGGCCGAGACCGATCTCCATTTCCAGGCGCTGACCCAGATGACCTCCGACTTTTTCAGCGGACTCAAGAACGTGATCCGCGAGGGCAAGTAACCGCTAGGACCCACCCATGACCATCAACAATGCAATGAACGTCTCCTCCTCGGGTCTCTCGGCCGAGAGGTTTCGAATGGACGTGATCGCGGCCAACATCGCGAACGCCAATTCGACTCAGGTCGGGAACCAGGAGCCCTACCGCCGCAAGGACGTGGTGCTCTCGTCCGGTCCCGACGGAGTGCAGGTCAGCGGCGTCGAAGACGACCAGACCCCGTTCGTCCAGAAGTACGACCCAGGCAACCCGAACGCCGATATCAACGGCTACGTGAAAGGCAGCAACGTCCAACCGATCAACGAGATGGTCGACATGATGTCCGCCAGCCGAGCCTACGAGGCCAACGTCGCAGCTTTTAACACAGAGAAGGGGATGGTGAAGGCGGCACTCAGTATCGGCAAGGTTTGAGTTTGTGAGTTTGTAAGTTGGTGAGTTTGTGAGTTTGTAAGTTTGTAAGTTTGTACGTTGTCAAGCGGACAAGCACAATGGCTAAATCTAAGCTTGAAGACTGGCAACCTTGAAAACTTGAAAACTTGCAGACTTGAAGACTTGCAAACTTCACAACTTCCCCACTCACAAACTCACAAACTCACAAACTTACAAACTTACAAACTTACCCCCATGCTCACTCCCACCAACCCCGCAATTCAGCAGGCCTTTGGCATCGAACCGATTTCGGTTCCGAAGCTGTCTTCGGCGGGTGTCGAAAAGGGCGGCGACTTCGCCCAGACGTTGATGGACGTGGTGAAGGAAGTCAATAACGCGCAGACGAACTCTACGCAGATGCAAGACGACTTCATCTCGGGTCGACGGCCGGTGGAATACCACGATCTGATGATCTCGATGGAAAAGGCCAGCACCTCCATGCAGCTGACGATGGCTGTTCGGAACAAGATGCTGGAGGCTTACCAAGAGATCGACAGGATGCAGGTTTAGAGATAGCGGTCGTTCTTAAGCCTTAACGGGCAATGCAAGATCGAAGAATATGGGCGGATTTGTTGAAAAGCTAAAGCAGTGGTGGACTCGCACCGACCGCAATCAGCGGGTTGTTACGCTGGGCGGCATCGGAGTGCTCGTTCTCCTGCTCGTCGGATCGTATGTGCTCCTGACAAGGCCGAAGTACGAGATCCTTTACGCGAACCTCAGTGAGCAGGATCAGTCGGCAGTCGTCACGGAGCTCCAGAACATGGGGATCGACGTGCGGTTCGATCGGGCCGGCGTGGTAGAAGTGCCCGCTTCGGAGAAGGCCGCGGCTCGTGTGAGATTGGCGGCCTCCAACAAGCTTCCCCGCGCTCAGGGCCATTGGGGACTCGGAGAGCTGAACACCATGCCGTTTGGCATGACTCCGAACGTCGAGACTGAGCGGCTGACCGCCATCAAAGAAGGCGAAATCGCGAAGTCCCTCGAAGCGATGGATGGCGTAGAGTCGGCAACCGTGCATCTGACGGAGCCTAGCAAGAGCGCGTTCACCATCGAGCAGACCCCGGCGTCGGCAAGCGTCTCCATCGTTCAGAGCGACGACACGCTGGGTCCCAACCAGGGACGGTCCATTGCGCTGCTGGTGAAAAACGCGGTCGACGGGCTCGACATGAAAGATATCGTCGTCGTGAACCAGCATCTTCAGACCATTTGGAACGGCGAGGACGAGGCTGACAACGGTGTCGGCGGCGCCAATCACAAGACCGACATCGACGAAGAGGTTTCAAAGCAGCGAGAGCATGAGCTTCAAGCGCTGATGGACCAAGCGTATGGCGCCGGAGCGGCCATCGTGAGCGTCCATGCGGACGTCGACATGGATCCCGCCAAGACGGTTTTGGTGGAAAGGACGCCCAGCAAGAAGGCAAGCGCAGAACAGACATCGACGGAAGACGTCAAGGGCAACTCGCCGACCGTCGGCGGCAAAGCGGGTCTTAACGGCCTCGGCGCGCCCACGGCCGGCGCGGGATCAGGCAGCCAGTCGGGCAGCTACAACGGGAGCACGGCGACCAAGGAGTACCTGTCCAACGAGAAACAGGTCGAGACACAGAAGGCCATAGGAGCGATCAAAGGCATGGCCGTCAATGTAGTGGTCGACAGCGCGAAGATCGCCGATCCGAAGCCGGTCGAGCAGATGCTGATCGGTGACCTGGGCGACAAGATCCAGTTGGACGCCTCCGGGAATCCGAAGCCGAACCAGAACTTCTCTGTGAAGGTCACTTCGGTCCAGTTCGACAAGACCGCTTCGACGGAGGCTGCCAAGGCAGCGGCTGCAGCGGCCACCCAGCAGCGGATCCAGCAAATCATCTCCATGCTTCCGATCCTCGCCCTGATCGGCGTCGCGGTGATGGTGATGAAACAAATCGGCAAGTTTGCCAAGACCCAGCTCAACGCGCCGGTCACAGCGCTTACGACCGAAGGGATCGCCGTTCCGCTTGGCGCAGGACCTCAGCGGCCCGTTCTGCCGGACGGCGAGCTTCATTCGCTTCTCGCACAGATTGAGAGCAACCAGGACGCCGAGCATGAGCGAGCCGAGCGGCGCGCCAGGGCAAAGAAGGAAGAGGAAGAGCTGGAGATGGACATCGAGGACATCAAGAACCGAGTTCATATCCCGCTGGAGCAGTTGAAGAAGATGGCTAACGAGAGGCCGGCGATCGTCGCCCAGCTCATCAAGAGCATGCTGCTGGAGGAGCGTAAGTGAGAAAAGGCAAAGAGGAGCTAAGCAATCGCCAGAAGGCGGCCGTGATGCTCATGGTGCTCGGCCCCGAAGTGGCCGGCGAAGTGGTTCGCCACATCGACGAGGAGCACATCGAGCAGCTCACGCTCGAGCTGGCCCGCTTGGACAAGGTGAGCCCCGAACAGCGCGAGCACGTTATCGCCGAATTCTACGAGAGCGCCGTCGCGCAGGAGTTCATCGCCGAAGGCGGCGTCTCTCAGGCCAGGCAGCTCCTGGAATCGGCTTTCGGCGGCGAGCGGGCGGACGAGATCCTTGGGCGGATCGTGGCGGCCATGCAGGTCATGCCTTTCGAGTTCCTGAAGAAGGCCGACCCCAGCCAGGTGTTGACGTTTATCCAGGACGAGCACCCCCAGACCATCGCCCTGATCCTTGCTTATATGCCCGTCAACAACGCCGCGATGATCTTGACCAAGCTGCCGAGCGACCTGCGGGGAGACGTGGCGGCACGCATCGCAATGATGGAGCAGACCCCTCCAGAGGTCATCCGCCGTGTGGAGCAGGTGTTGGAGAAGAAGGTCTCGTCGATCTTGACGCAGGAGATGAGCCAGGCTGGCGGCCCCAAGGCGCTGGTCGATCTGCTGAACCGTGTCGATCGGTCGACCGAGCGGCTGATCCTCGAGAACCTGGGAGACGTTTCGCCGGAGCTTGCCGACCAAGTCAAGAACATGATGTTCGTCTTCGAAGACATCATGCAGCTCGACGACCGGGCGATCCAGGCAGTGCTTCGCGAGGTCGACATGAAGGAGCTGGCAACGGCTCTCAAGGGGGTCGGCTTGGAAGTGCAGGAGAAGATTTACAAGAACATGTCGGACCGCGCGGTCGGAATGCTGAAGGAAGACATGGAGTTCATGGGTCCGGTGCGGCTGCGCGTGGTGGAAGAGACCCAGCAGAAAATCGTGACCGTCATCCGCAGGCTGGAAGAGTCGGGCGAGATCGTGGTGGGACGCTCCGGCGAGGAGGAAGTGCTTGTCTAACCGAAGCTCGGTCCTTCCCTCGAGTGTCGTCGCCACCCAGTTCACGGCACTCTTGCCCTCGGTCGGCGAATCTATGATGGGCACCAAACGCCGGTCCCGTCTCACGAGCGTCGAGGCGATCGAGCTGGCTCGCGAGCAAGCGGAGAAGGCCGGATTCCAGGTGGGCGTAGAGCGCGGTCATACGGTCGGCTTCCTCGAAGGCTTCGAAGAAGGAAAGCGGCAGGGCCGCGACGATGCTTACAACGAGGCCCTGATCGAGAACAAGGCGGCGATGGATCAGTTCACTTCAGCCTTGGACGCGACGTTGCGGAAGATCAACGAGGAGATCCCTCGCTGGTTCGAGGAGTCCGAACAGGCCATGACCGATCTGGCGATCAAGGCCGTCCGCAGGATTCTTTCCGCGGAGCTCACCCTGTCACGCGACTCCGCCCTGGAAATCGTGAAAGAAGCGTTGGAAGACGTGACCCACTCTCGCCACGCGCGCATTCGGCTGAACCCCTTCGACAGCGCCATCCTGGAGCAGCATCGAACGGAGCTGATGGCGGCTGCCGGGTCTTTGCGAGACGTCGAGTTGGTCGCCGATCCCTCTATCGCGGGCGGATGCGTGATCGAAACCGACGGCGGCGTGGTGGATGCGACCGTGGAAACGAAGATCATCCTGCTGGAACAGGAGCTTAGGGAGGCCGCGTGACCGCCACATTTTCAAAGCTCGAAAAGGCTATTGCGCGCGCGGACCAGGTGAGAGTGCTCGGCCGCGTAACGGACGTGGTGGGGCTCGTCGTCGAGGCGAGCGGCCCGAACGCGAAGATCGGCGACGTCTGCCACATCCAGTCCAACCGGCATGAGACGGCCACCGATCTCCCGTGCGAAGTGGTGGGCTTTCGAGGCGACCGAACGCTGCTGATGCCCCTGGGCGAGCTGAGCGGCATCCGAGTGGGCGCAATGGTCCGCGCCTCAGGATCGTGCCTTACGGTTCCGACAGGACCGAGTCTCCTGGGTCGCGCTCTCGATGGCCTTGGTGAGCCCTTGGACGGGAAAGGGCCTCTCCTGGAGTCCAAGCGGTATCCAGTATTGGCGCAGCCGCCGAACCCGCTGGAGCGGTCGATTATCGATACCCCGCTTTCGACGGGAGTCCGGGCGATCGACGGATTGTTGACCTTGGGCGTCGGCCAGCGGATGGGTATTTTCGCCGGCTCCGGCGTCGGCAAGAGCACGCTGCTGGGAATGATCGCCCGCACCTGCACCGCCGACATCAACGTGATCGCGCTGATCGGCGAACGAGGCCGCGAGGTCCGCGAGTTCATTGAAAACGATCTCGGCGAAGAGGGGCTTCGGCGGAGCGTCATCGTGTGCGCCACCAGCGAGCAGCCCGCGCTCGTGCGAATCAAGGCGGCGATGACCGCGACAGCCATCGCCGAGTCGTTCCGTGACGAG
>DASZPA010000074.1:0-1771 GCA_035550555.1 Fimbriimonas sp.
TGCAAGGCGGGGAGGCCCATCGAGGGCCTCCCCGCTGTTTTGTTCCCGGCCGTAGGAAGCTCTCCCCTACGACTCGAGCGGACAAGTAAAGTGGGGGAGGCCAATTGGCCGCCCCCATTCTGCTATTTCAGCGGACGATCCTAGAACCGGACGTCGCGCTGCACCATCATCTTGCTGCCGTTGGTCCACTGCATATAGGCGATGGGAACCGAAGAGCCGGCCTTGACCGACTTCATGGCGTCGCTGAGAGCTTTGCCGTTGGCGATGTCGCGGCCGTTGAGCTTGGTGATCACCGCTCCGGGCTGAAGGCCGAGCCTATCGGCCACGGACCCGGGCAGCACTCCCACGACGACCGCGCCCACGGTGCCGCTGGGGATGCTGTACTGCTGCTGAGCCGTTTTGTCGACGTCCTGGACTTGCACGCCCAACTGGATGGGACCACCCTTGTGGACGGGTTGCTGGCCATTGCCGCTGCCGTCGTTCTGGTCGTCGAACTGGTTCCCGAAGTCGGGACCGAAGGGATTGGATCCGTTGGGTCCGTTGGGTCCGAACTGGAAGAACTGCCTCGGCATGTTCGGCATGTTCGGGAATCCGAACGAACGCTGCTGAGGCTGCTGCGGCTGCGCCGGGTTCTCAGGAAGCTTGTAGGCCAGCAGCTTCACGCTCTTCGTTTGCCGCTTGCCGTTTCGAATGAACTCGACCGGTTCCGTGCTGCCTGGCGAATAGGCCAGCATCGCATTGCGGAGGTCCATCTGGTTCCGGATCTCGGTATTGCCGATCCTGACGATGACGTCGTCTTTCTGGAATCCGGCCGATTGAGCCGGCTCACCCACGACCTTCACGACCCTGGCTCCGCCGTTCGGGAACAAGGAGCCTTTTTCGGTCCGCTCATATTCCTTGACGTCCTCAGGAATGACCCCGAGCATGCTCCGCACGATCTTGCCCTTGGTGACGAGCAGGTTCTCGATAAGCTTGACTTGGTTTCCAGGGATCGCGAAGCCAATTCCGCTGCTCACGCCCGTGGGACTGAAGATGGCGGTATTCATGCCGATCACCTGGCCGTCCACGTTGACCAACGGTCCGCCCGAGTTGCCCATGTTGATGGATGCGTCGGTTTGGATGAGGTCCGAGTAGACCCGTCCCTCGATCTCGTTGGTTCTGCCGAGCGCGCTGACATGCCCGACCGTTACCGTGTTCAAGAAGCCGAACGGCGCACCGATCGCCATGGCGAACTCGCCGGGCTCGACCGTCGAGCTGTCCGCGAACGAGAGGTACGGAAGGTTCTTGGAGTCGATCTTGACAAGGGCAATGTCGCTGTTCCTGTCGTTGCCGCGCGTCACCTTTCCTTCATAGACGTGGCCGTCCTTCAGGGTCACCTTCACGGTGTCCGCGTTTCCGACGACGTGATCATTGGTCGCAATGTAGCCGTCGGGGCTGAAAATGAAACCGGAGCCCTCGCCTTCCGACTCCGGAACGCGCATGCCGTTCTCCGTCATCATCCGCTTGCTGGTCGAGTGGATATCGACGACAGCCGGCCCTACGAAATGGGCGAGCCCGCGGAACGAATTGTCAAGATTGTGCAGTTCCGTAGTGCTCTCGGTCGAGGTGGAGGACATGAGGCGTGGGGCGACGTTGAGCGGCGTATCCGCGGAGGCTTTGTCGATCGCCCCGTCGCGAACGGCAGCCATGCAGATGGCTCCCACCAGAAAGCCGCTGCCAAGCGTCAACCACACACTAGACGATGTTTTTGTTCGTTGACTCATCTCTTTTT
>DASZPA010000075.1:0-28876 GCA_035550555.1 Fimbriimonas sp.
TTGGCTATGGATCGGGTAAGCACGAGTCATGGGGTTATCGCTCTTTCGTCTTGGTGCGTTTGCGGTCGTCTTATCGATTTTCGCGCTTGCCTCAGCGCAGGACGGCTCGATCTCGGTTCAGGTCGACCGACCGGCCATCAAAATCAGCCCGACCTTCTATGGCCTGATGACGGAGGAGATCAACCACGCCTATGACGGCGGCCTTTACGCAGAGCTGATCCGAAACCGCGCCTTTCGAGACTCCAAAACGGAACCTGTCCACTGGTCTCTTACAGGCTCCGGAGGTCAAATCAGCTTGGAGCACTTGGGCGCTGACTCCCCCTGGACTGATGCTTTGACCCTCACTACCCAAGGTCAAGCCGGAGTTGCGAACGATGGCTTCTGGGGCATTCCCGTCAAACCTCACACGGCATACAAAGCGACCTTCTATGCCAAAGGATCGATTACCGGTCCGGTCACTCTCTCGATCGAGACCGCCGATGGCGCGACGACCTACGCCAAGGCAGAAGTGCAGGGTCTCGGCTCCGAGTGGAAGAAATTCACAGCGACTCTTCGCACAGGAGATACCGCCGCCTCGAAGAACAACCGTTTCCTGATCTCCACCAGTTCACCCGGCACGATCAGCCTCAGCTACGTCTCTCTTATGCCGCCCACGTTTCACAGGAGGGCCAACGGAAACCGGCCGGACCTGATGGAGGAGCTCGGTGAACTGAACCCGAGCTTTCTGCGCCTACCTGGAGGCAACTACCTCGAGGGAAACACGATCGAGGAGCGATTTAACTGGAAAGCCACGATTGGCGATCCCGCCATGCGTCTTGGACACCAGTGCCCTTGGGGCTACCGCTCTTCCGACGGCCTGGGCCTGCTCGAATACCTCGAGTGGTGCGAGGACCTCAAGATGCAGCCCGTTCTTGCCGTCTTCGCCGGGTATGCGCTTCGAGGTGAACACGTAAATCCAGGACCCGATCTTGAGCCGTATGTACAGGACGCCCTGGATGAGATTGAGTACGCCACCGGCGACACCTCCACCAAATGGGGCGCCGAGCGTGCCAAGAACGGACATCCCAAGCCGTTCCCGCTCACCTACGTCGAGATCGGAAACGAGGACTGGTTCGACCGGTCTCGTACCTACGACGGCCGCTTCGCCCAATTCTACGATGCGATCAAAGCGAAGTACCCTGGGCTGCAGATCATTGCCACGGCTCCGATCCAGTCCCGCAAGCCGGACGTGATGGACGACCACTACTATCGCTCTGCCGCAGATATGGAGCGAGACTCCGGCCACTATGACCGGATCAGCCGCAGCGGTCCCAAGATCTTCGTCGGTGAGTGGGCCTCAATCGAAGGAAGCCCAACTCCAACCATGGATGCCGCTCTCGGTGATGCAGCGTGGCTCACGGGTCTGGAGCGTAACTCCGACCTTGTGGTGATGGAGTCGTATGCTCCGCTTTTCGTCAATGTGAATCCCGGCGCGGCCCAATGGGGCACCAACCTGATCGGCTACGACGCGCTGACCTCTTATGGTTCACCCTCGTTCTATGTCCAGTCCATGTTCGGCAAGAACACAGGTGACGTCGAACTGCCCGCCAAGCTGGAGATCGTGAAGCCTCCGGCTGAGCCGGTCGTCCTGCACGGGGCCATTGGCATCGGGACGTGGCGAACGCAATCTGAGTACAAGGAGATCCGAGTCACCTTTGCCGATGGCTCGCCGGACTTCGTGCCATCCACGAGCAGCCTCGACGGTTGGACTCGCGCAAGGGGTCAGTGGAGTGTCGTCGATGGCGCCCTCCGACAGACCGGCAACGGCACTGGAACGCTTCTCACCATTGGCGATCCCAAGTGGACCAACTACACGATCCATTTGAAAGCCCGAAAGATCGGCGGCGCCGAGGGCTTTATGGTCATGGGACACGTGCTCGATCCGCGGAACCACTGGCAATGGAACGTGGGCGGCTGGGACGACTCGCAGTCGGCGATCCAAAGGACTGAGGGCGGAAGCAGCGACATCGTCGGCCCCGAAAGCCGCGCCACTGTCGAAACCAACCGCTGGTACGACTTGGCTCTGGAAGTCAAAGACGGGAAGATCCGCGGCTATTTGGACGGGAAGCTGATCAACGAGGCCACGGAAACGTCACGGCCGCCAGCCGATCCCGTTTACGTTGCAGCGAGCAAGGTGAGTTCGAGTGGCGAGGTGATCCTCAAGGTGGTGAACGTCTCGGAGAAGCCGATGAGTCTGTCTATTGCGCTCAATGGCGCCGGCGACCTTGAGGACCAAGGTTCGGGCTGGGTGCTAACGGGGCAGCCGGGAGACGTGAACTCGATCGAGCAGCCTGAGAAGGTCAAGCCGAAGCCGATCCACGTCGATCACGTCGGTTCGAACTTCACTCGTTCATTCGACGCCCATTCCGTGACGGTATTGAGGTTCAAGACGAAGCGGTAGCTATCGTTTTTCAGAGTCGAACAGGATGCACTCCGAGCGCTCGCACGTTCCACACGAGTGGGCATCTGGATCGATCCTCATTCGAAGCACTTTGGGTGGCGTCTTGGATCGGCTCACCGGCTGGGAGGACCAGAGAGACACTTCCAAAGTGGAATCTGTGACTTCGACACTGAGCAGCAAGGGCTGCTCGGACCGAAAGCGAAAGTCGATGTGATTCCAGGCGACAGTCGCGTCTCGGTCCAAGTCGGCGGCCGAGCCCGGAACGACTCGTGTGTGAGGATGTCGCTCGACGTGTCGCATCCAGCTTGGAGCGCCACGTCATACAGAGCGTTGCTCAACTGGCAGATGCCACCGCCGACAGCCGGTACCAAGCAGCCTTCTTGGAGCTGTCGTCCCAACGCATAGCCCTTTGCCCTTGTGCACCGGCCAATGTGCCGCCAGAACGAGAAAGTGGACCCCGCTGGAATGGAGAGCCTCTCCAACCTCGAAGCAGCAACCCGAAGGTTCTGGATCTTTCCCAAATCCATGTCGCGCTCTTCGGTTCCGCTGGTAAACAAAGGTGACGAGTGGGACGCGATCCGGTGAAGAGAGCTCTCTTTCCGAGCTCGTTGCAGCTTAGGCACGGGAGTGACGGCGTTCTGCCATGCGCGCTGAACACGCAGCAAGACGATTCGAGTCTTCAGCCAGAGGAGGGAGCTACGAGTCGGTTGTTGCGGAACGGCCTTCGCCATCAATACTCAAACGTCCATCCTGCGGAACCGAAACGGTGAAGAGAGACGTTCGGCCTACGCAGCCTTAGCGATCGTGAAGCGGTCGTCGCGACGCGCAGCCTCGTCGAACTCCTTGATCCGATGCAAGGTCGATAGGAACGCGTCGTGAACGGACGGATCGAACTGGGTTTCACGCCCCGCGGCGACACGAAGCACAGCCGTCTGCCAATCGTAGGCCGGCTTGTATGGCCGCTCCGACCGCAGGGCATCGAGCACATCCGCCATCGCAACAATGCGCGCCGCCAGGGGGATCTCTTCGCCTTTGAGCCGGTCCGGATAGCCGGTCCCGTCCCACCACTCGTGATGCCACCTTGCGATCTCGGCCGCGAGCCGCATGATGCTTGGCTGCTCGCCCCACTTCATGCTGCTCGGCAGAAACTGGCTGAGCACGCTGTCTCGGTTGCAAAGGATGTTGTAGCCGATCTCGCAATGCTCTTCGATGACGCTGCGCTCATCTGCCTTCAGCATGCCTTGCTTGCGCAGAACCGAATCCGGAATGGCGATCTTGCCAACGTCGTGAAGCGTGCCGGCCAGGAAAAGCTCGTCGCACTCCTCCTCGTCGAAGCCAAGCTCCTCAGCTATGTACCGTGCGAACATGCCGACTCGCAAAACGTGGTTGCCGGTCTCGTGGTCGCGCAGCTCTGCCGCCTTGGACAGCTGGACGACCAGCTCGAGCCGGGACGCGGCCAGCTCTTCGGTCCGCGCGGCAATCAAGTTCTCGAGCCGTTCGTTCCTGCTGGAGAGCTCGTCGTGGAGTTCCTTCAAAGCAAGGGTGCTCCGGAGCCGGGCGAGAAGCTCTTCATAGTCGATAGGCTTCGAGAGCAGGTCTTGCGCGCCGATTTCCAAAGCCAGCCGCTTCGCGTCCTTCTCCATCACACCTGTGACCACTACGACCGGAATAAATCCATAGCTGCCTTGTACGATGTGCTGCAGAAGCTCCAAGCCGGTCATGCCGGGCATTGCCACATCCGTGACCACCGTGTCGACGATTCCGGTAGAGAGCTTCTTGATAGCCTCGCGGCCGCTCTGCACGAACAAGAGGGTCCAACCAGCGCAACGCCCGTGCAGCATGCGTTGCGTTGCCGCCAAAGCCGAGGCATCGTCGTCCACGAAGAGGATGGTCTTCATCGCCGGTCTTATTCACCAGTCGCCGAAACAAGCCCCAATCCGCTCATTTCGATCTCGCGCGACTGTCAGTTTTCCTCCCTGTTAGCCTCCATTGCTGTTGAACTATGATTGCAGTAGTCCTACTCTCAGTATCGGTTGTTCCACGACTGATACCAGGGTAAATATGGGGATTGGCGCCGCAACAAAAGTCAAGGCTCGGTTGCCCAATCAGCTCTTGGTGACTTCGAGGCCGACTTGCGAAACCCGAAAGTCAAAGAAACGCGACCGGTCCGACGGCGGATCGCTCTCGAGAATGGAACGGACCCGCCGGGAGGCTTCTTGGTCCTTCGCGAACATGAGCAGGAATCCGCCGCCGCCGGCGCCCAGCAGCTTGGCGCCGAGCAAGAGGTCCTCGACGCGATCCAGTATCCGTTGGACCGAGGGCGGATTGGTTCCCGAGTCGAGCTCCTGGTTTAACTCCCAGCTCCGGCGGATTGCACGCCCAAGACCCTCATAATCGTGCTGCTGGATGGCCGTGACCGCAGGATCGACGTTGTCGCGGATTCGCTGCAAAGTCGCCAGCCGCGGTCCGGAGTTGAGAAACATCCCGCGAACGATCTCTTTCAACACGTTCACAGCGACTCTCGTGATGCCCGTGTAGTAGAGCAGAACGGTGCTGTTGGCGTAGCCCGGTCCCAAGATGCGCTCGGGCAACCAACGGCAGGAGGGGTTTTGGATCAGCCCCGGTCCGGTCTCGAGATCCTTGATGCCCGGAAGAAGACCGCCGGCTTGGTCCTGCCATCCGCCGCCTGTTCCCAGCATCTGCTCTAGGGCCAGTGTCCGGAGCATCACTTCCGAGGGTCCCCATCCAAGCTTGCAGAACTCGTTCAGGCTTGAAAGGACCGTCGAGGCCAAGATGCTGCTCGTGCCGAGACCGGAACCCTTGGGTACCGCCGATAGGAGCGACATCTCGATACCGCCGCCGAAGCTTTCCAGGAAGCTGTCGAGCCTTCCTCCGGCGGCCTCCCTCGAGAATCCCGCGAGCGTGAGCGCCGCCTGGGGAAGAGAGAACTCGGAGAGCTCCTCCAGGCGGTCCGAGAGCTCTTCGAAGGTTCCGAAGCGCCGCTCGGTCCCAAGGTCGATCGACCGGAGCAGGATGTCGCGCCTTTCGGAGAGCCTGATGAAGACCTGCACGGGTGGCTGCCCGTTCAGCTCGACGGCCACGTTCAGTACCCTCCCACCGTTCAAGAGGCAGTAGGGGGGCGTGTCGGTCCACCCTCCCGCAAGATCGAATCGAAGAGGCGCCCTTCCCCAAACGATTTGATCCTTGGCAACTCCCAACGTTGGAGCGACGGGATGCGGCACCTTTTCCAAGATCGCCGAGCGGAGCGTTTGGAAGGCCTCCGCCTCGGCTGCTTTGAAGTTGCCTTTCCCGCTCAGCCGCATCAGCTCAGACCGGAACATCGCCTCGTGAATCCGTTTGGGAACGGATTCGTCCGCCGAAACAGGCTCGGGCATGAAGCTCGGCCGCTCTCTGGCCATCAGTTTCGCAGTCCACTCCAAGTCAAGCGAGTAGAACATGCTGACCCGATGGTTCTTCTGCATCGCATCGAGGGACTCGACCAGAGCGTCGCACCGCTGCTTGTAGAGCCGGGAGACGTTGGCCAGCTTCAAGAGATCTTTGGCTGAAAGCTTCGAAAGAGCGAGCCAACGCTCTCGCAGCTCGCCGTCTCCACCCGGGTGCAGCATCCACTCGATCAGTCGCGGGTCGATTTGATTGGCCGCAACGACTGGAAAGAGGGCTGCCTCTTGAAGATCGACCGCCAGATCATCAAGCTCTATTTGGCGCTCGGCCAGCCACTTCTCAAGGGGACGTCCAAGAAACTCCGTCTTCGAGCTTCCAACCGCTCCTTTGAAGGCGTCGTCGTATCCATAGACGCGAATGCAGGCGTCGCTTTCTCCAATGGGAACGACGTCAAGGCAAGCGCCTCTCGGAAGATGGAGCGTCCAATGGTTGACGGGAACTCCGGTCACCATATTCTCGCCATCGAGGGTCCAACTCTGTGGGACGGTTGAGTTCTCGATCCAGTAGGGTTCACCCGGTTTCAAAGGTGGCGGTCCAGAGAAGCGGGCATTTTGAACGTGCTGGTTTGGATGCCGCTTGGCGCTTGTGACGAAGCCGAGAGGCGCCGAGTGATGTGCCTGGTCGTGCAGCCGGGTGACGGAGTCGACCAGTTGTCGGGAGGTCCCGAAATGCAGGAACTCGCCAGGCATAGAGACGACCGAAGCCGAGAGTTGGCTAACGACAGGATCCGGTGCGCTTGGATTGCTGCCTAGTGCGGGACCAAACTCAGAGTAAAGGTCGTACTCCTCCGCTGTTTGGCCTTGCTCGGGAGCGGTGATTCCCGACTTCGAGAGAAGTGCCTTCACCGCCGCTTCGGATAGCAGCCAAATTCCGACGTCGATCAGACAGTCGTGGCCGGGCGCAAGGGCAAGGGTCTGCGACGGCGACGGCTTCTGCAGCATGAAGTCCAGCTCGCCCGGAGCGTGGTGGCTAAGGAAGAACGCCCCAAAGTGAGAGGCCGTCTCGGCATCGGCTCTCTGCCCTACCACCACGACATCGGCTTCGGGCAACGCGATCGGAAGCTGGCTCGGCCGCAATAGCGCGTCTCCGCAGAAGATCATTACGCGAAGGCTTTCCGGAGCGCGGTCTAAGATCTCGTCACAAAGAGTGACTTGCAGATCGACGAGCGCCTGATCGGGCCTCTGCCCCCGAGAGCCTCGCGTAGCCGGTATCGGCATCAGAGTTTTGCCGACGGTTGCATAGGCGGGGAGCCTTCTGCTTTGGCCGCCGGCGTGGATAACGATCTTCCGGCTATCCGCCAGCCAGTCGTAGAAGCTAAGGCGTTCACCGTGGGCCCTCCAAGCTTCTAAGAGAGCGTGCGCCGTCCCTCCACCCGATCCCAAGGGCCGGTCAGGATCGAATGTGACGAACCACTGCGGCGACGGCTTCGGCTCGAGCGCATGAAAGCTCTCGGCCATCTTCGGGGGCAGCGTCAGCACGCGTTGCGGGGAGTTCATAGCGCCAGCGGTCAGTTTAGCTTTTGGCCGCTATAACGAGAGGTCACACGCAAGCGACTTTCAGCTCTCCTTCGCGGTCTCGAGGTTGCGCGGTCGTATGGACGATGATGTCCACATCAAGGCCCATATGAAGGAGGCGCGAAAGGAGCCATTCGGTTGAGAACTCTTTTAGCCTGCCGCGCAAGATCTTCGACACCTTGGGCTGATCGATGCCCATTAAATCGGCCGCCTTTTGCTGCGTTAGGCCTCGCTCTTCAATAACGTCTTGAATGGCAGAGGCGATCCTTGACTTGGCCGGCCGCTCCGCCGCATCCGCAAGGCCAAGATCAGCGAAGACATTGCCGCCGCCGTAAGTCACTTCATTCTCTCCGTTCATCGCTTTCTCTCTTGCCATACGGCGTACAGTTCCTCTGCCACCTCAAGGCGCGTCTTGATCAAGTCGAGATCCTGTTTGGGTGTCGCAATGCCCGATTTCGACTTCTTTTGAGAGCAGTGAAGGACATAAACGACTTCGCTGAACCTAACCGTGTAAACGGCTCGGTAAGTATCGCCATCATAGTTGTCGATGATTTCCAGAACCCCTGCACCACCAAACCCCTTAAGCGGCTTGGCGTCCACATGCTTGCTTCCACGCTGAGCTAGCTCGAGAGCATGTCCGATTTCATGCTGAACGTCTTCCGGAAAAAGCTTTGAAATTCTTGCCGCTTGATGCAATCCCCCCCCAAGCGGTTCAACTCTCTCCGCATTATGCGACTTCTAGCATATCTCAACCACGCCTCAATTTATGGCTAATATGCGAAATGAGCCAGTTTTCGGCGTCTAGCCAAACTGCTTAGGTGTCTTCTTCGAGACATGGAAAGGAGCTTTTCAGTGATGAGACTCTCAGCTTGCGCTTCCCGCGCTGTCGCCGTTTGCTGCCTTGCCGTCGTGGGTCTGCCGACTCTGGCTCTATCCCAGACCGCCATCTCGGTTGACGTCACGGCCAACCGCCACGCGATTAACCCCCTCGTCTACGGAACCTCCAACCTGTCGACCGCGCAGATGATCGACTTGAATACGCCTCTGGTTCGGTACGGCGGCAACTCGGCAAGCACTTACAACTGGCTCATCAATGGAGACAATCGCGGGGCGGATTGGTACTTCGAGAGCTACGGCGACACGAGCTCTGTCGCGGGAGAGCGTGGCGACACCTTCGTCTCCAATACGAAGACTGCCAAGGCGCAGGGAATGATCACGATTCCCATGCTCCAGTGGGTTGCCAAGCTCGGTGCGAATCGCACTAGCACGCGCTCTTTTTCGGTAACCAAATACGGATCTCAGACGGGAACCGATCCGTGGAACAGCGACGCGGGTAACGGCATCAGCTCGGCTGCCGGCAACCCGTACATCACCGGCAACGATCCGAACGATTCCGCAACGCCGAATAACTCGACCGACCAGATCCCGTGGGTGCAGCATCTGATCGCCAAGTGGGGAATGGCCGCAAACGGAGGCGTGAAGTACTACATCATGGACAACGAGCCGTCCATCTGGCACTCGACCCACCGCGACTACCAGCCGGTAGGCCAGAAAATGAGCGAGCTGGTCACCGACTACATCAACTACGCGGGCGGAATCCGCCAAGTAGACCCGGGCGCGCAGATCGTGGGGCCCGAAGAGTGGGGCTGGCTCGGTTATCTCTACAGCGGCTACGACCAGCAGTACGCCTCGGCACATGGGTGGAACGGCGTCTTTCCCGACTCGCAGTCCCATGGAAACATGGAGAACGTCGCCTACCTGCTCCAATCCCTTAGCAACTATCAAAAGGCGCACGGCACGCAGCTTCTAAACATTTTCAGCCTGCACTACTATCCGCAGCAGGGCGAGTTCAGCGACGATGATTCGTCCGGCATGCAGGCGATTCGCAACCGTTCGACCCGCTCTCTGTGGGATACGAACTATGTGGACACGTCTTGGGTGAATGCGAACATCCACCTGATCCCTCGCATGAAGAGCTGGGTGTCCACCTACTATCCAGGATTGAAAACCGCGGTTACCGAATACAGTTGGGGCGACGAATCGAACCTGAACGGAGCGACAGCCCAAGCCGACGTGCTCGGCATCTTCGGTCGGGAGGGCCTGGACATGGGAACCCGGTGGGGCACGCCGGCGACGAACTCACCTGCGTACCTCGCCATGAAGATCTGGCGGAACTATGACGGACACAACTCCGGCTTCGGCACGACGAGCTGTCAGTGCTCCGTTCCAAACCCGGACAACCTCTCGGCCTTCGCTGCACAGCGGAGCGACGGCACAACGACCGTTATGGTGATTAACAAGAGCGCCTCGGCGACTCCGATCAACTTGAGCATCGCCAACCAAGGCGTCGCAAACTGGGCCTCAACGTGGCAGATCAAGTCGAAGACGCAAACGTCGATCACTCGCCTGGCGAATACGACGGTCACCAACGGAGTGATCTCCATGGCAGTACCCGCTCAGAGCATCACGCTGTTCGTGGTTCCGAGTGGCCCGTACCACCTGACGTATCAGTACGACTTTGAGACGGGAGTGGACGGTTGGGTCGCAGGCGGCGCGCCGATCACAGGCCTCGTCTCCTCCAAAAACGAGGCGTTCGCCGGAACCAAGGGGCTGGCAGTCAAGTTTAGTGGGGCAAAAGGAACATCTTCGGCCTATGTCGAGAACCCCGGCACTCCCGCCGGCAACACCGTGACGTTTCACATCTGGATTCCGGCGAACAGCAAGATCTCATGGATCCAGCCCTACGTGATGCAAGGTGCAGCCGGCAGTTGGACTTGGACGGGCAACTATCAAGACATCTCCGCGCTCCAGACCAACGCCTGGAACACACTTACGGTCAAAGTGCCCGCGGATGCCGCAACCCCGCTGGCTCAGCTCGGTGTCCAATTCAACACCAGCGCGAGCTGGACCGGGAACTGCTATATCGACTCGATCAGCTGGTCGCTATAGTTCAAACCCAGCCGCGGCATACCTTGTGCTTGTACGTGTATTGAGCCGGACGAGGCTGTTGAGAGTGGGCTACTGTGGAACACTGCGTAATCGGTCGCGAGAAAGCCTCGCGGCGGTTTGCACGGCCTCGGTGCGATCACAAATCAGGAGGCCGTTGCGTTGGAGCGTCATGAGCCGAAAGGCTTCCACAACCTTCCAAGCTTTCATCCAGCAGGGCCGATGGCCCGAGCGCGGACGCCGCGCGCCTGAAGGACCGAAGGTTCGCTCCATATAGCCTTGCATGGGGACCTGCCAATCGGTTTGCCGCTCGCTTGTCGGACCTTCTGTGTCGACGGGCGCTATGAGGCGGACCTTCGGCGCTCCGGAGAGATTCCAGCCCACACCTTCGATATGGGCTGGTATCGGTCGAGCCGATGGGGCTAAACGAGTTGTCGGGGCTTGACAGTCCGCATGATCTGGATTAAAGGGCAAGCCTTCTAGACTTGTGGGAGCCTAGCGTTCCAAGGCAAGTGCCTCCTAGGTCCGGCTACATTGGACTGAGGTTATTCTTATCTCCTAATGCCCGATTACGAATCCGTCGACCCGTCTCGAATCCCCGCCAGGACCCTCCGGTCGGGAGCGCAGATGCCTGGGATCGGTCTGGGAACCTTCGGTTCGGACAGGTACTCCCCGGCCCAGATCGCGGACGCCGTCGAGGAGGCCATCCGCTCCGGCTACCGCCATATCGACTGCGCTTCGGTCTATGGCAACGAGAAGGAGGTAGGCGGCGCCATCCAGCGGTCCGGGGTCCCGAGAGACCGGCTATGGATTACTTCCAAGGTCTGGAACGACAAACACGACCAAGCAGAGGCTTCTTGTGAGCAGTCCTTGCGCGACCTGCAGCTCGACTACCTCGACCTCTACCTGATACATTGGCCCTTTCCGAACCACCATGCCGTCGGCGTCGATGTGAGCTCCCGCGATCCGCATGCGGTTCCCTACAGCCACGAGCATTACATGTCGGTGTGGCGCCAACTGGAGAATTTGGTGAGGAGGGGGCTGGTTCGCGAGATCGGTACCTCCAACATGACCATATCGAAGCTTCGACCTCTGCTAGAGGAGGCAGAGATCAAGCCTTCGGCCAACGAGATGGAGCTGCACCCGCACTTTCAGCAGCCGAAGCTGTTCGACTTCGTTACGAAGAGCGGAATGGTTCCTATCGGGTACTCCCCTTTAGGTTCCCCGAGCCGTCCGGAGCGCGACCGAACGCCCGACGATACCTCGGACACCGAGGACCCCGTGGTGCTCCGGATCGCTGAGGGCCGGGGAATTAGCGCGACGGCCGTCTGTGTGAAATGGGCCGTTCAACGTGGACAGGTACCGATCCCGTTCTCGGTCAAGCGGGACCAGTACATGGCCAGTCTTCGGGCAGCGGCGTCAGACCCCTTGACGGATCAAGAAATGGCGCAGATGGCCGGCATTGACAAGGGCTGCCGGCTGATCAAGGGCCAGGTGTTCTTGTGGCCGGGCGCCGACTCGTGGGAAGCGCTTTGGGAATAAAGTGAATGCCCGCCGAGCCAACTGGCCAGGCGGGCGTTTGGTCGTTTAGTTCTTGAAGACTTCGGTGATCGTCGCTTGGTCCAACTTGAGGTTGAACGGTACGCTGCCGAGACGCTGAGGATAGACTCCGCGCGAAACGATCGAGACCTGATTGCTTGGTCCCGCGTATTTCGTGAGGTCGATCTTGAAGCTCGTCTTGATGTTGGTCCCGTTCATCGACTGGGTCTTGACCAGATCGAACGTCTTCGTCTTGAAGTTATACAGGTAGAGGAAGTTGCTCACCAGCTTCGGCGCCTGGACGATAACGGTCGCCGTCGCCAGAGCCAGCTTGGAGGTGGGCACCGTGAACTTGAAGTTCACCTGCTCGGCAGCGATAGCGCCCGCCGAGTTAGGCACCGAAAGCACCGAACAGTACTGCCCGTCCGCCGCGTTGAGCTTGATGACTCCGCCGGAGAGACTCTTGCCTTGCGCAGCATAGATGTTTACCGTGGCCGGGCCGATCGTCTTCGGAGGGGTGCCGACCTGCGAGTTCACGAACTGATTGGCGTCGATCGGGCCCCATCCGGTCACGAAGTCCCATCCCGCACCGGCCGTTCCAGTCGTACCGTCGGGAAGCTGGCCGTTGGCGCCCGTCAAAACGTCGAACCACACGTCCGGCCGTCCGTTCTGCTGGTAGATCAGGTCGTTGATTCGGCCGTACCGCTGGTGCCCCTGGTCGTCGGGTGGAAGGCCGCCCCGCTCGATGATCTTCTGCTCGGAAACGGCAAGTGTGCCCGCGAGAACGGGAGACGAGAAGCTCGTTCCGTCGCCGGAAGTGAGGTCTCCATCCCAGAAGAAGAAGTAGGCGCCCGTAAAGTCGGTGTTTGAGCCGGCTGCCACCATCGAAACGTCTGGGACCAGCCGGAAGTTGAGGCTCGTGGGCACGCCGGTTCCGACCTGCCAAGAAGGAAGGGTGTTGAAGGGGACGGCCGCATCGGGAATCCACCCGCCGCCGCTGCCTTCCCAGCCGACCTCGGTCCGGCGGTTCCCGTCGTCGTCGAAAGTGGCGACCGTTCCGCCGACCAGCAGAATCTCCGGATCGTAGTCGCCATAGGTGAAGGGCGCAATGTCAGTGCCGGTGTCGCCGGTGGCCTTCAGATAGGTGATTCCCTGGGCGCTCATCTGCAAGTGCACCGTGTGGGCTGCCTCGGCCAGCGTGGAATCGAAAGCCCAGCCGTAACTCTCGGTGATGATGTCGCAGGTGTTGTCCTGCGCCTCTTGCGACAGAACGGAAATCAAATCGCCGCCCCCGTCGTAAACGGTCAGGTTGCAGAGCGGCGCCTGGCCGAGGACCATTTGAATGTCCAAGTCTCCTTCGCCGTCCGCAAAGCCGTTCTGAGAGCCGCCGTCGATGGTGACGACTTTGACGTTGGTTCCCACTCCGGTCACGGGCGTGGGCAGGTTGTACTGGCTGTACCACAGAGGCACGTTGGAGAGCTGAAATCCATCGAAGTTCGAAACTCCGACGTTCCGGCCGTCGCCGTTGAATGCCTGGTCGTGAAGAGGCTTGACGTCGTAAAGGACGCTCGTTTGCAGGGGCGTTAACGTTTGGCCTCCTGACTGTAGGCGTTTGAAGAGGGGAATCGGCTTCGTGAAGTTCTCGAGACCTCTCACGTCCATGATGATCGGCGCCAGCGCAGAGGGCACCTCGAGCGGAGTGGCGAACGAGTAGTAATCCGTTCGGCCATGTTCCGTGGGCGAGTTCGCGTGGTACTTGTTGAGAGTCGTTCCGAACGCTCTCTCAGCCTGTGCCGCCGTACAATCGGCCAGGATGTTCAGGTGGCTGTCCGCCACGAGGCGGATCTGGAAGCCGCGACTGGTCAAATAGCTCGTCAGCATCTTCACGTTGCCGACCGCTTGGCCGAACATCGAGCCAACCTGGGCCGGAGTCAGAAACTTCCTGTAGTTGGGACTTGTCGGATCGCTGAGTTGATTGACGTAGTTCTGGAAGGCCGTCGAATCAGAGGGCGGCATGGTGATCGCCAGGTGCAGAACGGTCGATGACGGGAGCGGCCCAACCAGAGTTGAACGCTGAATCACCGAAGGCACGGCTACCTTGAGCGGCGCGCTTTGTCCAAAGGAGAACGCGGCTGAGAGGCCCAGAAGAGCCGTCAAAAGCATCCTTTTAGCGGCACACGCTCGAAAAGTTGATATAGAAGGATTTGTAGTCATAGGAATGCCGTCCGAACCCCCAGCGGGAAGCGAGACTCACTAAGTTAAACGTATGAAGAAGCCTCTATAGTTTGCTTTAGCGGCATTCTCCAGGGAAAAGTTAAACAGATTTGACAAGAAGGGTCAAGCAAGCCCCCTGCCTGGACGATCTCGCTTCTTGCCCTACGCTGGAAACATTTCGTGGATGATCGGTAATGTTGAAGCATGAAGGGAGCTCTTCAAGGTGCGGCTCTGCTGGCCGGTTTGTTGACGGCCGCCGGCATTTGCGCAGCGGGCCGGCAGGCGGCCAAGCCCGACGAAAAGGAGATCGAAAAGCAGATATTCAGCCTGCGCAGCGTCCCGGACGCCCAGCGGGGATCGGTCACCAAGGACCTGGCTCTGCAAATCAGGAGGCTTCCCAGCGGGGAGGGTCGCCTGATGCTGGCTTTCGCGCTGGCGAACCTTTCAACGGAGGGCGATTTTGGGCACGACACCCTTCAGGAGGTGGCAACCACGCTGGCCGACACTCTTTCGGGACCCGCTCCGGCTGGGAAACAGGGGGACCGTTCGGCCGCTTGTTTCGAGCTCGCCGAGCTTGCGTCTCTCGAGCACGTCAAAGTGTCGCTCAGCCTGCCTGAGTACGCGGCGGCCGTAAGCAAGCTGGCGGCCATTGAGAAATCGAGGCGGAAAGTCGACTTCACCCTTTCGGACTTGGAAGGCGCCAACTGGACGCTCTCGTCACTCAAAGGAAAAATCGTGCTGGTGAACTTCTGGGCGACTTGGTGCCCGCCTTGCCGGAAGGAGATGCCCGACCTTCAGGCCCTCTTCGACCGCTATAACCGGCAGGGTTTGGTGGTGCTCGCCATCTCTGACGAAGATCCGTCCAAGATCAATCCGTTCATCGCGGATAAGAGATACACCTTCCCGATCCTCGTCGATGCCGGGCGAAAGGTAAACGACAAATACTCAGTCGACGGCATTCCCAAGACTTTCATCTATGACCGAACCGGCCGCCTGGTAGCCGAATCGATGGACATGCGGACCCGTCGCCAGCTGCTGGATCTGCTGGCGAAGGCAGGGCTGAAAACCGGACTTTAGAGGCAGCGCAAGAGGCGGCCCGCAAGAAAATTAGTCAAGTTCTGTATTTTTGGTTAATATCTCATTGCATCTGGGGAACCAGACCGCGAAGGATTGTTTTATGTGAATTGCGAGGCCGTTTTCCAATGAAGTTCAGACTGCAATTGAATGCATCGCCGTCTAGGTTGGAAGTAAGAAGGTCTGACCGGGTTCCATGGGCTTCGGCTCTCCGGAAGCGGCGGCTACTTCTTTGGACCGTCCTTGTGGGCATCGTGGGTTTGGCCTCGGGGTGTACGGATACTCCTGCGACGGCCACGACCACCGTGGCCGCAACGGGCATGCGTCTCGATTCCAGCAGCGAATCCCACGACATCGCTCAGAGCTTCGGCGACGATATGCTCAAGGGAGATTGGGCTGGTGCGCGAACCTACTTCACCAAAAGCCTGCAAGACAAGCTTTCCAGCAAACAACTAAGCGCCACCTATGAAAAGCTCGCCGGTCAGCTTGTGGAAATCACGCCCTCGTACAAACCGACGGTCGTTCAGGTCAAGGCCAATCAGCTGCCGCTCGACCCCGCGGAGGCCAAGGCGGACTACGGCGTTTCCGACCCGCCAAAGCAGGACAGTTGGAGAGGAGCCGAGACGGTGACGGTTGGCCAGGGATACGACCATGAGGTCGACCAAGGCGTATCGGCGAAGCTTTTCATCGTGGACGAAGGCGGCAAGGAGAAGATCGCCGACGTGCAGTTGGGTCTCTTTTCCTGGTCTTCGGGCCAGTGACGCCTCATGCGGGCTGGGCCCGCACACGAATCTTGCCGGGGTGCTCGGCACACGACGAGACGGCGCCTTGATGCTTGGGTAGCTTGACGGCACAGGTGTCCGTCTGAGATGCTTGCAACGTGGAGCCCGACCATTGCGAGCTCTCAAGGGGATGCGTGTTCGATACTGTGCTCTGGTTTTTCTGAAAGGCTTGGCCGCGTTCTTGGTTGCAGCTTCCTTTTGGGAAGTCATCGACCGCAACTTTGTTTTTGCGACCACCATCAGCGGCTATCGGCCCAATTTCGGGCACTTTCCAGCTTCCGGCCGTGCGGTCAACTCGGAAGAAGGCTACTCCAGCACCTGGTACGACGCCGAGGGCTTTCGAGAAGGAAGGCCAATCCCCGCGCCGGCCAACCGGATCCTGATCTTGGGCGATTCGTACACGAACGCGATGCAGGTGGCCACGGCAGACAACTACTGCTCGGTGCTGCAAAGAATGTTCGGCGCGTCGGGAAAGGACGTGTGGGTGATCAACGGCGGCGTGTCGGGCTCGTCTCCCGCCCGATACGTCAACGACGCCCCTTGGTACCTGTCCAACCTGCACCCGCAGCAGGTGGTCGTGCAGTTGGATCAGCTTCACTTCGTCATGGATCTGCCGGTCCAACACGGCGACTTCTTCCTTAGGCCGACCCGCAACGGATTTGTGATTCGCTCGGAGGAAGAGCGCCACCAAGTTCAAGACCAGCTCAAGCACTTCGGTCTCGGCCGGTTCATCCTTGACCAGAGCCTTGTGCGAACCGCCATGCTGCGGCTGGGTTTCCGCGACGAACAGCTCACTTTTGCCAGCGAAAAGCAGCTAAGCGTCCAGGGCGTCGACTACGCGCCCTATGTCGACTGGGTTGTCCACAACCTCAAGAAGGCTTTTGGCAATCCTCTCATCGTTTACATTCCGACGATCGACTACTTCAACCTCGAGAAGCCGCCTCACAACGTGGAGTCTGAGCTGGCGGCGGAGTGTGCCCATGAGGGTCTTTCCTTCATTAACATGCGCCAAAGCTTCTTGCAAAGCTTCGCCTGCAACAAAGCGCCCTGCCATGGCTTCGTGAACACGGCTCCGGGTGTGGGCCATATCAATGCGATTGGGCACGCTCTTGTTGCCAAGGAAATCTACAAAGCGCTCGTCCGGAGAGGGACTGTCCGGTGATCTTCTCGTCGGTCGAGTACGTCGGATTCCTGCTCGCCATTCTCGTCCTTCTGGCCCTTGTTCGAAGCCTCAAAGCTCAGAAGGTCATTCTTCTGCTGGGGAGCTACTACTTCTATGCGCGATGGGACTGGCGCTTCCTTGCCTTGTTGGCTGGACTCTCCCTCTCGACCTATGGCTGTACCAAGATGATTCGAGAGGGGCGCGACCGCAAGGCTTGGCTGATCGTTTCAGTCGCCATCGCCCTTGGAACGCTTGGATACTTCAAGTACGCGGATTTCTTCATTGGGACCTTCATTGAGGTCACGGGCCTCCACATGGGATTGCTCGAAGTGGTGCTGCCGGTCGGCATCTCCTTCATCGTTTTTGAAGTCATCAGCTACGCGGTCGATGTGTACCGTGGAGAGGCCGAGTTTGAAGACAGCTTCCTGGACTTCGCCGTGCTGGTTGCCTTCTTTCCGCATCTGATTGCCGGCCCGATTCTGCGCCCCAACCACTTTCTGCCTCAACTATCCAGGCGCGTCCGCATCACCGTCCCCAACCTGAGTGCCGGGGCACAGCTCTTCGTCTGGGGCTTGATGAAGAAGATCCTTGTTGCCGACCGCCTCTCGCAATTCGTTGAGACGGTGTTCAACCATCCGGGAGCGTTCAGCCCGGCGACGACCTGGCTCGGCGTCTTCGCCTATGCGCTCCAAATCTACGGTGACTTCAGCGGCTACACCGACATGGCGATCGGATCGGCCAGGATGATGGGATTCGATCTGCCGCAGAACTTCAATCTGCCTTACCTAGCCAAGAACGTCACCGACTTTTGGCGACGTTGGCACATCAGCCTTTCGACGTGGCTCCGCAACTACCTCTATATTCCCTTGGGAGGCAATCGCAGGGGTGTGTTCCGAACCTACGAGAACCTCGCCATCGTGATGCTCCTTGGCGGGCTCTGGCACGGAGCCAACTGGAACTTCTGTCTTTGGGGCGGGATTCACGGGCTCGGCCTCATCGTCCATCGAATCTTCTCCAATGGCAAAACCGAGGATTCAGTCGGCTCATTTTGGATTACCTGCGGCCGAGGCTTGACCTTTCTCTTTGTGGTGGTTGCCTGGGTGCCGTTCCGCTCGCTGGATTGGCACGGCACGCTGATGATCTGGGAGAAGATGTTCGGCTTCTTGCCAGGCGAGCAGGTGCGGTGGGTCAGCGTCTCGCTGCTCTATGCTGTGCCCTGCCTGATCGTCGCGGACCTTGGCTCGCGGATGTGGTTCAACGACAAGCGGCTGCGTCTCACTCGTTTCACGCATCAGCTCGCGTTCTGTCTCGCCGCAATCGGCATCCTGGTCCTGGCGCCGCCGCAGAGCAGCCCCTTTATCTACTTCCGGTTCTAGAAGGTCAACTTTCCGCTTTAAGCGAAAGGCCACCCTTGCAAGCCATCCGGCCTGATTGTTCCACGAGGGAAGCGGATCGACCAACCAGTGCCCAGGTTTGAATAGCCGACATGTGAAGTCCCTACTTTCTTGAAAGTTCATTGAACGTTCATTGCCCTTTCACGAAGGGTTCAGGCCCACGCGGGATCATTCTTCACCGACGCGGGAACGAGCCCGCCAACTGAAGAGAAAGATCAATGAAGAAACTAACCCTCGCCACTCTCATCGCCACCGCCGTCCTCGGCGCTTCCGCCTTGGCGCCCGCATTCGGAAACAACGACGACACCGTCGTCGTCGGCGGAAACGCGATGTTCGCTCAAAAGAACATCGTCGAGAACGCCATCAACTCCAAGGACCACACGACGCTCGTGGCCGCCGTCAAGGCAGCCGGCCTCGTGGATACCCTGGAAGGGAAGGGCCCCTTCACAGTTTTCGCTCCCGTCAACAGCGCGTTCTCGATGCTGCCCGAAGGCACGGTCGACACGCTGCTCAAGCCGGAAAACAAGGACATGCTGGTGAAGATCCTGACCTACCATGTGGTGCCCGGCCGCTGGGACTTCGATGCGCTGAAGATGGCGATCATGAAAGGCCATGGCCACGCGATGCTCAAGACGGTCCAAGGCGGCTCCTTAATGGCGATGATGAACGGCTCTCACAACATCACCATCGCAGATGAGAAGGGCGACAAGGCCAACATCTCGACTTACGACGTGTATCAAAGCAACGGCGTGATCCAGGTCATCGACCGCGTCCTGATGCCCAACGACTAAAGCCGAAGCGCGGCTCTGAATGCTCGGAAATCCCAAGGTCGGCCGCCACGGCGGACCACCTTGGGAACCCTCGCAATCACCCCCCAAAACCTGGGTTGTAGGAGCCATCAAACGAGACCATGAACCACCTTCTCACCGCCTTGCTTGTCGGCGCGATTCTCGCTCCGGCCAACCCCATCGACAAACTGACGAAGTCCGCCCCCGGGCAACACTTCGCGGTCGGCAAGTCCGACGCCGAATGGAAGAAGGAGTTGCCGAAATCGGCGTACCTCGTTCTCCGAAAATCGGCCACTGAAAAGCCTTATTCAGGGAAGTATTGGGACTTTCACGAGTCGGGCATCTTCGAGTGCGCCGCCTGCGGACAGGTCCTGTTCAGCAGCAAGGACAAGTTCGACAGCCATACCGGCTGGCCGAGCTTCCTCCGCGAAATTGCTCCAGGCCGCACCCTGGTCCGCGAGGACGACTCCGAAGGCGCCCCTCGGACTGAAGTCATCTGCGCTCGCTGCGGAGGCCATCTGGGCCACGTATTCGACGACGGACCCGAGCCGACGGGTCTGCGCTACTGCATGAACTCCCCGGCGCTCAAGTTTGTGAAACCGGCCAAGTAAGGCTAAAACCAAACCGAACATGCATTTCGGGGCCGCCAGAGAGGTGGCCCCGCTTTTTGTCGCTCCCGTCCAAGAGCGTAAAGCGGCGCTGGCAGCGACCGTTGCCACTCCAGACGCCGATCCAGCAGGGACTCTAACCACGGAAGACCTTCGCTGGGTCTTTCAGGAGTCCCAATTCCAATCGGGTATAACCAATCCCTCCGATTGCCGCATAGCTCAGTCGGTAGAGCAGCTGACTGTTAATCAGCGGGTCCTAGGTTCGAGTCCTAGTGCGGCAGCCACCATTTGAACCTGAAGCTCCCGAGACGAGGGGGCTTTTCTCGTTTCTGACCAACGTTTGGGCACGACGGGGGGCCAGTAGGATGCAATTCTGGCAATGAGAAGGGCTCACTTTTCTCGTCATGATCGGGCCGCTGAAAGGGCCAAAGCGGGAGCTGGCCCGTGTAGCAAAACCGCCTCGGAAAACTAGGCGATGGGCTTCGAGCTGCGTAGGAGCCTGAGAGAAGTTCGGCAAGCCTTTGGGGATTTCATTAGGGCATCCTACTTATCTGTAAAGTGATCGTACACAAAGGTCCCCTCACCCGTCATGAGCCCCTCGTCTGGCTGGTTGTACTGAAACTTATACGAGATGGTTGTTGTGGCGCCAGTGGAGGTGACACCGGTGACTTCCAACTGCGTATCCACAACGTTATCCTTCCGTAAGGTGACAACCGACAGGCCGTAGGGTTCGAGGTTTCCGGGCGCCCCCAACTCAAACTGCGGCAGGATGCCGCCCAAGTAGTGAGCCACGCAGGTCTGCGGCAATCCATCGAAATCGATAGCCAGATACTGGTAGGTACCTTTTGTGTAGCCTTTGTAGTTTGCATACATCACACACCGGGTGTCGGCCCCGCGAACGTATCGGACCAGAAGTGAATTCTGGCTATCTTGAACCAATGTGAAATCGCCATAAAACCCTCGCTCGGGAAACTCCAAATGCACCTTCAATATTCCGGTTACTGGATTCGTTTGGATGCTCGCCTCACCTGTAGTGAGTGGCGTTCCATTCGACAGCAGAATACGAAGCGCGAGCGTCCCGCTCTCCGGCTTTTCACCCGCCGCGAATTCCACGCTGTTAGCGGTGGTCTTGATAACCGAAGAGCCACCCACCGTTCCAATATCGCCATTTACCGTCCATTCGTATTGCACGCCGGCAGGAAGATTCTTGGAGACCTGTGCAGTAAAAGTCTGCTTCTGCCCTGCCTGCAAGGTCGCGGTCGGAGGGTCGATTGGCGCTTTGTAGGTCAGGATCGCAGTGGCCGTTCCTACAGCCTCGGAGCTTTCGAAGCTCTCACCGAGGCCAACTTCGACTTTTATGGTCTCCTGATCTCCACCGAGCCCGTGGGAACCACCAGATTGAACTCCTGGTGCATAAGTCACCGACTCGACTGCCGATTCAAGCACGGTATTGGTAGGACTGCTTATCTGTCCCTCGGTAGTCGCTATTTCGCCAAAGGTCGAAGGACAATGCCAACGGTAAACGAACTTGGTGCTCGAAGACGCGGAAGCGTCGGTGATCACTGCCTTGACTACTTGCGTGTTCGGATAGAGGACGAGTCCCGCAGCAGGATTCAGCTTTACCGTCGCCTTTGTTTCTGCGAGCTTGAACACGGTTACTGATTTCGAACGGACGAGGTCCGAAGTCGTCATGAGCGTGTCGAAAATCTGGACGGCCAGGTGGAGGATGTTGACGATCAGATGGATGCCGTGATGAAGCAACTCGTTGAGTTCTTCCTGCTCCACGCTAGTGAGAAGCTTGGAGAGCGATGTCGCGGCAAGATCGGACACAAAGCGGATAATCTTCCCCAGAAGTATTTCGCTCTTGAGGAGGTATTTGAAGACAGCGATCACTGCGTCCCAAACCTTCCCATGCTTCACCACACCTTCAAAGGCCTCAAGCAGCTCGGGAGCTTCCATGAGCGTACGCAGCACGTCTTGGATGACCGGCGCAGCCTCGATCGAGTCGAAAACTTCCCTGATCGTCTCCTGCTTGATCGGGATGAGTCCGAAAATCAAGGCCGGAAGAACGATGTCGAGAATGATGGATTCGCCGATCACTTCGATCAGATCCATCGCTTGCTCGTTGGTTAGTTCGATTGCGTCCGGGGGCAAGGCGCCGGCTCCCAACGCGATAAAGGTGTAGTTTGTGTAGACGGTCGTCTCCTCGTCAGGGTGGACCGGCACTTCGATCTCAGGCGTTTCCGTCTCTGCGTAGAGCTCTTCACGATGGCCGAGATTGAAAAGCGCGACCACGGCGCCCTCCTTTAGCCCTTCGATGGGTTTGAGCTTCATGGGAAAGCCCTTTAGCTCTGCAGTGTCGGGAAGTTCCTTATCAACCCCTCGCTTTTTGTAGGAGACTCGCGCCCCATACAATCGCACTCTCCGTCGGAAGAAGTTCTTCACCGTGCAATGGCCGATACCATCGGCTTCGATCTGGAGGCCCGACGTACGTTCCGTGGGACTGAAGATGACGCCATTCGGCTCCTGCCTTGAAATTGATTGGGCATGAGCGGTAGAAGGCGCAAACTCGCTAAGAGCCGCTGAGAGCGCGGACTCCACACCAGGGTCCTCAACCGTCATCCACGTTGACCCGTGACTCTTGATCGCGTTTCCAATGGCAGTGGCCAAAGCCGGAATCTCGGCGGAAGTCTCGAAAGCCTTCAAATAAGCAATCTGATATTCGGGCACGACTGCGCCGACACCCAAGGGACAACCAACGAGGTACTGCGCGGTAGAAGTCGCGTCTAGAGTCGTATGGCTGTCGTCCAGTAGTCCCAAGAGCACGGTTTCGCCGGCAGAACCTCTAAGACCGACGAGAGAGGGCGCGCCGATACCGGCCACGTACTGGAATTTTCCATTGGCATCAGGCTGGCTTTTTATGTTGAGCCCGACGACCTTCATGGCCGCGGGCGAGACGCCAGTCGGAAGCACTATGGTGCCAGTGACAACTTTGGTGGGAATCGCCTTGAGGCTCCCGGCCCTCTTATCACCGCCTCCCGCTCCCCCGCACCCCGAAAGTGCAAATGGGCCGGCTACCAGCACTGAGCCTCCGATGATAAGGAATTCCCGCCGCCCGATCAAACCTCGAATATCGTTATCCACCTAAACCTCGAAAACCGTTGTGCAGACTCTGCCGCACACCTTAAGCCTGTATATACAGCCCTCGAGAGGCGCGTTGGCATTTGCGTAACGCCACGTAACGCTACGGACAAAAAGAGCCTTGACGCGTGGACGGCGATTCGGCTTGTCGGACAATGTTCTGACCGTGCGAGCGAACTTGATCGTAGCAAAAGGATCCCGAGCTCGGGAACGATCGGGGCATCAAGCATTGCCCAACTGTTTCCGAAGTCGTAGCTTGCAATCGCATCAACTCGGGCATTGTCCGACGTCCTAAGGTGCGGATGGCGCACTGAAGATCGGCCACTTGTAGACGGTCGCCAACGGTTTCCGCGGGCAAGGCTTGCTTCGAGGCCATCACCGCGCGAGAGGCAGTTGATGCAGTGCGTGCAAGGTTGTTCGGTCTGGAGGATGGCCTCGTCGTGGGAGTCTCGCAGTCTCTTGGGGCGGTGAGAGGATCGGATACCGAAGCCGGCAGAATGTTCGCTTACTGCAGAGGCTGCACACCATCCAGGCCATGTACGGGATTAGCTTTCACAAGCGTGAGAATCCAATAATCCTGCCACTTCCTTAATCGGGCGTATCGTTTCAGGCCGGAAGATGCGATATTCCGGACCTTCGCGAACTTTCCTTGAGATGCGGCAATGCGGCATTCGAAAACGGTGGCGCACAATCCCATGTAATCGCACTTTTTGTCGGAGAGTGCAAGCACGTTTTTTAAGACCCTAAGCTTCTCATCTTGCTTTGTTAGGAGCTTTGCCAACGCTATGCTTGCCACACATTCTCTTAAGACATCCTGCCTTGCGCTGGCCGAGGGCCTCAGGAATCGCTCCAATGCAAGGATTGTCTGCCTAACAGATAGACTGCTTGTTTTCGGGCTAACAAGCCCTTCGTCCAGAAGATATGCCTGGGCAATTGCCACGGAAAAGCTTCTTAAGAGCTTGGGTCGAGCCGTACCAGCGCGCTCGAAGAGGCGCCGGACATCGGGTGTGTCGACGATCTTCTTCAATGAGTTGACTTTCGATTCTGCATCGATAGAAGATACTGTGCCAAAGCGACCACTAATGGAAAAAGCGGGATAGTCCACGAAACTCAAAACGCACCACTCTCCGAAGCCAATTCCGCCCCTAATGTAACCACCGTGTAGGGTTGCTGGATTGATGCCATCTGTGACTGGAAACTCGAATCGATAGATGGGTGCGTCATCGTGGCTTCCACCTTGAGCCGGAGCGCCGCGCCTCAGGCAGCTGACCTGAAAGGCCGCCCCGTTGAGAAGCTGTGCATTGCCGTTCGTATTCGTATACCGGGCGCTTGAGCGGGAAACCGCCAATCCGCGGTGGATCTCACGCTCTACCTGCCAGGAAGTCTCCAGGGGCGTCTTCCCATACGCCACGGGGCAAGCCACGCCAATCAGGCAGGCTAGGAATGCAACAACAAGCCTGTTCAATGTGCTTACAGTATAGGGGCGAATTCTTGGGGCGCCCTTAAAGCTTCGGAGAGAGGGATTCTTCATGCCTGGCAACCGTCGGGCACGACGGGAGCGCATGAGCGCCTTCACATCAGGCGGTCCTACGCCGCTCCTCTAGATGTTGGCGACGTGAACGAGGGCGGTGATGCTGTCGAACAGGCGAAGATGCGGCGAGTCGCATCGCTCGAGGAGCTCGCTGATCATTGAACGTGCTTGTTCCAGGTCGTACGAGCCTCGCCAGCGCTCGATCTCCCGACAAAGAAGGGCCGCATCGTCACTCAATGAATCCGTGTCTGACGCCACGGTAATAGCCGGTTCCGGAGAAGTCTGTTCGCCTATCGGCCGGGCCTGAGCGAACATGCTCACTCCGCGCCGAAGCTCCTCTCCTGCCTTAAAAGAGACCACAGGCTGACATTGTGTCGCTAGCACGCTGTTAGGGTCCGGTTCTATGCCGTGCTTGTCATTTATTTGACCATAGTGCCGATGCCCCGGCCCAACCCCAAGTGGGCTCTTTCAGACCGGCGAGGCCACTTTGATCACGACCTGCAGCTCCTGCCGTTCGATGTCGACATTGGCCGGCTCCCGAAGCTCCTCGGCGGTCAGGGTCACTTCGCCTCCGAGCCTGCGCACAAGGGCCGCAATCACCGACGAATCGTCAAAACGGCGGGTTGTATCGGTCCAGGGCAAGAGAGGCTGAAGAGGGCCGAGGCTTTTTACGTGATAGATGCGCCCCTTGCGATTGTCCGATCTAGCGATCAGGAGAGGCAGCATCTTTACCGCCAATCCATCGCCATCCCAGCCGCAGCGCCTTAGAGATTCGGAAATCAGCCGGAGAGCTTCCTCCTCGATGAGGTAGCTCTTCTTGCCTGCAAGCGAGGAGAACACGGTCGCCGCATCAATTGCCCTGCCACCCGTGCCTTTGATGTCGTGGTCTCGCAAAAAGCCCGAGATGGCATCGCGGAGTTCCTTGTCGGGCAAAAAACGGACCACAGTACCAGTATAGGATGGCAGATTCAGGCCAATCCATTCTGCAACGGAATCCGACCTGAAGTTTCATCAAGGCAGAGCTCAGCGACGCCGAAAGAGACAAGCTGCCTGGAGCGGCATCTCAGCTCCTCGAGAACTCACCTACGTGAGAAACGGCTTCCCAGGCGGAGCGTCCCCGTCCAAGTCGTCCATCAACTCTGGCAATGATTCGCGCAGCTCTTCGCAGACAGTCGCAAGGTAGCTCGCTATGTCTTGCTGGAGTTGGCTGCAGCATGGATCGATCGTGAGAACCACCGACAGTTCGTCGGGTCGGTTCGCCCTGACTTTGGAAGTGAGCGGACCATGGATCGGACAGATCAAGGCCCTCACCATGCCGAACTCCATCGCCGGTGGTTGATGTTGAACAAATGCGTCGACAAATTCGGCGGCGGCTGAACGGGACTCGTCGGACACCTCGTAGATCTTCATGAAAAGCTGGCTGTCACTAAAACCAAACTGCACGTCCATTGGGCGGAAACCTCTGTACTAGCCGTCGGGATGGGTCGAGAAGGACCGGTTGAAGTAAGTCGTCATGGGGCGGGACCGCAGCAACCTGCTCGCTTCCTCACGAACGATCGTCGAAACTGCTGATGATAGGCGCCTGTCTTGTTCTGCGGGCGTCGACACAATCTTGGAGGCAAAGTCCTGCTGAAGAATGCAGTAAGTTCTATGTACTCAAAGATACGGCAACTGCAAGATCATGAACATCTCCCGTAACCGCAGTACAGAGCGGATTTCGCAAGCTGGCGATCGCCTCGAAGGTTCGTGGCGGCCCCACGCGGCCAAGCGTCTAACCTTGCCCCGCTTCACAACTCGAGCTTATCGGGGACTGTTTGCCTCAGAGCGGCTCCAGTGCCCCTTTCAACTCTCCAGGTTTGCGGATGGGTCCGGCATCCTGCATCAGCATGCCGGCGGCGCCGCTGGGCGCCAGCAGGGCCCGCAGCTCATTCAATTCGGTTTGCGGCTCGAGCCAAAGCCGCATATCCTCGTCGTTGAGCACGACGGGCATGCGGTCATGGATCTGGCTGACAACCTCGTTTGGGTCGGTCGTCACGAGGGCGTAGGTCGGAACGTCGCTGAACTTGTTGGGATCCTCGAAAAGGCCGGCAACGGCCATCAGATCACCGTCCGACCGCATGAAACGCAGCCACCGGCCGTTGTCGCGCTCGTAGAAGGCCCTGATCGGAACAACGCAGCGTCTCTCCAGAAACGCCTTGCGCCAAGTTGGCTTCTCCAGCAGAGTCTCGGAGCGAGCGTTGTACCCGCTCTTCTTGCCGAAGCTCGCGTCGGACGCCCAGAACGGGATCGAACCCCATTGGCCGATCACAAGCTCGCCCTGCTTCCCAGGCCCTCCGGGAATGACGATGGGACCGGGATAAGCGGGATACGCCCTTGTGGGCAGCACCTTCGTTTCGGCTTCGACCTGGTCGAGTTCGATCCAGACGCCGTGCTTCTTACTCCACACGAGCGTAAGCTTGACGTCGGGGTAGTAGCAGATGCACATGGAAACAGGATAGCCAGGCAAGTAGAAGGTCGGCATGGCTGCCGTCGGCGGGAATTCCCAACTCGGCGCCCGTTCCGTGCATCTCCTGGTTCCGGCTTGCTTGCTTTGGTGCGGCCCAAAGCAGGGCTTGCTTCTAGGTGGCTTCTCCAATGAAGGTCCTCCTGGTATTCCCGGAGACGCCGCGTGCCGCGTTCAACACCGCGCGCGGGTGGTGGAACGCTTTGACGCACGATCCGGACGTGGAGACTGTGGACGCTGTCCACAGTCGCGGCTACTACGGTCTGCCGGAGCACTATCGCCTATCGGATCTGCCCCTGGCAAAAGGCTACGACCTGGCGATCGCCGTTTGGGGCTATCAGGTTGACGGCGTTCTGCCGCCAGGCGCCAAGCTAGGGGCCAAGAAGTCTGCGATCGTTCTCACAGACGAGCCGTACGAGACTTCACAGACGCTCAAGTTGTCCACCGGACCCAACGCAGGGCGATACGACGTGGTCGCCTCGCAGGACTCGGCCACTGCCGGCCAGCACCCGGGCGGCATCTACTTACCGGTTGCTTGGGATCCGCACTTGCAGCCCACAATCAACGTCCAAAGCGGATGCGAGCTGTTCGATGTCGGCTGGGTCGGAGGCTCGGATAACCGCCGCAAGAAGTGGTTGAAATCCCTCAATTGGCAACTTAGGGGCGCGAAGTGGCTGTCTGTCGGCACGGTGAAAAGACCCTGGATGTCCAATGCAAGCTGCCGATACTACAGCCGCTTGCCGGGCTGGGCATCGCCTGGAAAAGGCTTTCTCTCTCCCGAACACGTCATGGGCCTTTACCGGCTGTGCCGGGTTGTGCTGAACGTCCATCGGGATCCCAACGGTGTCGTCGAGGCGGAGTCTCCCAATCCGCGAGTCTACGAGTGCATGGCACTGGGAGTGCCGTGCTTGAACGACTACCGGAAAAACCTCCCGGAAGGATGCCTCGTATTTGGTTCGCCGTCCGAGATGGCCGCCTTCGCAAAGCAACTGCTTGCGGGGTCCGAGTGTGCTGCAAAACAGGCACAGAAGTCTGTCGAAATGGGCCTCGCCTTGGCGAAAGACCATACCTATGCACGCAGGTGGCAGAAGTTGCGCGAAGCGCTGGGAATCTAGCCCGGGTGCATCTTAAGGCAATCGTTTGGCCGTTGGGTAGCCTGGGCAACCATGTTGTGTCTACTGGCCATCGTGTCTGCTTCGCAGCCCCGTTCGGCAATGGACTGGATTCGGGCCATGGAAGCCATGTACTCCCACCTCAGAAGCTATCGAGACACTGGAGTTGAGACAGGCCACGAAAGCAAGGTCACCTTGAAGACGGCCTTTATCAGGCCTGGCAAGATGTACTTTAGGTACACGGATACCCGCAGCACCAACTATTTCTGCGCTTCTGGAACCATGGCGTTGCCGTCGGCCCTTCCTGCGATTGGTCGATCTCCAGACCGTACGCCAACCTGGATGGCGCAATCCGTTTTCAATGGAAAGGTTGAACGCGACTCGTTAGAATTGGCGATCGCGGGCTAACCGGTGTTTCGCGTGGGACGGCCCACACTGTGCCAACCATGCTGTTCCCGGAAGCTGCCGGCCGACGGCTTCACGAAACGAAAAACACAAAGATCCTCGGCACCGCAACGATCGGTGGGCACAAGTGTGCCGTGATCGATGGAGATGACGTGGAGCTTTGGATCGGAAAGCGCGATCTGGCTCTCTACAAGCTAAAAGGAAAGGATCTGGGATGGGTGACCGAGTACAAGCCCCTGCTCAACTCGAACGTTCGGAATA
>DASZPA010000076.1:0-7996 GCA_035550555.1 Fimbriimonas sp.
CCAGAGAGGGCGCAGTTCGCGCTGCGGGAGCTGAACTCAGACGCCCGCCGGCTGCTGGTCTTCGACAATGCGGATGACGAATCGCAGGTCGTTCCGGGCGCGGCTGCCACCTATCCGACGTGGATACCAAACCAGGGCGGCTGCCGAACGTTGATCACTTCGCGGTTCGCCGACTGGTCGCCGGGCGTCCCCAAGTTGGAGATTTACGTGTTGGAACCCGGGCCGTCGCGGGAGTTGCTGGTTCGGCGCTCGGGCCGCGCCGCGGAGGGCGAGGAACTGGTCGCCTGCGACGACCTCGCGAAGGAGCTCGGTTATCTGCCGCTCGCGCTAGAGATGGCGGGCGGCTACATGGCCGCGCTTCGTGGCTACGACTTCAGGAAATACCTGGACTTCGCTCGCAGGGTGATGGAGGATCTGCTTCGGCGAAAAGTTCTCGGCTCGACGCAGTACCCGGACTCCATCGCCGTCGCCTGGCAAATCAGCGTTCAGCGGCTCTCGGCGCCATCGCGCGCGCTCCTGCGAGTCGCTTCGTTTCTTGCGAATTCACCCATGCCGATTGAGTTTTTTGCGCATGAGATCGATATGTGGCGGCCGCTGGCGAAGCGGTTTCCGGCCGCGCCACCCGGGTCCAACGCCGTTGATCCCGAGTTGTTAGTGAACGATGTCTCGGAAGACCTCACCCGATATTCGCTGGCTCGCAGGAGCGAAGAAGGATTGCAGTTCCACACCCTCCTGCAAGCGGTCGAGCGATTGAACATTCCTGAGCCGGAGCAGGCGGAGGTTCAGGAAGCCGTTTGGGAAATGTTCCTCTCGCACGCCCCGAGAAAGAGTTGGGAGTTCGAGAATTGGCCTATTTGGCGCGCCATGCTTCCGCACGCGCATTCCTTGGCCGACGGGCACAGCACCGATCAACTGCGCTTTGCCGAGGTACGTCACCGCGTCGCGGGATACCTGGAAGGAACAGGCGCCTTGGCGCCTGCCGTAATTGCGTCTTCCGAGGCTCTTGCAATTCGACGTCGCGAATTGCCCGAGGGTCATCCCGACATTGCTTCGAGTCTGAACAACCTTGCCTCCCTGTATCAGGCCCAGGGACGCCTGACCGAAGCTGAGCCGCTCTTCATGGAGGCGCTGGGGATCTACCGTCATGCTCTGCCCGAGGGTCATCCCGACATTGCTTTGAGCCTGAACAACCTCGCCTTGCTGTATCAAGACCAAGGACGCTTGACCGAAGCTGAGCCGCTCTATCTGGAAGCGCTGGGAATCTACCGTCATGCTCTGCCCGAGGGTCATCCCGACATTGCTTCAAGCCTGAACAACCTCGCCTTCCTGTACCGGGCCCAGGGACGCCTGACCGAAGCTGAGCCGCTCTGTTTGGAAGCGCTCGGGATCCGCCGTCATGCTCTACACGAGGGTCATCCCGACATCGCTTTGAGCCTGAACAACCTTGCCTCGCTGTACCGGGCCCAGGGACGCCTGACCGAAGCTGAGCCGCTCTGTTTGGAAGCGCTCGGGATCTACCGTCATGCTCTGCCCGAGGGTCATCCCGACATTGCTTCGAGCCTGAACAACCTCGCCTTGCTGTGCCAGGACCAAGGACGTCTCACCGAAGCCGAGCCTTTGATTCGCGAATCGCTCCAGATTCTGCGCGTCGGAGAGGGCCGAAGCGCGTCAACGGCAAACGGGACGGTCAATTTGGCGGGCGTGCTACTGGAACTCGGGCAGGCGGAGGCGGCGCGGGAACTGTTACATGAAGCGAAAGATATCTGGCTCGGAACCCAGGACCCGGAGGACTACCGCCTCGGCAAGGTGTACCAGTATCTAGGCCAGATCGCAAGGGCCGAAGGGGAGCGAGATAGGGCCCATGAAATGTATGCGGAGGCGATGCGGCTATGGCGTCGCGGCGCGGGTGAAGACAATCCCAGGACGAAGCGTATTCGAAAGGAGCTCGCGGAACTTACACAAGGCTAAACGCTCGCGAGGTTCAACTTTCCGGACCTTGTGCATGATCACCCAGTCCGCCTCCTCTCCGAACGCCTCTCAGCCAGAAACGAAAAGCAAGGCATGCTGCAGCGACCGAGTGCACGCGATTGCCTTTGCGGAGAACACGCCCACTCCCTACCACTAGAAAATGAAACAAATCCGCAGAAAACATCCGATAGGGCTAAGAACCTCACGACGGAAAGGCTATGATTACGTTCGGGATGGTGTCCTTGTATGGTTGACAAAAACGATGTTCATGCTCTCAAAGGAGTGAGAACGATATTCACGAGGCATGGGATCGACATTTCTCGAGCCGATGTCCGTGTCCAGAAGGGTATATGCACTATCCGCGGCCTCGTTCGCCCTATGCCGAACGTCGTGGTCCCTGACCTGGAGGCTGAAATGATGCGGTTGGCGAACATCATTCGCCAAAAGCCGGATGTCCGAAACGTCGTCCTCGAAATCTCGATCCGCTAATCGCGGATTGCGCGCAGGATATCCCCCACCAGGTAGTTGCTTCCGGTGACGACAACCAAGTCATCCGAAGCCGCCTCGTTACACGCTGTTTGATACGCTTCCAAGGAGGATGCATGCGTTCGAATGTTCGGCAACATGCCTTCAAGCAGCTTGGCTGCGACATCGACCGGCGTGGCCCGGACGAAGTCGATGGGTGCCAGATCCACCGAGCGGACCCGTCCTCGGAATAGCTCATAGAACTCCAGCGGGTCATGTCCCGAAAGCATGTTGGTCACCAGCCGCCAAGGCCGATTGCCGAACCGCTTGTCGATGGACCGAAGCAAGGCGACGCCCGCGTCTCGGTTGTGGGCGCCGTCGAGAACGACCTGGCTTCCCTGGTACCGAACTAACTGAAACCTGCCTGGGGCGAACGCCTCTCGAACTCCCTTTGCCAAGAACGTATCGTTCAGGGGAACCCCTGCCGCATCCAGCGACGCGACTGCCAACGCCATGTTGTGGGGTTGCATCACTCCTTCGAGCGAGGGCATCAGACCGTCGTGCCTCCCCGCAGGTGTGACCACGCTCCAGCCGTCCTCGAGCCGAATCTCCTGCCCGAATCGCCAAATCTCAGACTGACATTCCATTGCTCGCTGCTCGATCGCTTCCAAGGCCCCGGGCTCCATTTCTCCTACAACCACTGGAATCCCTGGCTTGATAATCCCGGCCTTCTCGACGGCGATTCGACTCAAGGTGTCGCCAAGGATCGAGACATGATCCAGCCCGATGCTCACGATCACACTGCACCGCGGAGTGACAACGTTCGTGGCATCCAGCCGACCGCCGAGACCGACTTCAAGCGCCACCCAGTCGCACTTGCTACGTTTCCAAAACAGAAACCCGAGCCCGGCCTCGAACTCGAACTTGGTCACGCCGCCGAAGTCGGTCTCCGCTAACGATTCCCCGATCGGCAGCAGCTCTTGGGTCAACTGTGCAAGCAGCTCCTTCGGAATGAGGTGACCGTCCAACTGAAACCGCTCTCGGTAGTCGACCACGTAGGGGCTGTAGAACCCGCCTGTGTGGTATCCATGCGCAACGAGGATGCTCTCAACAAATGCGGTGGTCGAGCCTTTTCCGTTGGTACCGGCCACGTGGATGAATTGAGGGCCGCCTGGCGCACCGAGCGCATCTTCCAGCCCTGCCCGACGGCAGAACTCCCACATCCTGTCCAAGCAGAGCCGCCAACCGCGCGGCTCCAACGCGGCGATAGCCTCCACGGCCTGGGCGTAGGTCATTCCCACGATTCGATTGTGAATGCCCACGCCGGGCAACCGCTGAGGCAGTATCCTTCAGGCATGGCCACCACGGCGGTTCAAGGAACGCGCGCGCTCCGCGTGTACCTCGAAATGATCAAGTTCGAGCACTCGATCTTTGCCTTACCGTTCGCGATGATCGGCATGATGTGGGGCTCTCGAAGTGAATTGGGCACGCCTTGGCCAGGTCCCCGAATCTTCGGCTTGATCATCTTGGCGATGGTCTCGGTCCGGAGCGCCGCCATGGCCTATAACCGGATCGCCGACCGCGACATCGACGCTCTCAATCCTCGAACGAAAACGCGCGCGATCCCCGCGGGCCTTCTGCAGCTTCGACAGGTGAACGTCTTCTTCTTTGCGAGCTGTGCGATCTTCTTTTTTGCCGCTGGACTGCTCAACTGGCTCACGCTCGTTCTCAGCCCTGTAGCGCTTGCGACGCTGCTCTTCTATTCCCACACGAAAAGGTTCACCCCTCTTTGCCACTTCGTGCTCGGATTCAGCATGGGCATCGCGCCGGCGGCCGCTTGGATCGCCGCCACTGGCCGCTTGGATCTGGTAGTCGGCGTCATCACCTTTGCGGTCCTCTTTTGGGGAGCCGGTTTCGACATCATCTATGCGTTGCAGGATGAGGAGTTCGACCGTGAGCATGGGCTGAGGTCGCTGCCTGAGACACTCGGCAAGGCAAGGGCGCTCGGCGTCAGCAGGATATGCCATCTCGCAGCCATCTGCTGTCTCGCCGCGGCCGGCGTCGTGCTGCACAATGGGCCGGCCTACTTCATGGGAGTTGCGTTTGCCGCCGGACTGCTTATTTACGAGCAAAGTCTCGTGAAACCGGACGACCTCAGCAAGGTCAACATGGCGTTTTTTACGCTCAACGGGTTCGTCAGCCTTGGATTATTCTTCTTCGCCCTGGCCGATCAGCTCCTTCGATAGGAGCTTCAGGTCCCCCGCTTGTTGCCAGAGGTTGGGTACAAAGAGTCGTGGCCGATCCTGTTTTTGGACGGACGAATTTATCGTTTCCCCGTGTGTGGCTGAGCCTTTTTGCGCCCGGACGTGCTGAAGGGACCGTCGATACGGAAGCTTTGGCTCTCGAGGCGAAGAACAGCGGACTTCCCTTGGACGTCAGCAGGGCAACCGCTCTATGGGGCGGGTGGCTTCGCGGCTGCGAAGCACTCACACTCATGCAGATTTCAGGCAGCGACATCGAGGATGCGGTGGATTCCAAGCACGCCTCCGATCTCACGCAAGCCCACCTTATTCAGACGCTGAGCGCCATCGGCCGCGAATGGATCGACTTCTACTTCTTGCGCAGCCGCCGTGCCCTCGAGGAGTTCCAACTGTCGGGAGTGCTCGAAGCGCTCGAGGCGGCCAGACAGGAGGGCCACGTGCGTTTCTTTGGCTTGCATTGCGAAGGCCGGGCGGCTGCTTCGATCGCCAATTGGCAGCTTCACGACGCGTTCGAAGTCGTCTGCATCGACGGCGACTCGGAGCAGCACGAGGAGCTTGCCCGGATTGCGGCGGGGAGACGCGTAGGCGTTCTCAAGAGGGTAGGCAAGCCTGGGGCCGCGCCAATCGAGGACAATCAAATTGCATTGGCGCCTGTACGGGTCGCGGAGGATGTGAGGAGAATCGCTTGACCAAGGACGAAATGAGCGTGTTCTTGGCTGCCGCGATCGGCACCTGTGCCGTTGGGGGCCTACTGAACCTGCTGCTGGTGCGGAAGCGCGGGGCTGCGGCGATTCTGATGGCCATAGCGTTTCTGCTGCTTGGCGGCACTCTCTCACTTTATCGTGCCAATGGGCCCTCCTTTTTGTTCAACGCCGGCGTCGTCCTGGTTCTGACGCTGCTCGTCGCACACTTCCTCATGAGCGCCAAGAAGGCAAGGCCCGGACCGTGAGGATTGCCGTTGTAGGTCTCGGATTCTCGGGCCTCCGGACGGCGGCGCTACTGGAAAGAGCCGGCGTACAGGTCGAGATGTACGAGGCAAAAGGCCGCCCCGGGGGGAGGATGCATTGCGCCGACGAAGGAGACGGAGTGCTTTACGAAGCGGGCGGCGAGTGGATCGACGCGGACCACGCTCGCGTTCTCAACTTGCTCCGCGAACACGGCATGGAGCCCGACGCCCGGGCCAACTGGCCGCAGAAGCTGGTCTACAAGGGCAAGCAAACGACGGAACATCTGATGTGGTCCGATGCCCTCGAAGACGATCTCCGAATCGAGGCCGTCGCCCGAGAGCTCAGCCGCGACTTACGGTCGCTGCCATGGGAGAACACGAACCTGGCGGAGTTCGACAATCGCAAGCTGGACGACTTCCTGCGGGAGCACACGAACAGCGAGCGGGGCCTCTGGTGGGTCAACGCGAAGTACCGAAGCGACGAGGGCGACGACCTCGACAGGATCGGGCTTCTTGGCTGGTTGGCAGGATACCGCCACTACCTGGACCGCGACGGAGACGAAATGAGCGCCTACCGGATTCCGGGAGGCAGCCGTAACCTCGCCGAAAGGATGCTGGCGAAGCTGGAAGGGCCGGTGCAGTTCGGAGCGGTGTTGCATCGCGTGCGGCAAAACGGCCACGGCGTGCGCTTGGTCTTTGAAGACGGCGTGACCGACGTCGACCGGGTTGTTCTCACTCTTCCGCCGAAGTGTCTCGAGCGGCTGGTGTTCGAGCCTGCACTCTCCGTCCACAAGCGTTGCGCCGTGGAGGGCTGTGAAATGAGCCGCGCCAACAAGATCGTTTGGCACTTCGACCATCCTTGGTGGCAAGACCTGGAGTGGGGCGGAAGCATGCTATGCGATGGACCGCTTCAGCAGACTTGGGACGCGTCGATGGGCGAGGCAGCCGTACTGTCGGCCTACGTTTGCGGCGAAGAGGCGGCTCGTTGGGGCCAGCTCGGGGATCCCGTCTCGGCTGGACTATATGAGCTGAGCCAGATCTTTCCGCAGGCGCGCGACCACTTTATCCGAGGCTGGTTCCACGATTGGCAGCACGACCCATTCAGCCGTGGCGCGTTCAGCCATTTGGCGCCCGGCTATGTACTGGAGCACATGGAGCATATCTCCACCAACGAGGATCGCATCTTCTTTGCTGGAGAGCACACGGCTCTTTGGACCGGGTTTCTGGAGGGCGCGTTGGAGAGTGCGGAAAGGGTGTCCAGGGAAGTGGTGTCGACGCTGTCGCGATGAAACGGCTCCACACGAACTTCGTTTGGGCTCTGACCGGCGAACCGCAGGAGATGTTGGTCGAAAACGGCCGCGTCGTTGCGCGGGGGACCGCCGTCGAAGGCTATTACGACGATAAGGTCGACCATGGAGGCAGGAGGCTGGCTCCCAGCTTCATCGATTCCCATTGCCACATCCTTCCGACCGGGTTGGACCTGCTCAAGCTTCACCTGGGTGCAGCGACCAGTCCCGAGAACGTCCTCGATCTGCTTTCGAAGCGAAACCGAGAGGCTCAGGAGGGATGGCTGCTGGCGGTCCATTACGATCACAACCGGTTCGAAAGCGGCCGGCACCTTACCAAGACGGAACTTGATCGCATCTCCCTCGAGAGGCCCGTCTTTATCCGTCACGTCTCCGGTCACTCTGGTGTCGCGAACTCGGCTGCTTTGGAACTGGCGGACATTTCTGCCGCGACTCCGGATCCCATCGGGGGAACGTTCGTTCGAGGCGAAGACGGCGCCCCCAACGGCGTTCTGCTGGAAACGGCCATGAACCCGGTCGAAAAAGCCATGCCCATGCCGACGCTCGAAGAGATGGTCTCGGCAATCCTGGCGGCGGGTGTGTCGATGCGGGAGTGGCAAATCGTCAACGCGTCGGACATGCAGACCGGATCCTTTGACCTGATGACGGAGCTGGAGGCGTATCGACTGGCAGCGGAGCGAGGCTGCAAGATCGATACGAGGCTCTACATGAATTGGAGCCGAGTGTTCGGGCCGAAGAAGGCGATGGGCGTGGAGGCAGGACTTGCGATGCTGGATGGGGAGCGTTGCCGGGTCGGCGGCATCAAGCTGTTCGCCGACGGCGCCGTCGGATCAGGGACGGCGGCAATCTATGGCGCCTATGCCGGTCAAGAGACACATGGACAGTACGCCGGAACCCTCATCTATCCCCCCGAGGTGCTGAAGGCTCGCGTTGTGGAGGCAGCCGACGCGGGGTATCAAGTCTCGGTACACGCAATCGGGGACTACGCGATCGACCTCGTGATGGACGCCTTCGAGGCTACGGACAATCCTTCGCACCATCGCTTGGAG
>DASZPA010000077.1:0-32694 GCA_035550555.1 Fimbriimonas sp.
ACAACGGACCAGAACACCTGGACTTGGGAGACCAGCTTCGACACCTTTGCGGGGGTGACGAAGTCGAAGGCCGCAACGTCCTTCATCACGGTCAACTATGGGACGGGCACGCCATCAGAGGCCGCCGGTTGGGTCCAGTACGCCAACGTCACCAAGAAGTACGGCTACAAGTATTGGGAGGTTGGGAACGAGTGCTACGGCGGCTGGGAGACGGATACCCATGCTCGAGCGAACGATCCCACCATCTACGCGCAGCAGTTCAAGCTGTACTACAACGCCATGAAGGCAAAGGACCCGACCATCAAGGTCGGCGCCGTGGCGAATCCAGGGGAGGACTCCTTTGCCACCTATACCGATCACCCTGCGACAAATCCGCGAACGGGCCTGCAGCACAACGGATGGACTCCTGTGATGCTCGCCACGTTAAAGGGGGAAGGGGTCACGCCCGACTTCATCATCTATCACAACTACCCGCAGGCGGGAAACGAGAGCGACTTCGGCCTCCTTCAGTCCACGTCCGGCTGGGCAACCGACATAGGCAGCCTCCGCCAGATGCTGACCGACTACCTTGGCGCTGACACGGCTGCGAAGGTACAGATCGACTGCACCGAAAACAACTCCGACGCAACCAGTCCGGGCAAGCAGATGTGCAGCCTCGTGAACGGTCTGTACCTGGCGGATTCGTTCGGAAGCATGCTCCAAACGGAGTGCCAGAGCATGATGTGGTGGGACCTCTTGAATGGTCAGGACACGGGAGGCAACAACGCGTCGTGGCTCTACGGTTGGCGCCAGTACGGCGACTACGGCGTGGTGGACGCGGACTTCAACCCGTATCCCGTTTTCTATGTTCACAAGCTGCTCAGTGTCTTCGCAACGTCGGGTGACTCCGTTCTTCCCGTAACGACCGACTATGGACTTCTCACCGCCTACGCCGTAGCCCGCCAAAGCGGCACGCTGCAGCTTCTGGTCGTCAACAAGAACCCCACGGCGACGCTTTCCGCGCAAATCTCGCTGAGCGGCTACATTCCTCAACCCGACGCGAAGACCTACAGCTACGGAATCCCCCAAGACAACGCCGCTCAAACAGGCGCGGGCTCGCCCGATGTGGCGAGCGGAGGCATTTCGAACGCGGGTCCCACGACCGTTCTGTCCTTCCCGCCTTACTCGGCGACGGTGATCGTCTTCAAGAAGCAAAGCTACTTCTTTCCCGGGTGAGGCCGGAAGCGCCTCTGCTATTTCGGTTGAGCTACTTCGGAAGGCACTTTAATCGACTGGAAGAACTTGGAGACAGCCTCGTCATCCCCAGCGGCCACAAAGACGTAGACCCTCTTGGAGGACACATAGACCCGGAGATTGAGTGTCACCCTACTATTCGACAGCGTTGCGAACTCGGTTGGCAAACCCTTATCGAGTCCAAATTCGGCATGACCGATTTTCGCCTTGCCGGCTTTGGCAAACGCCGCCACTGTCGACTCGATCAGGTGCTTGATTCCCGGTGAGCCGGGATCGCTGGTCAGAATCTTCTTCATCGCAGGCTGCGACGACGCCGGGAATGGTGTGTAACCCACAACGAACCTGCCCGCGGGAGAATCGGACGTATACAAAGTGGAAGGAGCGCCGTTCAGGGTCGCCTGCTGAACCGACGGCTTGCTGGGCGCAAGGAACGTCACCTCGGCTGCGTTGATCTTGTAGGAGTGCCAATCCGCGTCGCTCGCGAAGGCGACGCCTGCCAGGGAAACGAACAGCAAAGGAGCGAGTCTCACACCTTCGTTATCGGTGGAACGGCTAGGGGATGCTAACCGGCAATAGTGCCTTGTCGGTCACCACTTTCGTCGAAGCAAGCTCGCTCATTTCGAACCGGATCGTCGCACCGGAGGCCAGCACGCTGTGGTCGATCCAGAGAGCTTCATGATCTTGCCCGTTCACCGTGACCTTCGAAACATAGGGACGGCCCGATGAGTTGTCGGGTGCTTCAACCGCGATCTCGGGCTTACCCTCGGGTCGAATTGTCACCCGACGGAACCGGGGAGATCCGAACACGAAGGAAGGATGGCCGGGACAGAGGGGGAACAGACCGAGGGCGTTGAGCACATACCAGGCCGACATCTCGCCGTTGTCCTCGTCACCCGGAAATACGTCGCCATACATCTCGTCCATCACTCGCCGGACCCAGTACTGGGTCTTCCACGGGTATCCCGCGGCGGTGTAAAGAAACAGGACGTGATGCACCGGTTGATTCGATTGAGCGTATTGGCCGAAGTCGGCGCAGGCCATCTCGGTCATCTCGTGGATCTCAAAGCCGTATGTGCCGACCTCGATCAGCGGCTCTGACGTCATCATCTGGTCGAGCTTTTGAACGAACTTTTCGGGACCGCCCATCAACCGGATCAGACCCGCAGGATCGTGCTGGACGGCCCAGGTCGACTGCCATGGACCGCCCTCCACATAGGGATCGCCCCACAGGAACTCGTGAAAGGGTTCCTGCCAAGACCCGTCGGCGTTCTTGCCGCGCATGAATCCAGCGCCAGCGTCCCAAAGGTGCTCGTAGTTCTTGGTTCGGGCCATCAAAGCTTCAGCCTCGTCTCCCCTCCCTAAGGAACGAGCCACCTGGGCGATGCAGAAGTCGTCATAGGCATAGTCGAGCGTGCGTGCGACCGACGAGTCGTGCCGGTCGGCCGCGACGTAGCCCAGGGTCTTGTAGTCCTCGATCCCGATCCGTCCGAAGTTGCCGGCCTCGTCGCCAGGATGGAAGGCGTGCTTTAGCAGCCCCTCAAAGGCGGTCTCAACATCGAAGTCCTTTACGCCCCGGACGACGGCATCGGTAATAACTGCGTCGATATGAGTGCCCACCATGCAGGCACGGTAGCCGGGGCTCGCCCACTGGGGAAACCAGCCGCCCTCTTTGTAAGCGTTGGTCCATCCCTGCAAGATCTCGGCGAGGCGCTCTGGCTGAAGCAGAGCCAGCAACGGATACATCGTCCTGTACGTGTCCCAAAAGCCGTTATCGGCGTACAGTACACCCTCATGAACTTGGCCATCGTAGGGGCTGAAGTGGACTAGACGATTCGCCTCATCCTCCTCATGCCAGATCCGCGGAAAGAGCTGCGTCCGGTAGAGGCAGGTGTAGAAGGTCCTGAGCGCCGCTTCGTCCGGGTCCTCGATTTCGATCCTTCCTAGCGCCTCTTCCCAAACGCGACCCGCGCGCTCGAGCGTCTCCTCGAAGGCCGCGTTACCGATCTCGCGCTCGAGGTTGCGTGCCGCCTGCTCGATCGAGATGAACGATGTCCCGATTCGGAGATTGACCTCTCCTCCGCCCTCAAACTCGGCGTAGCCTCCAGCTCGCTGCCCTTCATGCTTGGTCGATCCTTCATGAGAGTCGTTGCCCTCAAAAGTTCCGAATGACGCGAGCGGCCTGTCGAACCTGGCGAAAAAGTAGCAGGCGAAGTTTTCGGGACACCCCCCTGCACGCCCGCTGGTGGATCCCCCGACGCAATGGTGGTCGAGATCGATCTCAAAGCTCGAGGCCCCGGCGCAGGGCTCGAAGAGCACACGGCCAGTCTTGCCCTTGGGAAAAGTGATGCGGAAATGAGCTGCCCGCTTGGTTGGCGTCAGCTCCATCCGGGTCCCATATCGGATCAGGTCAAACCGCTGATAGTGAGGCTTGATCACAGACTTATCGAGGCGGAACGCAGAGGCCCGGTTGCCGGGAGAGGTCATCAGCTGCCCGGTCTGTGCCATGACGTTGAAGTGGCCGTAGTCGCCGATCCACGGACTGGGTTGGCGAGCGGCGCGGATACCCTGCAGCTTCCTGGCTCGCCGGTCGAAGAACCAACCGCCCTCGCCGGTCTGAGGGGACCAGGCGGTCATCCCAAACGGCATTTGTGCGAGGGGAAGGCAGTTGCCCGTCGAGAACCCGTAATGCGAGTCGGTGCCGATCAAGGGATCGACAAGGTCAAGAAGCGCCGCCACTCCTCATTGTGACGCGTTCAAAGTTTCACCACGGCGGCACGGCGCGGCGAGGCTGGTAGAACCTCCTGGAATTGCCGTGCACCGCCGTGTCCTCCGTGCCGCCGTGGTTAAGAATCTCGCGAGAAGGCATCGGAAGGATCTCTAACCACAAGGGCACAAAGGCACGAAGTCTCACAACGAAAACTTTGTGAAACTTAGTGCCCTTTGTGTCTTCGTGGTTCAAAAGGAAAGCCGCGCTGAGTCGATCTCCCGGAGCAAAGGAGCCGCCGCATCCTTAGGCGAGAGCATCGGATCCGAGACCGGCCACTCGATGGCGATGTCCGGGTCGTCCCATCGGACCCCACCGTCCGCGCCGGGATTGTAGTAGTCCCCAACCTTGTAGCAGAACAGCGCCTCATCGCTGATTACGACAAACCCGTGAGCGAAGCCTTGCGGCACGTAAAGCTGGAGCCTGTTCGATTCCGAGAGTGTCTCGCCCACCCACTGCCCAAAGGTCGGCGAGCCGAGCCGGATGTCCACCGCGACGTCGAACACCTCGCCGCGAAGCACCTGGACAAGCTTTGCTTGGGGGTTGGGGTTCTGATAATGGAGGCCTCTCAGAGTCCCTTTAGATGAGCATGAGAGATTGTCCTGCACGAACTCGTCCAAGATGCCCGCTTCCTGGTAGCGCTGTCTTTGGTAAGTTTCTGCGAAGAAGCCACGCGCATCCGAGAACACGCGCGGCTCGACGACGAGGACCCCCGGCAGGCGAGTCGGCCGAACTGTCAAGCTGTCCTCCAGCAGGGCTTTGGTGAAGCTGACTTTTGGCGCGGACAGACCGGATCTCCCCCTCTCCCGGGTCGTTCCTCACCGACCTCTCCCGCGGAGGGGAGAGGTGATGCGTGGATAAGGCAGCGAGTCCAGGAAGCCCCTGATTGCTGCCGATTGCTTACAGTGGTAAAGAGGTCGACTTGGCCAGTTAAGGCAGCAACCTTGTTGAAGCCATTACCTATCCCCTCCGCGGGAGAGGTCGGTGAGCGCCTGCCCTCCGTAGCTTTAGCGAAGGCGGGTGCGAACCGGGAGAAGGGGAGTTCCGGTTCGTTTCTGCAAAGGTCTTCTAAGGTGCCTTGGCTCACTCGGGAAGCTTGTAATTCCGCGCAAGCAATACCTCGCCCCTTGGGGGAGAGGTCGGTGAGCTTGCGAACCGGGAGGTGGGTTTCTCCGGTTTGGAAGAGGCAGAAGTCCACGCTCAAACCCCACGCCCCGCGTAGTTCGACTCGATCCACTGCCGGTACGCGCCGCTCTTCACGTTCGCCACCCATTCCTTATTCGCCAGATACCACCGGACCGTCTTCCGTAGCCCCGTCTCGAACGACTCCGAGGGCGTCCACCCAAGCTCCGTCTGCAGCTTCGTCGAATCGATCGCGTACCGCATATCGTGTCCCGGACGATCGGCCACGAACTGAATCAGTCTCTCAAACTCGGAAACGGCTCGACCTGTCTCCTCCGCCACCAGGCGGCATACCGCGTGCACGATGTCCACGTTCCGCCACTCGGTGTTTCCGCCGACGTTGTAAGTCTCGCCAGACCGTCCGCGAGTCGCGACGGTCCAGATCGCCTCACAGTGGTCCTCCACGTATAGCCAATCACGGACGTTGGCGCCTGTCCCATAGATTGGAAGCGGCTTTCCTTCCAACGCGTTCAGCGTCATCAACGGAATCAGCTTCTCAGGAAATTGATACGGACCGTAGTTGTTGGAGCAGTTGGTGATCCGGACCGGAAGCCCGAAGGTTCGGTGGTACGCCCGAACGAGATGATCGCTTCCCGCCTTCGAGGCGCTGTACGGGCTGCTCGGGTCGTAAGGAGTGGTTTCCGAGAACGCCCCGTCCTCGCCCAGAGAGCCGTACACCTCGTCTGTGCTCACATGGTGGAACAGCTTGCCTTCATACGATGACCACAAGCCGCGACACGCCTCCAGCAGGACGCCAGTCCCGACTACGTTCGATCGAACAAAGGAGAGTGGGTCCTTGATGCTCCGGTCCACATGCGACTCGGCAGCGAAGTGGATGACCCAATCTGGTTTGTGCGTGTCGAAGACCCGGCCGACCTCGCCTGTGTCGGCAATGTCGACTCTCTCAAAGGCGTAGTTGGAAAGCTTCGAGACCGATGCGAGGTTCATCAGATTCCCGGCGTAGGTCAGCTTGTCCAGGCAAACGAAGCGGATGGACGGAAATCGAGGAACGAATAAGTTGAGGAAGTTCGAGCCGATAAACCCGGCTCCTCCTGTGACCAAGATGGTGTGGGGCGTATCGTTTGCCATAGAGTGCTTCAATAAATCGTCAATAAATCAGCCGGTTACCGGCCTGAGATAAACTCAACGCTACCAAGGCTCCGGCCAACTTTACCAACACGGCTCGGAATAGGGATGTTCCAGGAGCAACAGAGGGGATAAACCAGTATGTGTGGAATTGCGGGTTACGTCGGACCCAAGAACGCGGTCGACGTCGTTTTTGATCAGCTCAAGCGGCTGGAGTACCGAGGCTATGACAGCGCGGGCTTGGCCTACCAAAAGAACGGCCATCTCGACGTGCTTAAGAAGGCTGGCAAGCTGAAGGAGCTTGGCAAGCTGATCGAGGACGTCAAGCCGACTTCCAATACAGCGATGGCTCATTCCAGATGGGCGACCCATGGCGGACCAACCGACGAGAATGCCCACCCGCACTACGACATGAGCGGGGAAGTGGCCGTCATCCACAATGGCATTATTGAGAACTACCTGGAGCTGGCCGATGAGCTCAAGCGGCGCGGCCACACGTTCAGGTCCCAAACCGACACCGAGGTCGCAGCCCATGTGATCGGCGAGGAGTACTCTCTGGGCGTTCCTTTGGAAGAAGCGGTACGGCTCGCGGTCCAGCGCCTGCGCGGGGCTTACGCGCTGGTGGTGCAGTCGAGCAAAGAGCCCGGAAAGCTAGTGGCTGTCCGAAGCGCCTCGCCGCTCGTTCTTGGAGTCGGAAAGGGCGAAAACATGCTCGCCAGCGACATCCCGGCTCTCCTTCCCTATACGAGAGAAGTCGTCGTCCTCGAAGAGGGCACCGTTGCCTGTCTCACAACCGACGGCATCTGCCTTATGGATCGCGATGGTCGCGAGCTCGTCGTGGACACGACTCACATCTCGTGGGACGTGACTGCCGCCGAACGTGGGGGCTACGACCATTTCATGATGAAGGAGATCATGGAGCAGCCGGATGTGATCCGCAACTCCCTGATCGGACGGCTTACCGATGATGGTGGCGTCCGTTTGGAAGGCCTTTTCTCCGAGCACGTCTGGACCGAGATCGACCGTGTCAACATCATCGCCTGCGGTACCGCCTATCACGCGGGCCTGATGGGCAAGCACCTCTTTGAGAAGCTTCTGCGGCTGCCCACGGACGTCTACTACGCTTCCGAGTTCCGCTACGGCGATCCGGTTCTCTCCTCGCGAAGCCTCGCCATTTTCATCAGCCAGTCTGGAGAGACGGCCGACACACTGGCTGCGCTTCGCTTATGTAAAGCCCGGCGAATCCGGACGCTCGGCATCATTAACGTAGTCGGCTCCTCCATTGCCCGCGAGTGCGACCGCACGATGATCACACAAGCCGGCCCGGAGATCTCGGTCTGCAGCACCAAGGCGTATACGGCGCAGGTGGTCGCACTCACCCTCCTGGCGCTTCACATGGCGCAAATCCAAGAGACGCCAGGCATCCGGATTCAGGAGTGGACCGATGCCTTGCGACGCCTCCCCGACATCGCACGCGACGTGCTGAAGCTGGACGCTGAAACCACTGAAATGGCCGAGAAGGTCAAAGACACGCCCCTCTGCTTCTTCCTTGGCCGAGGCGCCGACGCCTATATTGGCTATGAAGCCGCACTCAAGCTCAAGGAGGTCGCCTACATTGCGACCCAGGAGTCGCCTGCGGGTGAGATGAAACACGGTCCGCTCGCACTGGTCGAGCCGGGCGTGATGGCGGTCTTCTCCTGCACCGACCCGACGATCGTCGACAAGGTGGTGAGCAACATGAAGGAGGTCCAAGCGAGGGGTGGCACGGTCATTTGCGTGACCACCGACCAGAGCGGGATCATCAAGCGAGCCGCCGACCACGTCCTGCAGATTCCTCAAACGCGCCACGAGTTCCTCAACGCGCTCCTGGCGGTGATCCCGCTGCAGCTTCTAAGCTATCACATCGCGAAGCTGAAAGGGTGCGAGATCGATCAACCCAGGAATCTGGCAAAGTCGGTCACCGTCGAGTAAAGTAGCGCGGCCTGGTTCCTGGTCGCGTTGCCAGGCAGGGTTCGGTGGGTTCGTTCAAAGGCGAGTCAGTCGCTTCGGTACCCGAACGACGCCGTCGCTAGGTCTTCAAGATGTCGGCGGCCAGCGCCGCGAAACTTCGGTAGCCGATGCACCGATCCGAAACGATCACCTTCCTGCCGGCTTTCAACGCCATCTTGGCAAGCGCCTCCATGTTGCCGCCCTCGGCGATATTCACGAAGGCCAGTCGGAGTGAGAGGCTTCCGACCAGCCGGTCGCGGATGCGATTGTTCTGCCCGATGAACCCTGAGTCGGGCCGAAACGGGCTGACCACCAGATCGGTCGAAGGATCGAACTCATACCGCCAGAGCCGCGCCGCCCGGAACGCTTCATCTTTAAGCTCGGGACCCAATACTTGAAACAGCCCGCGATCCAGACAGAGGACCCTCGGCGCCCCCCAACGCAAAGGCACAACGGCCGATCGTTGGTACTCGGGCCGATCATGTCCCGTCACCAAAACCTCACCTGCCAGCACACCTTCCTCCGTCAGCTTCTCGATAAGTTCCAGGTCGGCAGGAAACGTGTTGCGAGACCCGAGCACACAGAAAGTTCTCGCTTCCAGCAGGCGCGTGTTGCCATAAAGGAACAAGACTCCCGGAGGGTCGGAGTCCATCTCCTCAACGACGGCTGGATAGTGCGCGTCCGTCGTCGTGACCCATTCGACGCCAAGGCCTGATAGCCGCTTCTCGGTCGCCAACGTAAATGAGATACGACCCTTCACGTCGTCGAGCAGGTTTGCCGCTGCTTTTGCCGATAGTCGATACTCCTCACGGATCGCCTCCGGTGACAACGTGAAGAACTCCTCGGGGGAGCGCGCCAGAAGCTCGTTCCGCGCAAGGATGCGCGTGACTGTTCGGCCCCCGATTCCCGGCGTCATGGCCAGCAAGAGCGAAAACGTGCGTCGAGGCAGCTTCACTCGCTGGCAACCCTCTCGGCGGCTCCAAGCAAGAGCTTGAGCACGGCAGGTCCTCTTTCCGTCATCACATCCACCACTTCTTCGTGCCCGAGAACCCCGTCGGTCAGTCCAGCCGCAAGGTTGGTGACCACTGCGAGGCAGGTGTAAGGAACCTCGGCCTCCCGCATCGCGATCGCCTCCGAAGCGGCGGTCATGCCGACCACGTCGCCTCCAAGCTCCCGATAGGTGCGTATCTCCTGAGGAGTCTCGTATCGGGGGCCGTTCGCGTTCACATAGACGCCGTCGGGAACCACCGCTACTCCAGTTGAATTTGCCTCAGCCAAGATCGCTTCTCGGCCCATCTTCGAGAAAGGCTCCGAGAAGTCCCGATGGGTGATCGAATCGTCGAACAAGGTGATGTTTCTTGAGGAGAAGTCCAGGTAGTCGGAGCACAGGACCAACGTTCCGGGCCCCCACATGTTTCGGATACTGCCCACGGCGGCGGTCGCGAAGCAAGCCTTCACTCCCAGCTTCCTGAGCCCGAGGGCCATTGCTTTGTAGTTGACGAGGTGCGGCGGCACTTTGTGACCGGCGGAGTGGCGGCTCACGTAGATCAAACGTAATCCGGGAAGTTCGACGACCTTGCCGCGCAGACCTCCAGCAGGAGTCGGCACGAACATGGGTGATCCGCCGAGCTCCGCCAACGGCGCTCCCATACCTGTCCCGCCCACCAACGCCACATCGACCCGCATCTCTGGAAAGTATAGGAGGTCGAGGCGAGTTCAGTTGTCTACGAGCCAGTCTCCGAATGGCGTCTTTACGATCCAAAAGCTCTTGGAACTGATCATTCCCACCTGGCTGAGTTTCGATGTCAATCTGTTCTGATGTGCCAATTGGTTTACAAGACCATCAAAGTAGCCGAGGCGGCACCTGTACTGGCCAAGCGTCGGGTCCACGTAGCTCTTGAGATGTTCCAGAGGCACCGTGTCGCGATAGTGGACCATAAGGCGGAAGAGGGGCGAAGCGGGATTGCTCAGCAATGTACATTGGATCAATCATCACGGTTTGGATTGATCTGGGAGTTCGCCGGCCAGACTAGACCCAGCGTGCACGATGAAAAGGACTCGTATATCTGGATTGATCGCCCAGAGATATTGTGCAAATCCACGTCCAGCACTCGCGAGTTATCAGGATCCACTACAACGTTGAGTTCGAAATCGGGGCTCGTCTTCCGCGCTTCGAGGTTTTCGTGTCGCACTGACACGTCATAAGCAAGCACGATCGCGGTACAGAGACCTGCGCCCAAACCCGCCGACCTGATGCATTTCCAAATGTTCACGGAAGCCTACAACCGAATCCAACTATAAGCCAGGTCCCTTTTGGTCCATCAGCATCGCCTGCATCAGATCCACCCGCAGCACGATGCCCATGAGCCGCTCGTCCTCCATTACCGGCAGGATCGTGAGGCCGCTGCCGAGCATCTGGTGAAAGGCTGCGCCGATCTCGAGATCGGCGTGGGCAACTACGGGCTCGGAGGTCCCGTGAATAAATGCCGGCTCATCGGCCATGGAGGTTAGGCTGTCGCGATGGCTTACGGCCCGGCAAAGGTCGCCCTCGGTCACGACGGCAACGGGAATCGACTGCTCGTCTATAACGACCAGGGCCGGAAACTGATAGATGTCCATCTTGTCCACAGCATCGCGGACCGTGCTTTCACGAGTCAGTGTCGGAATGTGGGCATGCAGCACCTCACGAAGAGTCATGCCTTATTGTGGTGGGTAGCCTCCCTTTTGGCCCGACCCATTGCTCAGCTCTGCAAGTTCACGCTAGCTAACGAGGCATTTATACGGCTTCCTCGTGGCGATCCAAGCGACATTGACTGGAGGGTGCACATGGGCGAACCTGGGCTGGACGCTTCCATTCGACAGCTACCAAAGAAGCCCGTGCGTATACCGCCATTCCTAAACTCGCTCCTTGAATCAACCTGCTAGGCTTTCAAGCCCGGCAACTCGGTTGGCGGCGCCCCTACCGAGCCTTTCAGCGTATAGACGATGATCTCGGGAGGGCAATAGACTCGGCATGGCCCCAAGGTCGCGACGCCTTTGGAGACGTACAGGGGAACCCAAGCGTCGGGATAGAAGCCGGCGATGTATCTTCGCGCGCCGATCGGGGTGTGGATCGGTATTCCTCCGGGCAGGCAAACCTCGCCGCCATGACTGTGGCCGCTAAGCTGCAAGCTCACGCACTTCGGCGTTTCGACGACGAAGTCCGGCTCGTGCCACATGGCGAGCAGCGACTTGGAGTGTTCCCTCTCGGTCAGAAACCTAAGATCCTGCCGATTGAAGAGCGCGTCGTCGATCCCGGCCAAAGTGACTCCCTGAATCTCCGCCGCCTCGTTGCACAGCATCCGAATGGCGGCGCCATCCATACCGGCGTGCAGATAGCGCGGGTTGGTGTCGCTGTCGTGATTGCCCCAGATTCCATACACCGGGCACTTGGCGTCGTGAAGCGGCATCAACGCGTCTCGGAGGTTTTCCGTGTTGTGCGCATCGTCGCGGTTGACGAAGTCGCCGGTGATCAGCAGTACGTCCGGCCTTTCCGCGATCGCCAGTCGGATCGCTTGGGAAGCACGCGCGGCAGCGCCGGGAGAGTTGGCGTGGATATCGGAGACCTGGGCTACCCGAAAACCGTCTGCGTCCCACTTTGGGAGCAGCAGGGTATGACGCCGTACTTGGACAGTATCGTTCTCCCAAAGACCCGGGGCCATGCTTGCAAGCACGCCAAGGCCGCCGAGTTTTAGGAGAGAACGCCGTGAGATAGATCCGTCTTTGCTCGACCGGCTCATTCGCCTCTTTTCAACCACTCAGAGGTCTTCTCGGTTCCTCCGCGCCGAATTCTGCGGGTGTGCGCGGCACATTGGGAGATTTAGGAACAAGCGCGCGCGGCCGAGCGTTATTGACGACGCGAGCGGCGGAGCGTCGGTCGCAACCCGTCTTATGAGCATCCAAGTTCACAAGCTTCGCACCCGACCGGCCTCATGCGTCAGAATATTGCCCATGCGCCGGGCGATCTGCCTTTCCATCCTTGCTTCTGTTCTCCTCGCGGGATGTTCAGACCATTTTCAAACGGTCAAGTACGCTCCTGCGATCAAGCAAAAGGCGATCGTCAGCTTGAGTCCGAGCGCGACCGAGATCATGGCGAGCGTTCTTGGCCTCACGTCGATCGTGGGACGAACCGCCAGCGACGACTATCCGCCGACCATCCTCTCCAAGACGGTCGTCGCCTCCGTAAAGCCGGACTATGAGAAGATCAAGTCTATGTCGCCCGATCTGGTCGTCTACGACGACCAGCTCTACAATGCGAGCGACGTCGCCAAGATCAAGGAGATTGGAGCGCCGACCTTCGCGATAACCGGTAACACCGTCGACGATTTCGAAAAGTGCCTGCTTGCGATGGGAGACGTGACTCTCACGCAGACCGGGATGAACGATTACATCCTTCGTATCGACGACGCGAAGAAGATCAGCCTGGCGGACAAGCTTCCGTCGAAGCCCAGGGTCGCCGTGATCATTCCCGGACACGGCGGAGCGTCGATGGTCGCCGGGACCAAGTCGTTCATCGCCGACGTCGTTCGGATCGCCGGAGGAGAGCCGGTGGGCCCCGCGCAGGACCACTTCGTTCCCGCCGATCCCGAGAGTCTCATCTCTTTCAATCCGGACATCATCATCATGCCCACAAGTCAGAAGACAAAGGAGGCTGACCTCTCGTCCATTCTCAACGACCCGAGGCTCAAGAACACGAACGCCGTGAAATCCAATAAAGTCAAGGGGTTCGACGAAGATATCGTGGAGCGCCGCGGCGCCCGCGTCGACTCCTTCATTACCAACGCGCACAAGCTCATCGGGTCCGAGGCAGGGTCTTGATGGAGAGGGCTCAGATCGGCGTCTTCGGCGGTTCCGGCTTCTATAGCTTGCTGGAGAACGTGCAAGAAGCGAAGATCGACACCCCCTACGGACCTCCGAGCGACAGCGTGTTTTTGGCCGAGGTATCAGGCCGGAAGGTCGCCTTTCTGCCTCGGCACGGCAGAAATCACACGCTTCCTCCCCACATGGTCAACTATCGCGCCAACGTGTGGGCCATGCGTTCCCTGGGTTGCCGGGCGATCATCAGCCCATGCGCGGCAGGTTCTCTGCAGAAGCATGTGGAGCCCGGTCACTTCGTCGTTTGTGATCAATTCGTCGACCGCACCACGGGGAGAAAGGACACCTTCTACGACGGTCCGATCGTCACCCACGTCTCACCGGCCGACATGTACCACCCGATTCTCCGGAGGCTGGCGGTCGAGACGATCCGGGAGCACGGGATCGAGTGCCACGACGGAGGGACTGTGGTCGTCATCCAAGGACCCCGCTTCAGCACGAAGTCCGAGAGCAAGTGGTTTCACGATCAGGGTTGGGAAGTCATCAACATGACCCAATATCCCGAAGCTTATCTTTGCCACGAGCTGGGGATGGGGGTCGTGAACATCTCGTTGATCACCGACTACGACAGCGGCGTCCATTCGGGGACCGAGGCCGTGAAAGCGACCGACGTCTTGGCTGTGTTCCAGTCGAACGCGGAGAAGATCAAGAAGGTCGTGCTGGACCTGATCGCGAAGATTCCTCACAGCCTGGACGAGGTTTCAACCGTCGGTGGCCTCGAGTTCACGAGGGGTGACGGTCATGCCGCCGGGCCCTCCGACATCCGAATGTTCCAGATAATGAGCTAGATGATCCTTCCAGCCGCCCTGGCATTCGCGTCCTGCCGCATCGAGCGACCCTCGTCGCCCGTTTTGCGAAGCGAACCAGCCCTCACGCGGCCCGCCACGACCGTACAAACGCCGTCCATCGATTTTCCAAAGCCCGCCTCCGAGCAGCCGACCGCGGACTACCTTTCCTGGACGGGCCTTGGCTTCTTGCCTGCCGGCACTCGTGAAGTCCCTAATTCGTTTACCTCGCCAGGCGACTGGTCCGCAGTCGAGGCGGCCGCGACTCAGCCGGACGATCCTCAAGCCGTTCAGTGGCACCTGAAGCTCTTCGTATTGAAGAGGATCGACGAAGTGGAGAAGCTCCCGGACGGCACGCTTTACGAAGAGAAGTGTTCGCTCGAGACTCCGGAGATCCAACAGATTCAACGGGCCGCCAAACTGCTGGCCACCATCGTGAAGGCGGAAACGGGCGGCAAGCTAAAGCTGGTTACCGACCTTCAGGTCAACGAGGAGTCGATGGTTCGCGGCGACCGAACGATTGCCCAAGTGGTCAGCGACTATGTATATCCCCGGTTCAACGGCGGCGCCTATCAGGCGGAAGATCACGTTTACCGGGGTCCCTACGAATCCGTCATTTGCCTCCACGGCGTGCCGACAGTGGACGAAGGCAGCCTGGAAATCAATGAGACGCCGGTTGCCTACCTTTCCGACTATCGGCCGGGGCTGGAAACCGATGGCGCCCTTGCCCTGACCCTCGCCAGGATCTGGGTAACCCAGGTCGCATGGCACGCCCGGCAATCGGGCGTTCTGGGCCGCCTTGGAGGCGTTCCGGACACAAATCCGGGAACGGGCCTGGAGAATCCCGAGCTGTACGTGCCAGGGCAGGACTGGAGCGCGGTGATCGCGGGCGCCGATCTGGCTGCGGGCCAAATCGCCGCCCGGCTCAAGCTTCCCGTTCCGAACGGATCCGAAAACAAGTCAACGCAGACTAAGCTCTTGATTTCCAGCTACAAGGGCGTTGCCAGCCAGGTCGCGATTTCGTCCGATCCTGAACATGGAAGTGTCCTGACTTATTCGGAGAAGGGCGAGAACCGCACGGGCGGTGTGGACCTTCCGAATATCCAAGGCTCTCCCATCGTCGACGTCGCCAAGACTCCCACACTGGAGTTTTGGGCTCGCAGCGCCTCCAGAGACCCGCTCGCGTTGCGGCTCCAGGCGCCGAACGGCCAAACCGCCTACCTTTGCCTGGGAAGCGACCTTCCCGGTCCAACAGACGTGCCCAAGGCCACGTTTGCTCGCGATGGGCAGTGGCACCATGTCAAAGCCGATCTCAAGCCAACCGGCCTAAGTTCGATCGCCCGCTGGGCCCTCGTGCCGAGCCCGAACGCGTTGGAGCACGCAAAGATCACGTTCGGACCGGTGGAGTACAGCTTTGCGGAGTTCCAAACCACAAACAATTCGCCCGACGCGCCGCCCGACCCGGTGGCGCCCGACCCGGAATCGGCCGATCCATGGGTTCGCGCTCGGTGGGCGAATTCAGCCAACCCTTCCCCCCAACTTCTCAATCTGCTCAAGGACTCCGAAGCTTTCGTGCGTCTGAACGCTCTCCAGAAGTACATCGCTCATCCAGATCCTTCCGCCGAGGCGGCGATTACCGACGACGCGATGCACTCAATCGACGGCCCTGTCGGTGCGGCTGCCGTGGACGCGCTTTGGAAGCTCGGCACCGATACCGCAAAGGCCACGATCCATCAGATCATCCTGACGGGAGTCACGGAACAAGGCAAGGCCGAGGCAGCTTCTGTGTTGACGGAGGGCAAAGACGCTGCCGAGGCGGTGAACCTGATCGTTTTACAGGACACCAGGGCGCTTGCCACTCAGATCGCGACCGTGTATGCGCTCAGCCGCCTGCCCGGCGCCAACGCGTCGCTGATCCGTTGGACGTTCGTGATGAAAGTGGATCCCGAGCTGCGATTGGCTGTCACACGCACCTCCGACCCGAACGATCCCTATCAGTGGAAGAAGCTGCTGTGGTCGTCGGTCAACGAGGAGAGTGACGCCGTTCGCCTGGAGAGCGACCAGCTTCTCATCTCCTCCAAGGACCCGACGGCCCATGCGGGCGGAGAGGTCGCCGTCAAGGACGACAGTCTGGGCGTCCGCATCCAATTCTTGCGCTACCTTGCAGCCCACCCGGATGAGGCTAATCGGAACGCCGTTCGGCAGGCGGTCACGGACCGTTCGGCGAGAGTAAAGGCCGCGGCCATTCTCGCATTTGCGGCGTTGCCAAAGGGCGCCCAGGCCGATGAGTTGGGCGCTGCGCTGACGGATACCCATCCCGTGGTTCAGTTGGCTCTGATCGAGCTTGCAAAGAAGAGAAACTTCCGGCTGCCGGATGAGGTAGTTGCAAGTATCAGGCAGAGCGGAGACCCGCAGGTTCGAGCGGCTGCCCAAACTTTGACTCAATGACGTTGCCGCTATCAAGCTTAAAAACTACAAAAGGGAGCCGCGAAGGCTCTCCGGCTTGGCCTTTACAGGAACTTCACGTATATTCAAAAGGTCTTCCAGTGAATTGGCGGCTGTGCCGACGTAAACATAGTGGATTGGTCTGGCTTTCATGAATGACGTTCTAAAATCGGTAGTCGCCGCAGCCGGAGTTACTGCCGCATGTCTTACTATCCGCTGGGGCGCTCAGCTCCGTGAGAAAGTCGACCTGGGAGGCCTGCAGGCGTCCAACTCGAATTCGATGTGGTTCGGCAACTGGCTTGCCTCGCAAAGCAACGACGTCAACGTGCCTGCTTCGGAATACTACGACCAGATGGTGTCGCTGCTCAAGCAGTACTACGTGGAGCCCATCGGGAATGACGAGAAGCTTGCGAGCGGATCGGTGCGCGGCATGGTTGGCAGCCTCGGAGACGTGAAATCGCTCTTCATGGATTCGAAAGAGTTTCACGCATACGTCAACCGCCAAAAAGGACTCTACGAGGGCATCGGCGTGAGCCTGTCGTTGGAGCTTCCACCCGGAAAGAAGAGCCCCCAGCAGGGCCTGCAGCCTCAACCGGAGGATGCCGAGGAGGCGGTGGCCGAGATCTCGCGTTTTCCGAAGGTAGTGGTCAGCGCGGTTGTACCCGGCGGACCGGCGGACCTGGCGGGAGTCAAGGCCGGTGACTCGGTGGCAGATATCGACGGCCACTGGGTCGTGGACCAAGCCCTTCTTGACAAGTTTCGCCATGAGCAGTCGCTCTTCAATGAGCGGAAGATCACGTTTTCCGAAATCGCTCCGCTCCAAAGGGAGCTTCGACAAAAGACTGAGAGGGCTCTCTTGCCGATTCGGGCGGAGGACAAGCTGCTGCTTGGCACAAGCGGCTCGGTCAAGGTTGTGTGGAACCGAGATGGCGTGACCCGTACCTCGACGATTCAGAAGGGAACGAGCCGCATGCCGGGATTCTCCGATTCGGGAGGAAAGATCGTGCTCCCCATGACGATGGACGCCGCTCAACAGCTGAAGGGAGCGATCCAGGGGAAGAGTGAGGTCACGATCGACCTGCGAAACAACCCGACCGGCGACTATGAAGCGATGGCAGCCTGCTTGGACGCGCTTGTCCCGGCAGGCAATTACGGCCAGCTTGCAAACGACAAGGGTGAAAAGCCTTCGCCGGTGAACGTGAGCCGCGGGAACCCGCACCCTCCCAAGATCACGCTGCTCGTGGACAAGACCACGAGAGGGCCGGCAGAAATCTTGGCGCTTGCCCTCTCCAGCCACGGCAAAGCCACTCTTTCCGGTAGCGAAACCGGCGGGGACCGGTCCGTTCGCGAGACGATCGAGCTTCCCGACGGTTCAGGCTACGACCTCGTAACCGCGGTGTACCGGCCCCTGGCGCCAACAAAATCGGAGTTGGCACGCTCGCTGATGGCTTCAACGGTTGGGTCCTCCACGCAAAAAGACTCTCTCTATCCGCCATCGCATAAAGCGACCGAGGTACCTGTGGACTCCACCACGGCCTCGCGAGGTGGGCGGAAGTGAAGATAGGGCTGCGAATCGTCGGCATATTTCTGGCTTTTGCCGCGTGCATGGCCTTTGGGTTCTTCTGGCGGGATCTGGGCCGGGGGCAGGCGCCTTCGCTTGCTTCCTTCGAGAGGCTTGCCGGAATGCAGGTCACCTCGTCCAAGTTGAGCGGTCCCGAGGTTTTCAGCAGAAACTACCACCGGCTTTTGACGGACTACATTCGCCCAGTCAAGCCTGTCGAGCTGAAATACGCGGGGATCGAGGGCATGGTCAGCTCGTTGGGCGACCCGCACACGATCTTCTTGCCGCCGACGGCCGCGAAGGAGTTCTCCGAAGAGACCATGGCCAAGTTCGGCGGCGTCGGAGCGCGCCTCTCGCCCGACCCACTTGGCGCCAAGGTCGCCGTGGTGTTCGACGACGGGCCCGCCTTTAATGCCGGTCTGCGTAAAGGCAATTTGATCACCGGAGTCAACGGCGTGTCGATGGCCGGCAAAGACATCGACTCCATCGTCGAGAAGATCAAAGGCCAGGAAGGAACGGTTGTAAAGCTCACCGTGGTGCAGGCGGGGAAGGAAAAGCCCGTGACTATGACCGTGCGCCGAGCCCGGATCACCGCTCCCACCGTTGAAGGGAGCGTCCTGCCCAAGACGAAGATCGGCTATCTGGCGGTTTCCTCGTTCAGCGAGCCGACGGCAATGCAGTTCGATCACGAGCTCGCCAAGCTCGAGGACCAAGGCATCCAAGGGCTCATCATCGATCTGCGGGGCAATCCCGGCGGCCTGTTGGAAACCGCGACCGACATGCTCAGCCGCTTCGTGGAGAACAAGGTCGTCGTGTCGATGAAGTATCGGGACGGCCGCGAGGAGCAGGACAAGACCAGCACGGGCGATCTGCACACGTTCCACTATCCGATCGTCGTGCTCATCGACGGCGAGTCGGCCAGCGCCGCGGAGATTTTCTCTGGGTGTCTGCACGATTACGGCCTCGTCACGCTCGTGGGGTCCAAGAGCTACGGCAAGGCCTCCGTTCAGAACGTTTGGCCCCTTAAGGACCGCTCCAGCGCCAAGATCACGATCGCCCGCTACTACTTGCCGAACGGCGAGTACATCGGACGCTCGGTCGATGAGGACGGCGTAAAGACGACGGGCGGCTTGGAGCCGGACGTCCCCGTGGCCCTGAACACGGACAGTCTTGTAGTCTTCGGCGACCCGGCGACCGACAACCAGTTGGCCAAGGCGATCCAAGTCGTCAAGTCCAAGATGCAATCGCCGTAGCATCCCTGCAGCCGGGGGGGGGTTATTGTGCTCGCGTTGAGCCCAGCCTTGGTCTGATCCTATCTTAACGGCCATGGGACGCTCGCCTGGAGCCCTGGTACCCACTTGGCGCCGTCTGCAGGGCCCGTCGAAGAAACCGAGAGAGTAGCGGAAGCTAGCCCTTCTTGGGATCCAGCGCGGCAAGCAGACCGTCGCCCACAAAGTTCAGGGCGAAAATCGTGAGGCTCAAAAGGAGGCAGGGAAACACGAGTTGTGGAACGTGCGAGGTGATCTCTCCCGACCGCACGTCGTTGATCATGTTTCCCCAGCTTGGTTTGGGAGCCTGCACTCCGATGCCAATGAAGCTGAGAGTGCTTTCGGCCAACACCGTTCCGGCCATCTCCACCATGCTCACCGCCAAGATCAACGGAAACACCTGCGGAAGAATGTGCTTCCGGACCAGATAGGGAAGCGACGCGCCCGCGGCCCGTGCCGCCACGACGTACTCGCGGTCCTTGACCGACGCGATCTGGGTGACGGTCAAACGCGTGACGGAGGGCCACGCCGTGATCCCGAGCGCGACGATCACGGGGAACACGCCAAGGTCTGGCGCGGAGAACGTGCCAACGATGAGGATCGCCAGGAGGATGTCCGGAAAAGCGAACATCGCGTCCGTGAATCGCAGAACCGGCATACGGATCCATGGAGGCGTGAAGGTACCCAGCACACCCATCAGCATTCCGGTGCTGACCGCCAGGACCTGCACGACGAATCCGACCATGAGCGAAACCTGCGCGCCGGCCGCCAGGCGTGCTACCTCGTCGCGCCCAATCTCATCGGTGCCCAGCGGCAGCTTCGGGGTGCCGGGAGCCGCATAAACGGGTCCGACCGCGGTCGTCGTCGCTGAGAAATTCAGATCTCCTGGCTGTCGAAGCTGCGCGGTTCGGATGGACGGACCGAGCACCGCGAAGAGAACCAGAACGAACAGATAGCCAAGGCCCACCAAGAGCAGCGGATTGCGGAGGATCTGCTTCAAACCTGGCTCTCCCGAATGCGCGGATCGAGGACGGGCGCCATCATGTCCACCACCATGTTGACCACGATGAACATCGCGCCCGTCACGAGAACGCAGGCCTGAACAACAGGCATGTCCGACGAGACGATGGCTTCGATCGTGCGGCTTCCGAGGCCGGGAATAGTGAAGATCCTCTCCACCGCGAAGGAGCCGGTTAGGAGGATGCCGAAGTTGGTGCCAATCGCCGTGACCACCGGCAAAATGGCGTTTCGCAACGCGTGCTTCAGATAGAGCCGCCAGCGGGGCACGCCTTTCGCGACGGCCGTTCGGATGAACTCCTGCTGCAGAGTGTCGATCATGCTGGCTCGCGTGAGCCGGGTGATAAGGGCGGCGGGACGGGCCGCAAGGATCAGCACGGGAAGCAGCAAGTAATAGAAGTCGCCCTGCGGTCTGTCCATCCTCCAATTGACCGGAAGATAGTTCAGCTTCGTCGCAAAGATGTACACCAAAAAGGGACCGAGAACGAAGTTGGGAATGGTGACGCCGAGCGTTGAAAACGTGAGCACGGTCCGATCCGGAACCTTGTTTCGATAGACGCCGGAGATAGTGCCGAGGCTGAGCCCGATTGCCGAAGAGACCAGTAGCGCGAGAAACGCGATCTCGGCGGTCATGGGGAGGCACCTCGCGATGATGTCGCGCACGGGTTCCTTGACTCCCATGTAGGAGTCCCCGAAGTCCCCATGAACCGCCTTCTCGACGTATTCCGCGTACCGGACGGGCCATGGGCGATCGAGCCCCATCTGGTGCCGAAGCCTTTGAACGTCGGCAAGGGTTGCCTTCTCGCCCGCCTGGAGTGTCGCGGCGTCTACCGGGGCAAGCGCGCCGGCTATGAAGGTCACCAGTGAAACAAACAGGAGGCTGAGCGCGCCAAACAAAAGCCGTAGGGATATCGCCCGCGCCAACCGCACGGCGAGAAAGCCTACCTAGATTCCTGTTAAGAACTTCGGGCGCCTAGGCTCCCACTCCCTCCAATACGCGCGTCAGCTCCGGCGAACCCAATCGCACGACTTCGCCCACCACGATCGTCGCCGGGGATTGTAGCTCGGCGGCCAGCGATTCGATCGATTCGAGGGTGCCGATCGCCTGCCTCTGCTCCGGAAGGGTCGCGCGTGAAATCACGGCCACGGGGGTATCCGCCGGCCGGCCATGCTCCCGCAACCGGCGCACAACGTTCGGCAGCCGCTCCACGCCCATCAGGAAGATCACCGTTGGCATTCCGGCGGCGATCTCCCAGGGAACCGTTTCGGCCTCAGAGGCGCCCTGCGCCGTGAACACTGCGAAGCCTGTCGAAAGCCCTCGATGGGTCACGGGAATGCCGGCCGCGGCGGGAGCCGAGATCGCGGAGCTTACGCCCGGCACGACCGAGTAGGAGATCCCGGCCTCCGCCAACGCCAACACCTCTTCGCCGCCCCGGCCAAACACGAACGGGTCGCCGCCTTTCAACCGAACCACCCTACGGCCCCGCCGAGCGTGTTCGATCAGTAAGGCGTGAATCGTCTCTTGACGCGGCCGGCCGCACTCGCCGGGCGCCTTGCCCACGTCGATTAGCGGCGCGTTCGACGGCGCGTGGTTCAACAGTGCTGGGTTGGCCAGCCGGTCGTAAAGCACCACTTCCGCTGACTGCAGCGCCTTCAGGCCCTTCACGGTGATCAAGTCCGGATCTCCCGGCCCAGCGCCGACCAAGGTGACGTGACCTACGCGGTGTGGCCGATGGTCGGCAAACAGGTTGGCCATCGCCGCATCGGCAGCTTCAACGCCTTCTCGCTCCAAGATTCCAGGGATCGGAGACTCGATTACCGACTCCCAAAAGGACTTACGGGCTTGATAAGTCGGCAGAGCCGCCTTGACGCGATCCCTCCAAGATCCAAGGAACTCGGCCAAAGCTCCCAGCTCCGGCGTCAGGATCTCTTGCTTGATCCGCTTCCGAACTCGCTGAGCCAGCGCTGGGCTGCACCCGGCCGAAGAAACGGCGACTTGCAGCGGTCCCTCATGAGCGATCGCCGCCATGATGAAGTTGCAGTTGACGGGGTCGTCGACGGAGTTCGTCAGCTTTCGGGCAGCCTCACCAAGCTTGAACACTCGAGCGTTCAGGCCGGGATCATCCGTCGCGGCGATCACCATGAATGCTTTTTCGATGTCTTCGTCTCGAAACTCTCGCTGCTCCCACCGAAGAGCGCCGTTCGCCGACAGATCTTGGACGTCCGGAGCGGCAGTGGGCGAAACGACCGTAATGTCGGCTCCGGAAGGCAGAAGCGTTTCCAGCTTCTCCAAGGCCACGTTCCCGCCTCCCACGATTAGAACGGGTCGGCTTGTCAGGTCCAAGTAGATGGGATGGTATTGCCTGTAGCCCACCCTAGACTCCTACCGGCTCGGCGGCCTCCGCGAACCTCGTCTTCATAAGGTCCGCGAGCTCCGCATCCGCATGCCGGTCCACGAATCCGCTGAAGTCCTCGTCGTCGGTGCGATTTTCGAGGTAGCCGTTGAGCAGGTTCTCCAAGGCGTACTTCACCTGGGTCGCCTCGACTTTGCGCCAGATCGGACGAACGAACTTTGCATCCGCACCGAGCCGGCCGCCCAGCGAAATGTCGTATCCGTCGACCACCTGACCCGGGCCCTGTTTGACCAAACATCCCTGCAACCCGATGTCGCCGATATGATGCTGGCCGCACGAGTTGGGACAGCCGTTCAGGTTGATTCGGATCGGCTCGCCGATGTCCACCGTGGACTCGAGATGCTCCACGATCTCGACGATCAGCTTCTTCGTTTCCGTCAGCGCCAGGTTGCAGAACTCGTTGCCGGTACAGGCGACGGCCACGCGCCGGAGCGGCGACGCTCCGACCTCCAGCCCAACGGCCTCCAGCGACTTCACTGCCTCGTCGATTCTCGACTGTGGAACGTGAGGGAACAGCAGGTTCTGCTGATTCGTCGTCCGCACGTCGCCTTGACCGAACTCGTCGGCGATGCGTGCCGCTTCGTACACCTGATCGGCAGTCAGCCGTCCGCTCAGCACGGCAGCCCCAATCCAGTAGAGTCCCTCCTGCTTCTGCGCATGCACGCCGATATGGTCACGGAAGTTGCGCCTTGGCTCCGGCCAGTCGTCCGCGGCATCGGGTTTCCAGTCGAGCCGGGCTCGGACCTCTTCCTCGAACTTCTCGACACCCCAATCGTCCACCAGGAACTTGAGGCGGGCGTGCTTGCGGTTGACCCGGTTCCCGTAGTCGCGAAAGATGATCGTGATCGCTTCGCATAGGTTGATCAGCTTGTCCTGTGGGACGAACATGTTAAGCCGTTTGGCGATGAAGGGCCGAGCCGAAAGGCCACCTCCCACTCGAATCTGAAAGCCCTCTTCTTCCTCGCCGTTTGCCCGCTTTCGACGCACGGCGGTCGCGCCGATGTCGTTGATCTCGGGCTGTGAGCAGTGCAAGGGGCAGCCGGCGATCGACATCTTGTACTTGCGCGGCAAGTCCGAGTAGAGCCGGTTGTTCAGAAAGTGTTGGTGCACGGACTCGACCCAAGGCCGCGCATCGAAGATTTCCGTCGGATCGATTCCCGCGACCGGGCACCCAGTGATGTTCCGTGTGACATCGCCGCAAGCGCCCGAGGTCGTGATTCCAACGGCGTCGAACCGGTCCAGGATCTCCGACAGGGATTCGGTCTCCAGCCAGTGAAACTGGAAGTTCTGACGCGTGGTGATGTCGGTGATTCCACGCGCATAGATCTTCGTCACGTCGGCGACGGTGCGAAGCTGCTCGGAGGAAAGGATTCCGCTCGGCACCTTGATTCGCAGCATGAAGTGGCCCACATTTGGCCGCTGCTGGTACAAGCCATACCAGCGCATCCGCTGAAAATCGTCGGGGTCGATGCTCTCGAAGCCCGTCTTGGCGTATCGTCGAAGATCCTCGCGCACGTCCAGCGGGTTCTTCTCTTTCTTGATTCGTTCGTTTTCGTTCATTGGATTAGCTGGCGCGTCTCCTATCGTCGCACATGCAGGCCGCACTCTTTGTGCTCGGGCGATTCCCACCACCACCGGCCTGCGCGGATGTCCTCGCCCGGTTGGATCGGCCGTGTGCACGGCGCGCATCCGATGCTCGGATACCCTTGCTTGTGAAGTGGGTTCGAAGGAACGGAGTTTTGGCGGATGTATTCCCACACCTGCTCCTCGCTCCAGTCGGCGAGTGGGTTCAGCTTCAAGATTCCGCCATTGGATGAATCTGTCTCAACCTTGGGGAGATGAGATCGCGTCACAGACTGTTCGCGTCGAAGGCCCGTCCCCCATGCTTGTGCATCGGTCAAGGCTCTCTCAAGCGGCTCGACTTTGCGGATGCCGCAGCACTCATGCCGATTCTCGATCGACTCGTAGAAGGAGAAGGGCCCCTTGGCGCTCAATAGCCTTTGCAGGTCTTCGGTTCTCGGCGAGTAAACCTCGAATTCGATCCCATACCGGTCTCGACATCGCTCCATCGTCTGATAGGTCTCCGTGTGAAGCCGGCCGGTGTCCAGCACGAAGATCCGAGGTCGGTCGGTGATCTTCGACAGCATGTCCACGAGCGCGACATCCTCCGCTCCGAAGCTGCAAGCCAGCTTCAGCGAATCGCGAAACGTCTCCACTGCCCATCGAAGAACCTCCTGAGGCCTGGAGTCTTGGAATCGCTGGGCGAGCGCGACTGCGTCGAGTGGTGCCGAAGGTCCAAGGGCGCGAGCCTGTATCAGGAGACCTCCTTATGCCCTGCGAGTTGGGCGAACCGCGGGGCCGTTGCCGGCATCTCACATGCCACGCCTCTTGTCCCGGGATATGAAACCGGAGAGCCGTCTTCGGGTCCATCGACGCCAAGAGTCCATCGAACTCCCAAGCCCAAAGGACTCCGAAGGTCGCTACCTTTAGAAATCAGTCCGTCAGACCTCATATCGCCGGTGACCAGGGTTCGTTAAAGAACCTCTGCGCGGCCTCCTCCGCGTTCGAACCTTGTTCGACAGCCATGACCTCACGCCAACCTCCCAGAGCGCCATCGAAGCGAGACAGTCGCACGACGGGTTCCTCGTTGACCAAACTCATCACGACCGGAATCCCTTGCCTCCAAATGAAGGCTGCAAGCGGAGCGATAGCCTCAGACGCCACGATTCCCTCCAACACGGTTTCATCCAAGAAAACAGCGGAAACTTGATGAGAGCCGAGGTGCCTGACGATAGCATCGGAAACCTCCCGGCGCAGATCAAAATCCCCCCCTGACACTTGCACCAATTCCGCTGAAGGGCTCCGCGAGCTATCCTCGAGGGCGCCAAGGATCAAACCCGCCCCGACGGTGACGCTGGCGCCTGGGTCGATGAAGATGAGGCTCCCGGTCGCCCGACACTCCTTGTATGAATCGAAATAGAGAGGTTTCGAAGCACGAACCACTACTTTACCGATGTCGTTCAGCCCCAGGTGGTCCGAAGCTACATCGCTCAGCTCTTCAATGGCGATTCGGCTCTCCACGCGAACGATCTCGACGGGGACCACACGGTTGGCATGCATCGCCAGATACCGCGCTCCTGCCCGAAGCGGCTTCTCGTGCATCCAGCAAGCCACGGCCTCAAAGGTCGATGCGTCTGAGGGCAGGTCCGTTGGCGAAACCAGCATCTCGCCGCGACTGATGTCCAAGTGGTCGGAGAGGGTGACCACCACCGCCTGTCCCTGAACGGCCGTTTCCGCCGGACCATCGGGATCGCGTACTTCAGCAACGCGAGTCTCTCGTCCGGAAGGCAGAATTCGAACCCGGTCGCCGGGAGATATGGATCCGGCCTCGATCTGCCCCGCCACGCCTCGAAAATCCTGGTCGGGCCGGATCACGTACTGGACGGGAAGTCGAAGGCCAAGCTCCACGCTGACGCTCGGTATTTCAACCTCCTCCAAGAACTCCAGAAGGGTCGGTCCGGTGAACCACGGCGTATTCGCGCTTCGCTCGGCCACGTTGTCACCGAGCAAAGCCGAAATCGGAATAAAGACCACGTCCGACAGTTGAAGCCGAGAGGCCGCCATAGGGAACCCGGATTCGATCTCCCGGAAGCGGGCTTCCGAAAAGTCGACGAGGTCCATCTTGTTCACGGCCACGACGATCTTTCGAACGCCGAGCAAGGCTGAGATGGCCGCGTGCCGTTTCGACTGGGGCAAGACGCCTTTGCGGGCGTCAATCAAGATGATCGACAGGTCCGAGGTGGACGTCCCCGTGACCATGTTGCGCGTGTACTGCTCATGGCCAGGTGTGTCCGCGATGATGAACTTGCGCTTGGGAGTCGCGAAGTACCTGTAAGCCACGTCGATGGTGATCTGCTGCTCGCGTTCGGCGCGGAGACCGTCGGTAAGCAGCGCGAGCTCCACCACATCGGAGCCTCTTCGGACGCTGGCCAGTTCGATAGCTTGAAGCTGATCCTCGAAGATCGACTTCGTGTCGTAGAGGAGCCGTCCAATGAGCGAGCTCTTACCGTCGTCCACGCTTCCGGCCGTGGAGAGCCTCAATATCGGCTTCGAGTCGATCGCGGCGCTCACGGGTGCTTCGACCGCGATCAAAAGTAGCCCTGCCTCTTGCGGTCTTCCATGGCTGCGTCAGATCGCTGGTCGTCGGCGCGTCCGCTGCGCTCGGTGACTCTGGCCGCCAGAACTTCGGCGAGAATTTCCTCGAGCGAAGATGCTCGAGATTCGATGGCGCCTGTGCATGTTGCGTCACCGACGGTTCTAAACCGAACGATCCTTCTTTCAAGGGATTCGCCCGGTAAGAGCGTGATGAACGGTGAGTTGGCGAGCCAGGTCGAGTCGCGCCGGAAGACTTCGCGTTCATGGCTGAAGTAGAGCGATGGGATCGCGATTCGCTCAGCGGTGATGTACTCCCAAACGTCGGCCTCGGTCCAGTTGCTGAGAGGGAACACGCGGAAGTGCCCGCCCGGCTGCTTGCGTCCGTTGAAGAGGCGCCAAAGCTCCGGCCGCTGGTTCTTGGGGTCCCACTGCCCAAAAACATCGCGATGCGAGAACACGCGCTCCTTGGCTCGGGCCTTCTCCTCGTCTCGGCGGGCTCCGCCGATCGCCGCGTCTAGCCGAAGTTCCTTGATCGCATCGAGCAGCGTCACCGTTTGAAGCGCGTTGCGAGAGGCGAGAGGGCCCGTCTCCTCTTGGACCCGTTCCTGGTCGATGGAGTCTTGTACGTACCGTATGAGCAGGTTGGCGCCGGTTTGAGCGGCGAGCCAGTCGCGAAAGTCGAGCGTCTCCTGGAAGTTGTGTCCGGTATCGATGTGGAGCAGAGGATAGGGAATCGGCCCGGGCGCGAACGCCTTTCTGGAGAGGTGGGCGAGAACGATGGAGTCTTTGCCGCCCGAAAAGAGAAGTGCCGGCCGCTCAAACTGCCCTGCAACTTCCCGCAGTGTGTAGATCGCCTCCGTCTCCAGCTCGTGAAGATGCGAGGGAAGCTGCTCTCGAGAACTTTCGAGCGCGTTTCCTATACGGATCGAACTCTTTTGATGAGCGGGGCGAGTCGTTGATAGCATTCCGGTATCGCGTTGAGCAGAATGAAAACTCGCCTTTGAGCCGTCCGTTACCAATCATTTTGAACGTCAAGCCGTCCAAAAGGGCTGATATTCTCTACTTATTCGATCATCTATGAAAAAACCAGCTTTTTATCTCCGGTAGGGAGAAATATCGATCCTCAAGCCGTACTTGAACCTAACGATCTTCGGCCTACAAGTAAACTGAAGCTATGCTTTCCAGTCGAGCCAGATATGCCACGCGCGCACTGCTCGACCTGAGCATCCGTTACGAAAACGGCACGACCCAGATCCAAGACATCGCGGAGCGCCAAAACATCCCGTTCAAATACCTTCAGCAGATTTTGATGTCGCTGAAAGTCGCCGGCTTTGTGCAGAGCCGAAAAGGGCCCGGCGGAGGATACACCCTCTCGATGCCCCCAAACGAGATTACGCTGGCCGCCGTGCTGCGAGCCATGGACGGTCCCCTGGCGCCGATCAGCTGCGTAAGCGTGACGAGCTACAGCGAGTGCGGCTGTCCCAAGCCCGAAACCTGCGCACTCAAGAACGCCTTCAGAGACGTGCGCGAAGCGATGGTGGAAGTGCTGGAGAAAACCTCTTTCGCCGACCTTCGCGACCGGCAAAACAAGGCTGACGCCGACTTTGCCAACGAATTCAATTTCGTGATCTAGTCGAATCTCTCAAGGCGAAGAGCCGGCCGAGCAGATTGGCTCCAGCTGCCCATCGCGGTTAATTGTCCCTAGAAATGGAGAGAAGTCCGTGCCTCCTTTGCCGAAAACAGCCAAATCTCCAACGTATTCTCGACTAATCTAATATAATCTATTGAATTAGTAGGGAATAGATGCCGAGAACCGTTCTTAGGAGGGAATATATTCAGGCCGCGCTGGGCGCGCTGGCGCTCGTGACGTTCAGTCTGGCGTTCGGCCGTCAGCCTGAAGGCGAGGCCACGTCGGGACAGAAGGGCCAAGTTCGGCTTGCCTATCTCCCTAATCTCACGCACGCCCCCGCTCTCATCGGTGTGGCCGATCACCTTTTTCAAAACGACCTCTCCAGCTATGGATTCTCGACGGCGGTGGTCAATGCCGGCCCTGAAGCGATGGAAGCGTTGCTCGCCGGTTCGATCGACATGGCGTACGTCGGCCCCAGCCCCGCGCTCAACACGTACCTGCGGTCGGAGGGTAGAGCCCTCAAAATCGTCGCGGGAGTCTGCTCGGGTGGCGCCTCGCTGTTGGCGCGTGACGGCGTGCCCATCAAATCGGTCGCCGACCTGGCCAATCGACGGGTCGCCGTTCCGGAGATCGGAGGCACCCAAGACGTTTCACTTCGCCATTTCCTCAAGCTGAACGGTCTCGCACCGAAGGAGAGGGGCGGCAATGTCGAGGTGATTCCGATCAAGAATCCGGAGATCGTCGATCTGTTCAAAGCAGGACAGCTCGATGCCGCGTGGGTTCCTGAGCCGTGGGCCAGCCGGCTCGAAGCTGAAGCCCACGCCCACACCGTTGCCGACGAACGCGACCTGTGGCCGAACCGCCGATTCACAAGCACCGTCCTTGTGGCGTCTGCCTCATTCCTCAAGCAGCATCCCGACGCGGTCGATGGCGTAGTGCGAGCCAACAGGGAGGCGATCGAGTTCATCCAAGCCTATCCGGCCCAGGCGCAAAGGGAGGCGAACGGCCAGATTGCCAAGCTGACGGGCAGGCCTTTGAGAGACGCCATCCTGAGGAGCTCCTGGAGTCACCTGAGCTTCGGAGCCGAGGTGGATCAAGCAAACCTCCTCGCTTTCGCCCGGGCAGCCAAGGACGCAGGCTACGGCCACGGTGATCCAGCCCTTTTGGCCAGTGCAGTAGTTCCGGAAGCGAGGCTCGCCGTAGCGGAGAGCGGCAGGTAGCGATGCCACTACCAGGCGCGCAAGCAGCACTCCTGGCGGCTCCAGGCAGGATTCGCCTATCCCCGCGACTTGCCTACATGACAATCCTAACCTGCGGCTGGGGTGACCTGCCCTGACGAAGCTTTCGATACAGAACGTCAGCCGCGAATACGCCGGGGTCAACGGACGCGTCAAGGCCCTCGACAACGTCTCCATCGACGTTGCGGAGGGTGAGTTCCTCATGCTTGTCGGGCCCTCGGGTTGCGGAAAATCGACCCTACTAAACATCCTGGCGGGCCTCGATCGGCCTGACGAAGGACAAGTCCTGCTCGACGGGAAGCGCGTCACTCAGCCCGGTCCGGATCGCAGCCTCGTTTTCCAAGATGGCGCCCTCTTTCCATGGCTCGACACCTTGAAGAACGTCGAGTTCGGCTTGAAACAAGCCCGTCTGCCCGCACGAAAGCGGAGCGAGAAGGCACGCCATTACCTGAGCCTCGTCGGTCTCGAAAGGTTCGAGAAGAGCTACGTCCACGAGCTTTCGGGAGGAATGAGGCAGCGCGTCGCCCTTGCCCGATCGCTCGCGCTCGAGCCGGAGGTGCTGCTCATGGACGAGCCATTCTCGGCGCTCGACGCGCTCACTCGCGAAGATCTCTATAGCGAGCTGCAGGATCTCCGGGAGGGTCTTTCCAAGACCACCGTGATTTTCGTCACGCACAACGTGCGCGAGGCGGTCACTCTCGGCGACAGGGTGATCCTGATGGCGCCGCGCCCAGGAAGGGTTCAGGCGGAATTCAAGATCGAGATCCTGCGCCCCCGGCAAATCGACGACGTCGATGTGGCCCGGACGGCGCACCAGATTTCTCTCGAAATGAAGACATCGCATTCCTATCTGAGGGAGGTGGCGCTCACATGAACGAGAGAGTTGCCGCTTGCCCGAAGGGAGGCTCTGACGCAGCTTGGAGCACCGAATGAGCCGTTGGCGAACGGTTCTGTTCTTCGCGGCTCTCCTTATCGTCTGGGCGCTTGTCGCTCGTCAGCGAATCTGGGACCCGACGCTGGTTCCATCTCCGGCTCAGGTCGGCGCAACCCTCCTCGATCACATCAAGGATCGGAGCCTTCTCGACGCGATGGCGGTGAGCCTGAGACGCGTCATTCTCGGCTATGCGATCTCTCTCGGCATCGGCGTTCCATTGGGCATCCTGCTGGCAAGGGTGAAGCTGCTGTCTGAAACCGTCGGCGCCTTGGTCTCGGGAATCCAGTCGCTTCCCAGCATCTGCTGGCTGCCATTGGCGCTGCTCTGGTTCGGTCTCAACGACAAGGCGATTCTTTTCGTCGTGGTCATTGGCTCCTTTGTGTCGATCACGGTCCAGATTCAAGACGGAGTGCGGAACCTGCCGCCGACCTACGTTCGAGCCGCGAGGACGATGGGAACCGGCGCCCTGGCACTCTACACCCAGGTTCTGCTGCCCGCTTCGCTCCCCAGCATCCTTAGTGGAGCCAAGCTGGGCTGGGCTTACGCTTGGCGAGCGCTCATGGCCGGCGAGCTGCTGTTCGTCAGCATGGGCCTTGGCCACATGCTCATGATGGGCCGCGAGCTCTCCGATATGAGTCAGGTTCTCTCCGTGATGATCGTGATCGTCGCGCTGGGAATCTTCACCGACGCCGTCGTTTTCGGTGCACTTGAGAAAGCCGTTCGAGACCGATGGGGCTTAAATACGGCTTGAGCCTAAAAGCGCCCAAGCCAAAAGGACACCTTGCATCTCTTCTCAGAAAAGTCTAGTAAAATGATCGATTATATCTAGTTAGTAGGAAATATAGGAGATGACTGCAGCCAAATGAATCGAACGCATCCCAAACATGCCTTCACGCTCATCGAGCTTCTCGTCGTTATCGCCATCATCGCGATTCTCGCCGCCATTCTGTTTCCCGTCTTTGCTCAAGCCAAGGATGCGGCCAAGCGATCGGTCGCCCTCTCAAACGTCAAGCAGTTGGGAATCGGCTATGCGCTCTACTTGAACGACGTTGACGACACGTATCCGCAGAGCGTCACCGAGCGGACATCGCCGAACTACGCCACGGCCACTTCCGCCGATCAGGTCGAGCCATACCCAATCCGGTTTAAGCTTGGCCCCTACATCAAGTCTGGGAACGAAGTCCCCACTCCCCAGACCAAGGACGGCGGCGTTTGGAAGGATCCGGCGGCTCCCGCCTGGCCGACGCCGGGTACCAAACAGTGGTGGACGGTCGACTACGGGAGCAACAGCAACGAGGCCAACCTTCCCGGAGCCGGCAAACAGGCGTGGTACATCGCCAATCCCGACTTTGGCTTCAACGAGACCGTCACCCAGACGTCCCTCGCCGCTCCAGCCAATTTCATCCTCCTCGGCGACGCCGCACGGGCGGATGGGACGCCCTCTCGAGGAGGGCTCTACCCCCAGCCGTGGGCGTTTGACGATACCGTCGGCAATGTCGACATAAGCGGAGGCATCGTGAACCCGGGCGCTCTCCAGTCCCGGCTTTGGCCCCGCCACGGCGACCGGAAGATCGCCTACAGTGCGGAAGACGGCCCGAGTGGAGGCCCTTATTTGAAGGTCGAAGGCGGAGTCAACATCGCTTACGCCGACTTCCACGCCAAGTGGAGAAACATCAACCAAACTTGGCGTTCGTACACGGACAACGACTGGCGAAGGAATCCAACTCCCAAGTAGCCCGCGTTCGGCAGGATTTCCAATCCTGAGGAACCCTGCCGAGCGGCTCCCACCGGGGATGGCGGACCCTTCTTGGCGCGCGATCTCCGGAAGCCGCTGAAGTTCCGTTGGCAACCCTAAGCCACCTCTTAAAGGACGCGAACCAGGCAGCGGGGATTTTATGCCATCGTGATCAGACGAAATGGACAACGGGCTCACTGCTGAGTGGATCGGTTACTCCAACTTCTCCAAGGGCTGCGACCTTGGAGTCGAGTGGCAGCAGGCGCGCGAAGAGGGAAGAGACCTTTCGTCAGTCGAAGGAACCTTTCAGGACCTCCTTGGCAAGCAGCCTTCCCAACAAGAGA
>DASZPA010000078.1:0-13579 GCA_035550555.1 Fimbriimonas sp.
GTCGGGGTGAGGCTTGGGGAACTCGTAGTCTCCGCGGGCGAGGACGAATTCCATGAACGGCAGAATCTGGCGCTTCTCGTGGATGACCTCGAAGTCCACCCGCTTCGCGGTGGTCACGATAGCCATGCGGGCGTATTTCAACAGGTCGGCGAGCGCCTCGACGACACCTTCGATCTCGATGGCTTCGGTTCTCAGATACTCCTGATAGTAGGCATCCCGAGCGACGCGGCAAGCGCGGAGTTCCTGCTCACTGATTCCAGCCGCCTCGGCCTGAACCCAACTCCCCAACCCCCGCGCCATATCGCTGAGGTACTGCTCCTTGTCCAGGACGAAGCCGATATCTGCCAAGGCGCGCTCGGCGGCCTTGAAATACCAAAACTCGGTATCGACGAGCACACCGTCGTGGTCGAAGAGAATGTACTTTTTCATCGCCTTCAACGAGTCACGCCTCCTTGCCTAGGATAACCAACCACCTATCGAACCGTCATCTGTCGGAGCAGCGCGGGACGTGGTTCACGAGATGGACGGCCCAGTTGAGGAAGCACACGGCTAACTTTCGAGGCACATTCTTGTCGTGCTGGATTCGGGGCTCGCAATCAGGCTCTCTCTCCCTTTCTGAAGGGGGAGAGCCAGAGAGGGGGATGATCGCATCGCGTCGGAGCGAAGCGGAGACTCCTTTTAGGGAGAGCCTATGAGGCTTCTCAAATCACAGTTGTGAGGCCTACCTCTCGAAAGACCCCGCTAATAAGGAGTCCTCCTGCGTTGGACGCAATTATGGTCCACCCCCTCTCTGGCTCTCCGCCCGCCCTGGCGGGAGAGAGAACCTGCTCACTTCCTTGTCAGATTTATGCGAAAGGCTTGCTTCTAAGACGAGTAGACTGATGTCTCAAGCCCTGCGAGGGATCGAAGTTGGAATCGTTGCTGTGAGTGAGATCATTCTTGATCGGTCGCCGGATGGGGCGGCGAGGGTTGAGCTTGCTTATGAGGCGGAGACGTTTTGGCTTACTCAGCGGCGAATGGCGGAGCTTTTCGGCGTCTCGGCGCCTTCGATTAACGAGGCCTTAGCTACGTTTTCCGACTCCAGTGAGTTGGAGCGCGAGGCAACTATTCGGAAATTCCGAATAGTTCAATTCGAAGGCACGCGCGAGGTGGAACGAGAAGTTGACCATTACTCTCTCGACGCGATCATCGCAGTCGGTTATCGGGTCAACTCTAAGCAGGCGACACAGTTTCGAATCTGGGCGACTCAGACGCTTAAGGAGTTCGTGGTCAAGGGTTTCGTGCTCGACGATGAGCGGCTGAAACTCAACAAGCGGTTCGGGAAGGACTACTTCGACGAGCTCATCGAGCGGATCCGAGAGATTCGGGCGAGTGAGCGGCGCTTCTATCTAAAAATCACCGACCTGTACGAGCAAGCCAGCATCGACTACGACCCCAAAGCTGAGACATCGAAGACTTTCTTCGCGACCGTCCAAAACAAGCTCCATTGGGCCGTGAGTGGCCAAACCGCCGCCGAGATCATCGCCAGCCGCGCAGACGCGAATAAGCCGAGCATGGGGCTCACGACCTGGAAGAACGCTCCCCACGGCAAGATCCTGAAGTCGGATGTAGGAACGGCCAAAAACTACTTGATCGAGAAAGAGATCAAAGAGCTCAATCGAATCGTCGAGCAATACCTGCTCTATGCCGAGGACATGGCAGCCCGGCAAATCCCGATGAAAATGACCGACTGGGTCACCCGCCTCGACGCCTTCCTTAGCTTCAACGAACGCGAAGTCCTCACGAATCCTCGAAAAGTTTCATCAAACCTCGCGAGATTGCTAGCTTCTCACCCAAATGGCGAAGATTGGAATGTCTAGCATTCCAAAACAATGAGCCTCGCCAGCAAATTTCTTCAAGTAAGGCTCTGGAACATATTCACGCTGCTCTTGCCAACAATATTGACAGACGATGAAAAGCAGTTGAAAGGACACGTCTTTTCAAGTACTTACGAAATTGATATAATGGCGAAGTCAAAAAATGAGGGAGACACCGATTAAGCCCGACCAAGCAGGGCAAAGTTGCGCCCCTCTCGTTCGATGGGCTGGCTCTAAACGCCAAATTCTGAAGCAGCTAGGTTCCTATTGGTCCAGTGACTTTAATACTTATCATGAACCTTTTTGCGGTTCCCTGTCGCTGTATCTTTCCCTGTCGCCTTCCCATGCTCGTCTCTCAGATCTAAATTCGGAACTCATTCAAACTTATAAAACCACCGTTCGATATCATCGAGCAATCGGCAAGGTTCTCGCGTCGATGGAGCCGAATTCAGATACTTACTACGAAACGCGACGGTTGTTTTCAGCCCAAAGCAAGAAAATCACGCGGGCTGCCCATTTTATCTACCTTAACCGCCTTTGTTTCAACGGTCTATATCGGACAAATCTGGCCGGAGAATTTAATGTTCCTTACGGCGGATGGAAAACCCCAAAATTGCCCGGTGCAGATCATATAAGGCAGTTTGCAAAATCACTTAGTCGCACTATTCTAAGTTGTTCAGATTTTGAAGATGCTCTTTCATTCGTAAACGCCAACGACTTTGTCTACCTTGATCCACCATATTCTGTTGCAAGCGTAAGAACATTTAAAGAATACTTACCAAGTGGTTTCGCCGAGAGTGACTTAATCAGACTCAGAAAACAACTTGTGCGCATAGACAAACTTGGGGCCAAGTTTGTGCTTAGCTATGCGGAAACTCCAGAGGCAGCATTCCTCTATGAAGGGTTCTCTCATGTGACAGTTCCAGTAAAGAGACTCATTGCAGCATCTACAAATGCACGAACAAATGCAAACGAAATGATCATATCGAACTGTAAGCCTCGTAAGGAGAGCACGGAATGAGTCAACCGAACCTCACGCCCGAGCATCAAACGCTCAAGCATCTTTACTTGCCGGAGATTCTCCCTAGTGATAATAATCCTCGGATCCTTTTTGATAAGGCCCCTCTTCAGGAGCTTGAAGACAGTATCCGAGCCCACAATGTCCTAGTCCCAATAACTGTCTACTATGACGAAGCACTTAAAAGATTTCGCATCATAGACGGTGAACGTCGTTACAGGTGTTGCAAAACCCTTACAGATGAAGGGGTCCAAGATCGAGACACCATTCCTGCGAATGTAGTAGACCCTCCAGACCCACTATCCCGCGTCCTGTACATGTTTGTTATCCATAAATACAGGGAGGATTGGGAGCTAATGCCAACGGCTCTAAGCTTGCAAGATGTAATGTCAGAACTTGGAGAAGAAGAGGCGGATAACCGTCGTTTGAAGGAACTAACTGGGTTAGGCGAGATGCAAATTGAACGCTGTCGAATCCTGCTGAAGTTTCCCAAGAAATACCAGAATATGTCCCTTTTGGAAGACTCTCAGAAAAGGATGCCCGCGAACTTTTGGATCGAAGCGTATCCATTGCTGAACTACGTGGATTCCAACTTGCCAGAAATGGCAACTAAGCTAGGTGGAAGGGACGGGGTGACTGATCGACTCGTCGAAAAGTACGAGATGAAAGCTATACGGAGTGTCATACATTTCCGTAGGGTAATGGATGCATTGACTCTTCCGTCAACAAGGGAAACCACCGAGGAGCAAAGAGCCGGTGTCAAAGAAGCTCAACGGGTATTGACTGGATGGTTAGAAAATAAGCACCTCGAAACTCGCACGGCATTTGACCCACTATTTCGCGATGACAAGAGAGTTGTCCGGGCATTAGAGCTTTGTACGACTTTTAGGACGCGTCTCGAAGCTCTCAAAATCGACAACGCTTTGGATCGACAAGAGCTTCGCAATGAACTAGAAGCTGTTGGGACAACTATCAATCGGCTACTGGAACGTTTAAGTGGTGCCGAGCAGCCCCCGCTGGATCTCCCTTCAGGTGAGGATGAGTGAAGCTGATTGCTGACTCGATAAAGGTTAGTGGAATGTTCAGGAATTATTCTCCCAGACAAATCACTCCATTAGTTGCATTTAGGTTCCTGTTCCAGTTCCCTCGCGAGGTCCGAGGAGATATCGTAAACATACTTAAGGGTGTTCGGTACTTTTCAAATGAGCAAGTTTTAACATTAGTCAAAACGGAAGTTGTTAAGTCGATTGAGAGCTTTCTTCTGGCGAGGATTCCGGCAGCTAACATCATTGTCGCGCCAGCCAATATGGTCGGCACAAGTTCAAACTTCGTTTTTGAAGGAGTGAGGGAGGCAATAGGCAGCGAGTTTCCTGGCGTGCAATTTCACCTGAATGGCCCAAGTGAAGCAAGGAAGTTCACTTCGCTAAAGAATGGGGCCGCAGTGATATTTTTGGACGACTTTGTAGGCACCGGCGATCAATTCCTGAAGTCTTTTCGTGCTTGGTCAGACGCGTTAGGCGGTCGTGGAGCAAGATTTGTTTTGATTGCTGCAGTTGCTTGCGAAGAAGGTAAAGAGAAAATTGAAGACAAGGGGGCGCTAGTTCAAGCGCCGGTAATTCATACCAGAGGTGAGAGACTATGGCAATACTGCCACGAAAACGTCGGTGAGGACCAAATGAAAAGGTTCGCTGTTCTTGCTTGTGAACTTCGAACGACACAGCCTTTTGGGCATAGGAATGGTGGAAGCATGGTTGTGCTGAGTCGCAACCGCCCAAATAACGTGTCGATATTATTTCGTGGAACTGATGGGCAGCGAATTTGGTACGGCTTGTTTCCTCGCTCCGATCAACTTGTGGCGAAACCATTTGAAGAGGCCGTCAAACGGGTAGATTGGTCTAAGAGCATGAGGCCAGCTATGTTCGAGCTTTGATTTTCGATAACAATGAGCTGGTGATGCGACTATGGTCCTATGGGAGGAGCAGCCTCTGGTTTGTCGATTCGGATATTAGAGAGGGCTTAGTTGTCTAAGAAGTGGGCTAGCTTCTAGTTGCCTGCCAAAACCTTATGCCCATCCTTGTCTAGGTGAGCGATGGCGAAATCCGAGCTACTCTTAAAGTCAGAGCAATAGACGCGATTAAGAATTGGACTCAACGGACCTAAGGATGATTTGGGCACCTAGTCCCTCAAATACGCACTCGTCAACGACTCCCGACACCCCAGCAACGCCTCCGGCGTGCCTTCGAATAGGACTCTTCCGCCCTTATGTCCACCCTCCGGGCCCATGTCGATGATCCAGTCGGCTTGTTTGATGATGCTGAGGTTGTGTTCGATGACGATGACAGTATTCCCCGTGTCCACCAGCCGGTTGATGATCAGGAGCAGGTGGCCGATGTCGGACATGTGGAGGCCGGTGGTGGGCTCGTCCATCACGTAGACGCTTCCCTTTTTGTGCAGCTCGCTGGCCAGCTTGATGCGTTGGCACTCGCCGCCGGAGAGGGTGCTGAGGGGTTGGCCGAGGGTGAGGTAGTCGAGCCCGACGTCGCTGAGGGCTTGCAGCTTGCGCTTGACGTCTTTCGCCACCTCGGCGGTATCGAAGAACGTGAGCGCCTCGCGGACCGGCAGGTTCAGCACGTCAGAGATCGACTTGCCGTGGAACAGGTAGGCGAGCACCTCGTCTTTGAACCGCTTGCCGCCGCAGATCTCGCAGGGAGTTTTCACCTCGTCGAGGTAGGCCAGGTCGGTGTAGACCACGCCCAGACCCTGGCAGTTCTCGCACGCGCCCTTCGAGTTGAAGCTGAACAGCCCGGGGCTGACGCCGTTGACCTTGGCGAACGCCTTTCGGACCTCGTCCAGAATGCCCGTGTAGGTGCCGGGGTTGGAGCGGCTGTTGGCGCCGACCGGCGACTGGTCGATCACGATGGCGTTCGGGTGCTGCCTAAGAAAGCTCTGGTGGATGAGCGAGCTCTTGCCGGAGCCCGCGACGCCCGTGATCACCGTGAGTATCCCCGTCGGGATATCGACGCTCACGTTTTGTAGGTTGTTGGCGCGGGCGTTCACAACGGATAGCTTGCCTTTGGCCACGCGAGGGTTCGGCTTGATCGGCAGCGACTGCTTCATGTGCCGGCCGGTGAGAGTGTCGGCGTTCAGCAGGTCGGCATAGCTGCCTTCGAAGACGATCTCTCCGCCGCGGGTCCCGGCGTGGGGGCCGATGTCCACCACATGGTCGGCCACCTTGATCACGTCGGGGTCGTGCTCCACCACGATCACGGTGTTGCCCTTGTCGCGCAGCTTCTGCAGCAGCTCGTTCAGGCGGTGCACGTCGCGCGGGTGCATGCCGATGCTAGGCTCGTCGAAGATGTAGAGCACGTCCACCAAGCTGCTGCTGAGGTGTTTCACCATCTTAATGCGCTGGGACTCGCCGCCCGAGAGCGTGTCGGTCTCGCGGCTAAGGCTGAGGTACTCCAGGCCGATATCGATCATGTGCCCCAGCCGCTCGACCAGCGAGGCGACCATCGGCGCAGCGACGGGGTCTTGGATCGACCGGACCACCTCTATCAGATCGGAGACCTCCATCGCGGCCAGCTCGGCGATGTTGCGGCCGTCGATCTTGCACGCGAGGGCCGCCTGGCTGATCCGCGCTCCCTTGCACAGGTGGCACGGGCCGAAGCTCATGTAGGGGGCGATCTGCTTCTGCGTTCGCTCAGACATCGTCTTGATGTCGCGCGTGACGTACCTCGCGATGAACTTGTTGACGATCCCTTCGAAGGTCAGGTTGAAGGGCTTGCCGGCGTACTCCATCTGGACCTTGATGGGCTTGCTGTAGAGGAGCCGCTCCATCTCTTCCTCGGTGTAGTCCTGCAGCTTCTTGTCGTTATCCAGCAGTTGCGACTTGGTGAGCGTGTTCCAGCTCCAGCTCTCCACCGCGTGCTCGGGGAACAAGATGGCGCCCTCGTTGAGCGACTTGGACTTGTCGAGGAACTTCTCCAGGTCGACGCCGATCTTGCGGCCGATGCCGTTGCACTCCGGGCACATGCCCTGCGCGTCGTTGAACGAGAACGCGTTGGCGTAGCCCGCCGGCGGCTGCCCCACGCGCGAGAACATCAGCCGCAGCACCGAATAGATATCGGTAATGGTGCCCACCGTGGAGCTGGACCCGCCGCCGAGCCGCTTCTGGTCGACCACGATGGCCATGCTCAGGTTCTCGATGGCGTCGGCCTCGGGCTGGGCGTACCGCGGCAGGAAGTTTCGGACGAACGTGCTGAACGTCTCGTTGAGCTGCCGCCGCGCCTCGGCCGCGATGGTATCGAACACGATCGACGACTTTCCGGAACCCGAGACCCCCGTGAAGATCGTGATCTTCCGCTTGGGGATCCGCAGCGAGACGTCCTTCAGGTTATTCTCGCGCGCGCCGCGTATTTCGATGAATTCGGGAGCAGCCATGGTCGGGTGAGTATGCCACGGGGCTTTTGTCTTGGGAGTCCGCGGCGCCTTCGGGAGTCCGACAGATTATCTAACTTAGGAAAGCCATCATTTCCCCCCTCCGCGGGGGAGATCGGTGAGGCACGAACCGTGAGAGGGGGGTTTCCGGTTTGAACAAGCCAAAAGTCCGCTAAAGTCTTTACAGCGAATGGGCGACGAGAATTCCAAAACCGGCCTAGCACAAAGCCTCCGAGCGAGAATGACACCTGCAGAACGGAAGCTGTGGTACTACCTTCGGGCCGAGCGTTTTCACGGCCTCTCTTGGCGTAGACAGCAGCCCATCGGACAGTTTATTGCCGATTTCTATTGCTCTACGGCGAGGGTTGTTGTCGAACTCGACGGACAGAGCCATGGATTCTCCCTCAAGGAAGATAAGGAAAGAGATGATTGGTTGGCTGAACAAGGTATTCAAGTTCTTCGATTCGACAACCATGTTGCTCTTTGGAAAACAAGCCTAGTTTTGGATTCTATTTACCTAGCCTGCCTCGGATGCCTGGAAGAAGGAGACTAAGGACTTTTTCGAAATAGAACCGGAAGTCCCCCTCTCACGGTTTCTTCGGAGTCGAAACCTTGTCGGACCAGCACCTATGCAACGGATCTCGGGCTTGGTGCTTGTAGTTGCCGAGGCAATGATCTCGACTATGCTTCGTACTGCGAGAGGCGCGTCTCCGACGCGATTGAAGACGCGAAGACCTTCGTGGACTCCCAAGCTCCACGCGGGTACTGAAAATCCCCCGCTGCTACATTGACCGACTTATAATCAAAGGGTGAAACGCATCTCGAGCCTTCGCGGGTGGGGGTTGCTTTGCTCCTTGTTCGGTTGCGCCGTTGGTGTGTTGGTCATCCTAGACGCCGGCATGAACTTCCTTTTGACTGGATCGCTCTGGCCGCTGTCCCATGTCGATCGGTTGACCAATCCGGTTCAGGTCAGCGGGTGGACTGAGGGCGGCCTGAGGCTGGCCGATGGCCGAATCGTGATGCCGTTGGGAATGATCCGACTCCCCGAGACCTCCGCTGTGCTGCAAACGTTGACCGAGCATGGCGTGCAGGTGGATTCCGACGGGCGGACTTACGGGCTGGTTCGAATCTGGCACTCGTGTGGGAACGATCCAGTTCGCTACGATCTTTCAAAAATCGACTTGGCGCAACTACTGGCATTCGAAAGGGAGGGCAAGAGCACGCTCAAACCAGACCTTCATGCCAGAGCATCTTTTGAGAAGATGGGGGGCAGCAGCTCACACGGATGGAGCATCTCGGATTTCATCTTAATGAAATTGGTCTACCGAGGGGCTTTCGCGGGCTACTCCGACATTCCGCGCAAGTCCTAGCCCTTGCCCGAGCTGTTCAACTGGATCGCCGCCTTGACGAGAGCCTTTAACGCGGCCTCGTTGACCTCGTCACCTTCGAAGAAGTCGATCGCGCGGCGGGTCGCTCCGTCTAGACTGGAGTTGAAGAGGCCCTCGGGATCCTTGAGCGAGGCGCCCTTGGCGAAAGTGAGCTTGACCTTGTCCTTGTAGTGCTCGCCTGTGCACAGGATGCCGGAGTGCTCCCATACCGGCACTCCGGACATGGCGTTGGACGGTTTCGCCCACTTCATGGTCTCGACCACGTCCGGGTCGGCTTCTTTGATGAGCGCCCGGAGCCTGCCGAGGGTCTTGCCTCGCCAGTCGTTCAGGTCTTTGATCCGCTGGTCGATCAGCTTGGATGCTTCGTTGTTACTCATTGCCCGTTGCCCTTTTGATGAGGTCGGCGATCCTCTTTTCATCGGCCGGTGTGAGGGCGGTCAGTGCGTAGGCGATCGGCCACATGGAACCTTCATCGAGACTCGCCTCTTGGTTGAAGCCTAGCGTCAGATACCGCTCTTTGAACTTCTCGGCGCCTCTAAAGAACACGACCACCTTGCCATCCGCGTTGGCGTAGGCGGGCATGCCGTACCAGGTCTTAGGGGAGAGGTCGCTGCCGTTAGCAGTGATGATCTCGTGGAGCTTCTCGGCCATGGCGCGGCCGTCCGGCGGCATCGCGGCGATGGCATCCAGGAGTGCCTGCTTGTCCTCCTCCACGTTCCGCTTCTTGCTCCGCTTGAGCTCCTTCACGTGCGCCTTCATGGCGGCCTTTTCTTCTTCGGTGAAGCCGTTTGTTTCCTTGTTCATAGATGTTTCCTTCTTCTGTAAGTTCTCACATGGCGACAAAGGTTTCAGTTAGGTTGTCTCTCCCACCAGGGCAGGGAGACCCCAGACGGGGGGGGGGGACCATAGCGACGTCGGAGCGAAGCGGAGACTCCTTATTACGCGGCTTTGCGATAGCTCCTGGTAAGGAGTCCGACTTCGTCGGAACGCTTTGGCGGTCGATCCCCCTCTCTGGCTCTCTCCCTTTCGGAAAAGGGAGAGAGAACTTGGCTTGTCGCCTTTGGACTTGGTTGCGCCTATATCGGATGTTGATAAGTCTGACTCTCCTCCTCTACCAACTCGGCGCCTTGACTCCGAACTGCTCCGAATATTCCTTGTTCAGTCTCTGCCAGCCCTCGAACTTCATCGCGTCAGGGCCGGTGATTCGTCCGATGGGGTTGCCTTCGAGGAGTTTCTCGAGCACGTCAAAGGCGATGTGCCAGCCGGCGGCGCCCATGGCGATGTAGGGGCGAGGGATCTTGGCCCAGAGCGTGAGACGGGTACCGTCGCCTACGGGCTCGAGTTCCCAGCGAATCGCGTTCTCGCCCCATTTGTAAGCTAGCAGCTTGGGAGGCTCGGCTTGGTCGACCGTCGTCTCGGCGGCGTACTCCGCAGGGGCTCCGATCGTCGTGAGGGTGACTTGGGCTCCCTCCGTTCCCATGTTGTTGTTCGCATCGAAGGGCGCCCACTCGCGAAGCTGCGCTGGGTCGGTAATCGCGTCCCACACCTTGTCGGGCGAGTGACGAAACTGCTTGACGAGAACGAGCGTCCAGTTGTCTCCCTGCTTGTCGACGGTGGCAACGTTGGCTGGTCCGGGGCTGTAAGTATCTCGAATCATTGATTTTCTCCTGGCTCTTCTTGCTTTGACTCGCCATGCAACCGGTCCAGGTGACGCTCCAGGGCGTCCACATGCTTGGACCAGAAGTGACGGAACTGCGCCAGCCAGTCGTCGACTTCCTGAAGCGGTTCGGGCTTGAGGCGGTATACGCGACGCTGGGCGGCGATCTGCGCTTCGACGAAACCTGCTTCCCGAAGCACGCGAAGATGCTTCGATACCGTTGGCTGCGGCAGCCGCAGCTTCATCTCGATCTCACCCACCGACCTTTCAGAGATGGCGAGCAAGCCCAAGATCGCGCGCCGGTTCGGCTCGGCAATGATTTCAAACGAAGGCTGCATGGGGATAATATGCCATACCACGTATATACTTGTCAAGACATATAAACGGATGGGCTGCCTTTCTCGCAAACGCTTGCGGGTGAAGGAGTGCGGCACTCGCCGAACGGCAATCGCAGCGCTCGTTGCAAGGCGAGAGGACCTTGCCAAGGAAAAATGGAACCTGATAGTATTAACTTCCTATCGAACAGGTCTTCGATTTTCGGAAATTTGATAACAACTGGTGGTTGCTGCAGAGTACGGCCTCAACCCAGGTGGACTTGCCGGCTGTCTCGGCAAAGGAGGTTGGAGACTTCGTTGATATCGACGAAACCAGGCGCAACTTGTCGTCTTTTGCATCGCAGATAGCTGGAAGGATTCAACAGGGGCATTGCCCCAACGTGGTGATCTTTTCGCATGGCTACGGCAACACGCCCGACAATGCGATCGATCGCATTAAGAGCGCCGCGCAGGAAACCTCAAAGGCGCCTCTCAATGACGGGGACCTCTTCTTTGTGGGCTACCGGTGGCCTTCGGAGAAGCTGTTCATGTCGTGGTCCGGGACGTTGACCTCAGCTCATCCAATCCTGAAGCTTGCGTTCTTAATCGGTCTTCTATCTCTGATTGTCGGGATAGCGATCGTCCTGTTGTGGCACCGCAGTGGGCTGGATTACTTTGGATGGGGGCTGGTCACGTTCCTCTTCGGATACGCGCTCCTGCGCTCTTCCGTCTATTACCGAGACGCGTACCGCGCGGTTAATTACGGCAGCCTCGACTTGGTCGAGTTCGTGCGGCGACTGGATGATGAGCTTTACACCACCTTGGGCCTAAGAGACCGGATCAACCTTTCCTTTGTTGGCCACAGCATGGGTGCGCTTGTTGTGACGACTTCGGTGCGCATTTTGTCGGACCTTTTCGAGGAAGGCTCTATTCGAGCTGTCACCGCCAAACCGAAGCCTCCTGAAGACACATCCGCCAAGGAGCCAACGACCGATTCCGACCTTGAGCCCCTTCAGGACTTGGGAGAGTACAGAGCCCCTCAACGCAGCGAACGTCCAGCGGATGCCACGCCCTCGGGAGCGATCGGACATTGCCTATGCCTGCTCAGGTTGGTTCTAGTGTCCCCCGATATTCCCGCGTTGGCATTGCTCAGCGGGCGCGCGAACTTTCTTGGCCCCTCGATTCGCCGGTGTCGCGAGGCGTACCTGTTCTCAAACGGTGGCGATGTCGTCGTTGGGCTTATTTCGATTTCAGCGAACTACTTGGGAATGCCCAGCAGATTGGAAAAAAATGCTGTGCGTCTAGCCGACGTCCAAGTTCGCACGAAAGCGCCCGGCCTTTACCGGATGCCTTCCAATCTCAACAAAAGTCTCCGAATTGGGCCGACTACCCTGGCCGGCTTGGAGAAGCGGTGTGGTGGCGTGGCAACTCCGGAGGATCAGGTGGCCCGCCTTTTCACTTACATCGACTGCACCGAGTTTACGGACCGCGACGGGAAGCGGCGCCTCTCAAACTTGAGGGGCCGGCAAAAACCGAACCTTTGGCGGCAGATACTGGGACTCATTTCGTACGTTGCCTTCTACGGTGCGCGGCAGCTCGGAAAGGATTGCCACTCCGGATATTTCGACGATCCCGATACGAATAAGCTCATTTTTGGATCGGCGGGCATCGGCCTACGCGCTTTATGGAAGCACCTGCCAGACGCCAGCTGCGCTACCAGCGTCGATTGGGTCGAGCAGCGAGGATTCAGGATCGTGCCGGGCGAGACCTTGAGTTAGCAGAGGCTTCTGGGAACTGCCCGGATACACTGGCCTCGTGGGCACGGGGCTTTCTTTAGAAGCAGTTCTGGTCCTGGTGGCGGGGTTTCTGCTGCTTTGCGCGCTGGCGAGTAAGGTTTCAGCTCGGTACGGCGTGCCTTCTCTCCTGTTCTTCGTGGCGATGGGAATGCTGGCCGGGTCTGATGGTCCAGGCGGAATCCACTTTGAGGACGTCCACCTCACGAAGACGGTTGGGACTATCGCACTGGCGCTGATCCTATTCGCGGGAGGGTTGGAGTCGAAGTGGAGCGAGTTACGCCCCGTGGTGTGGCGCGGACTCAGTCTGGCGACCCTTGGCGTGGTCATCACGGCTGCGCTGGTGGCGGCGTTCGCCTACAAGTTCATCGGCTTGGACCTGATGCCGGCGCTGCTTCTGGGCGCGATCGTGTCGTCTACCGACGCGGCGGCTGTGTTCGCGATTCTGCGGACCTCGGGACTGAAGCTCAAACACGAGGCGGCGCCGCTCATCGAGTTCGAGTCGGGCACGAACGATCCGCTGGCCGCCTTCCTCACAACGGCAATCACGGGGCTCAGCACCCACGCCATCCACTCGCCATGGGAAATCGGCCAGCAACTGCTGCTCGAGATGCCGATTGGCTTAGCCGTGGGGCTCGCTGCCGGTTTTGGAGGCGTTTGGCTGGTGAACCGGCTGCGGCTCGACTACGACGGCATGTATCCGGTCATCACTATCGCCACCGCGTTGGCCGCGTTCGGAGGGGCAGGTGAGCTGCACGGGAGTTCGTTTCTTTCCGTGTATGTGGCGGGCGTGGTGATGGGGAGTCGAAACTTCCTCCATCGGAGCAGTCTGCTGCAGTTTCACGACGCGCTGGCGTGGCTGGCTCAGATCGTCATGTTTGTGCTGCTCGGGCTCCTCGTGTTTCCCAAGCAGATGGCCACGATCGCCTTGCCGGGCGTGGTTTTGGCGCTGTTCCTTATCCTGATCGCGCGCCCGGTCGCGGTATTCGTGAGCCTTGCCTTCACCAAGGTTCCCGCCTCCGCAAAGCTGTTTGTGTCTTGGGCGGGACTCCGCGGCGCGGTGCCGATCATTCTTGCCACATTTCCGCTGATCGCCGGCGCTCCCGAGTCGGAGCA
>DASZPA010000079.1:0-1673 GCA_035550555.1 Fimbriimonas sp.
AGCCGTCGGAGACCTCGCTCATGCCCCAGGGGCTCGAGAAGACGATGTCGGCACAGGAGCTGAGCGACCTGCTCGTATTCCTTTACCAGCGACGGTAGTAAATAACGTTTGGACAAATCAATGGATAGATTCGTTGGGTGGGCCGAGCGCAGCGAGGCCCCATACGCGAAAGTTTAGGTCGCCCACTCCAGAAGCTCCGGCTCCTCAAGGAGTTGGAAGTGGCTGGGTTTCTTGTGTCGGGTCTCCACGCGGTCGCCTTGGAGGATCTCCTGAAGACGTTCCAGTAGGGCTGTTAGCTTCTGCAAGTCGTCGAGGGCCTCGGCAAAGTTGTTGATCCACTCACGGAAGGTGTCCGCTGCCTTCATCAAGCTTCGGTCCTTGTGCGACCATGTCGCCGTCAAGAGAACCCAATGTTGGACGAGCGCACCAATGAGCTTGATGTAGACCATCGCCAGTCGCTCTTGCGGCGACGCTTCGGGCCGGTGCACACCCAATCCATTGTGCGATTTCCAAACTTTGAACATGAGTTCGATTTGCCAACGAGTGCGGTAAAGAACGACCACCGCCTGCCACGTCAGCCGTTCGGGTGGGCAATCGGTCACGAAGATCGTCCAGTCCTGCCACTGCAGGTATTCCTGCGTCGCCGCACGGCCGTGCTTGGCGGCTTTGTCGTGGGCCGCCTGTCGCCGCCGCCCCGCCGTCTCCGGCGGAACCCGCACGGTGATGAGCCGGCAGTGCAGGCGACTCTCCGCACCCAGAATGATCGGGATGTCGATGAGCCTTTCGCCCATTTCGTAACGGTGTTGCAGGTAATCCAGCAGAGACAGTTCCCGGCCCTCGGCGTCGTACACTGTCACACCGTACTGCAGCCGAGAGATCCAGGAAACTCCGGCGTTCATCAGGCGGCGGAAGCGGTTGAGACAGAAGTAGCCCAGATCGAAGATCTGCAGCGCTCCGGCGGACACGAGCTTGCGGGCGATCGGACTGGTGGCGTCGCTGCACTTGCCGGCCTGGATGATCAGCTGTTGCACCCTGCCGGAGAGGATTTCCCACAGCAGTTGAATTTTCAGGGCCGCGCGGCCGAACCCGGCCGTACCGCCGCACCCGGGGAACTGCGAGGCGAACTCGTCGGGCAAGGGCAGGGTCGTGGCATCTCCCAGGTAGATTGCTGTAAAGCCGTGGAGCGAGGCGAGGGCCTCCTGCTTGGCCGTGAGCAGTTGTCCGATGGCGAGATCCAGAGCCGCCCGCAGGAAATCGACCAGATCGTCGGTAAAGCGTGCGGGGATGGCCGACTTGGAAACATCGACACCGAACTGCAAGGCGGTCCGCTTGAAATCGGCTGGCTTGGGGACGCGATGCTTCAGCGCCGTAATAACGAGCGTCCGCAACAGTGTGACCGCGTCGAATTTTCGCTTCCGTTTGATCACCTTCGTAGTGGCAGTCATCGCATTGAGTTCGGATCCAAAAATCCGTTGCAACGTACGGGCAGCCGTGCGCAAGATCTCCATCGGGAAACTCCTTCTTCCACCGTGAGTTTTGACACAACCCGTGATGGAACAGGAGTTTTCCCATTTTTTCCAGCCGAAAATCCCTTAACTTTCGCGTATGGGGCCTCGCTTTGCTCGGCCCACCCTACATCGATTGAGCACTCTGGAATACTTCCGTAGGGTGGG
>DASZPA010000080.1:0-25244 GCA_035550555.1 Fimbriimonas sp.
TTCAGCCGGCCAAGCCCCCCGCGACTTTCAAGGGAGACTTGCGCCCCTACCAAAGCGAAGGTGTGGGCTGGCTTGACTTCCTATCGGAGTTTGGCTTCGGCGGCATCCTGGCAGACGACATGGGCCTTGGGAAAACGGTCCAAACCCTCGCACACATCGCGCGCCAGAAGAAGGCCGGCCTCGTAACCCATCCGGTGTTGATCGTCGGCCCGACAAGCACGATTCCGAACTGGCTCGCCGAGATCGAACGGTTCACGCCCACCTTGAAGGTCCTGAAGCTCCACGGCCCTCACCGCAAGATGGACTTCGTCTCGATCCCCCGATACGATATCGTGCTAACCAGCTACCCTCTCCTCGCGCGAGATCGTCAAGATTTGATCGATTACGAGTTCCACGCGATCGTCTTGGATGAGGCGCAAAACGTCAAGAACGCCACAACGAACGTGGCGAAAGCTTCCAGTGAGCTGAAAGCGAACTATCGCGTCGCCCTCAGCGGAACGCCTATTGAGAACAACCTCGACGAGCTCTGGTCACTGTTTCGTTTCGCCATGCCCGGTTTGCTGGGCGGGCTCACGGAGTTCCGTCGTGAGTTCCGGTTTCCCATTGAGAATCAGAACAGCAATGCAGCCCGCGAGCTGTTGGCCCGCCGCATCCGTCCGTTCATTCTTCGCCGCACCAAGGAGGAGGTCGTCAAGGAACTTCCTCCCAAGACGGTCATCGTCGATCGCATCGAGTTCGACGACGCGCAGCGGGACCTTTACGATGCCTTGCTGCTGACGGTCGAGCAGCGTGTGAGAGAGGCGGTCGAGAGCCGCGGTTGGGATAAGAGCCGCATGGAGATCCTCGAGCTTCTGCTGAGGCTCCGGCAGGTGTGCTGTGATCCGAAGTTGCTCAAGACCGATGAGGCTCCGGAATCCGCCAAGCTGGATCGCCTCGTTGAGATGCTCTCCGAGCTCGCTTCCGAAGGAAGGCGCGCCCTTGTCTTCTCCCAGTTCACGAGCATGCTGGACCTGATGGAGCCGCGCCTCAAAGAGCAGGGCCTCGCGTGGGTCCGCCTCTCCGGCAACACCAAGGATCGGGCTACGCCCGTAAAACGGTTCCAAGCCGGCGAAGTCCCCATCTTCCTGATCAGCTTGCGAGCCGGTGGCACGGGACTTAACCTGACTGCGGCAGACACCGTCATTCACTACGACCCGTGGTGGAACCCCGCGGTCGAGAACCAAGCCACCGACCGCGCCCACCGGATCGGGCAGGACAAGCCCGTTTTCGTCTACAAACTGGTCGCCGCGAACACTATCGAGGAGAAGATCATCCAGCTTCAGGAGAAGAAGACGAATCTGGCTGGGGCGTTGCTGGCCAAAGACGGAGATTTTGCCAAGTCGCTCACCCCTGAAGAGATCCAGTGGATGCTAAAGGGCTGATAACTTGGGCCGAGTCTGGCGTTGTTGAGGCTCGTCGATGCACGTCATATACTCTTAGGTGAGGCTGGACGCTTGAATGACCGATCCAAAGGAGCTCGATCGGATCTTGGTCGGCACTGCCGATACCCTGCGCGGAGCAGTGGCGCTTGAAGGCGCCCGCGTCTTCGCCCAATGCTGGTGGTATTGGATAGTCGCAGCAGAAATCGAGGCGTCCTCACGCAGACGGCTCTCTCCGGAGCCGGCCCCGACTCCTGTTTCGCGGCCTGGTCAGGTAGCAGTTAGCCCGCTGGAACGCGGAAACCCGTACGGCTAAGCCGCCAACGCCGATCCGCTCGAGCAGGACCGGCACAGCACTGCATAGAGCTCCTTCGCTCTGACGGGCTTCGGAATGTAGTCGTCCATTCCGGCTCGAAGGCAACGGTCCCGATCGCCGTCAGCCGTGATCGCCACGATCCGGCTCCGATTGTTGCGCGCCCGCAGTTCTGTCGTCGCCGTGTAGCCATCCATGATCGGCATCTGACAATCCATGAGAATCACATCGAACACGAGCGATCCGGCGCACTCAAGCGCTTCCAGCCCGTTCTCGGCTGAAACGTGCAGACAGCCGAACTTGTCGAGCAGCCGTTCGGCGACTTTTCGGTTTACTTCGTTGTCTTCGACGACCAGCACTGCCATGTTCAGCGGTGCATAGTTCTCAGAGGCGGAAGAAATGGGAGTGGTCATGGGTCGTACCCGGAAACTTACGAGTAATTGTCGGTTTGTTCCCAGTAATTTTTAGGGCCTCCCCCGCAGCTTTGTAAACTGGAGTGCATGCCGGACTCGCTCCTTGTGGAGATCGCTGTAACCCATCTATTCCAATTGTGCGACCGTTTCCCGATGGGCTACGTTCCGAAACTGGTATGGAAGAGCTACCGGGTCACTGCTGGAATGGCCTACTATCGGACCGGCACCATTGGGCTGAGTTGCACGGTTCTGAAGACGGAAGAGGCTGTCAGGGAGACGGTCGGCCATGAGTACGCCCACCTCTTGGCCATCGCCAGACACGGCGAAAGGGAGCGGGGCCATGGGAACGGCTGGAAGCGCGCGATGTTCGACCTTGGGCTGGAGCCGAAGGTGCGGCATAACTACGAAGTCGACCGGAACGTGCGGCGTCAACAGGTGGATTACAGATGCCTCCGCTGCGGCGCGACCATCGTGCGAAGCCGCCGGCTGCCAAGGCGGCGTCGATACGTTCATGCGAACTGCGGAGGTGACCTGAGGCTGCTTCAGGTGTCCCGGGTGACGCCTGGCAGTAAGCAAGCGTAGAACGCTACGCAGGCAGGCGTAGCCCGAGTTTTCAAAGATGTGGATCGCGACCAGCGAACATAGCAAGAGCATCGACCGGAGAGCATCCGAGGAGTTCGGGATTCCGGCAAAGGTGCTCATGGAGCGGGCCGGGCTGGCCGTGTTCGAGGCGGTTCGAGAGATGCTCCCGCACGGTGGACGCGTTACCGTCTTCTGCGGAAAGGGCAACAACGGGGGCGATGGCTTTGTGGTCGCCCGCCTCTGTAAAGAGCACAACTACGTGGTGGACTGCCTCGTAGCCGCCGAGGAGTCGGAACTCTCGCCCGGCGCGGCCGAACAGATGGCGGTGGCCCGCGCGCAGAAGGTGGAGGCGATCTTCGCCTCCGACGAGCGGTGGACCCGAAAAATCGAATGCGTGGGATGCAGGGACCTGATCGTCGACGCGCTTCTGGGCACCGGCGCGAAGTGCAACGTCCGAGGCCCCATCCGCGTCGCGATCCAGGCGATCAACCGGAGCGGCGTCGCCGCCGTCGCCGTGGATGTCCCCAGCGGCATTCAGTGCGACACGGGTGAAGAGCTCGAGGAGAGCGTGTGGGCCGTTCGGACGGTCACCATGGGTCTGCCCAAGCCGTTCCTCTTTGAAGGCATCGGCATGGAGCACTCCGGTCACTGGTCGGTCGCCGAGATCGGCTACCCAAAGGACCTGCTGGGCGAGCCGACCTCCGCGCGGCTGGTCGACAACGACTGGGTCGCCAACCTGCTTCCTGAACGGCTCCGCTCCAGTCACAAGGGCGAAAACGGCTCGATCTTGATCGTGGCCGGCTCCTATCGAATGCGGGGAGCGGCAACTCTGGCGGCCTCCGCCGCGATCCGCTCCGGAGCGGGATTGGTCACCGTCGCCGCCATTCCGTCGGTCTGCGACGCGGTTGCCGCACAGCTCCCGGAGGTCTTGCTGCTGCCTTTGGCGGAACGAGACGGCGTCGTTTCACCGGACGCGGCCAACACGGTTCTGGAGGGCGGCCGCAAATACCATTCGGGGGTCTTTGGTCCCGGCCTCTCCCACGACCCTCCCGTCATCGAATTCCTCTCGCGAATCTTCCAAAAATGGGACAAACCGTGCGTCGTGGATGCCGACGCGCTCAACGCGATCAGCTTGGGGGTGAGTCTTCCAAGGGCCGAATGCGTCCTGACGCCCCACCCGGGAGAAATGAGCCGATTGCTGAGATTGAGCGTTGCCGAACTTCAGTGCGACCGTTTCCTGTCTGTTCAGCATGCAGTCGACAAGTTCGAGCAGTGCATTCTGCTCAAGGGCCCTTACTCCATCGTTGGAGAGCCAGGTCAGCCCATGATGGTGAACCATTCGGGCAACGCGGGAATGGCGACGGGCGGCATGGGTGACGTGCTGAGCGGCGTCATCGGCACCCTTCTCGCCCAGGAGCTCCCCTCCTATTACGCGGCAACATGCGGCATGTATTGGCACGGATACGCCGCCGACATGTGCGCCATGGATTTGGGATGCGTCGGGTACTCCGCCATCGATGTGGCGAATGCCCTTCCCAGGGCACGCGCTAAGATAGTTGGGACGTGCTGAAGAAAGCGCTGCTGATTTGCCTCTTCGTGCAGGCCGCCGTGTCGGCCCTCGCTCAGAAGACCGTCTCCGTCGAAGTTCCGCAAGGCGGCGACTTCGCCATCTTCGCGTCGCATGGCCTTCCCACGGAAGCGCCCGCCAAGCCGACTACGAGCCAGGGCGGCAAGGTGGACGTCACTCCCAACGCCGCCGATGATCATGTTTCGGTTTGGGATCGAAAGACGGGAAACCTCGCGACCACTCCAATCTCGAAGGTCACGGGTGAGTGGGCTCCCAAACCGCAAGATTTCAATTTGATCGCGGCGGTCGAAATCGATGCCAGGCATGATGGCCAGCCCATCGCCGCAGGTCAGGTCGAGCTGAACGATGGTCACGACCACCCCACGCAAATCATCGATTCGCAGTCGCAAGGCGCGGCGAACTTCTTTGCCGTCAACCCCGGCAGGCTCATCGTTACGGTCCGTTACAGGAAATCGGGCGGTGGCTCGGACTCGATTACAGAGATATTCCAAGCGCCCATGCAGCGCAACGACCTTGTGCCAATGTTCGAAATGGCCATCGGCGAGGTCGTCGATACGGTAACGGCAACCAAGCCGGCTTCTCCGGCCGGGACGACAGCGCCAGCTTCGCAAGGTCCCGCGGCTCCCGGAACGCCCTCCTCATCCCAGCCAAGCGCCAACCCGGTCGGAACAGCCGTCGGATACCTGCTGGCGATCGCCATCGCCGTGGGAATCGGCTACGGGATCATGCGGTACATGAAGAACAACGCCGGCACGGTGTCGGAGAAGCTGGAGCAGCTGGGCGTTCAGGTGCCGAAACCCGGCGACCAAGGCGCCGCGGCCGTTACGCCGGCAGTGCCCGACCCGACGCCTCCGCCCCAGCCGATCCAGAAGATCATCCTCGACGATGCGGCTCCCATACCGGTTCCAGCGGCCCCGACAATCTCCACGACGGTCTTGCACGAACCGTCGTTGGTCACGGACTCCGGCGTCGCCATTCCGTTGATCGAGGGCGAAACGGTTGTGGGTCGAGAGGCGGGCTTGGGCTTGAGCCTCACCGCCGAGACCAGCGTAAGCAGGCGTCACGCTCAGCTCGTCAGAAAGGGCAGCGAGGTGATTCTCACCGATCTTGGCAGCACGAACGGCACATTTGTGAACGGCGCCCAGATTCAATCGCCGGCAGTCCTTCGGCCCGGAGACAGCGTACAGTTCGGCTCCTCCAAGTTTCGCTACCAGGGATAGGTCTCAATGGGTTCGCTACTCGCCAAGTTTCTCGCAGGTGGAGCAACCGGCTTGCTCGCGTGGGCGATCATGGAGCCTCTGGCTCCGCGCATGGGAAGCGAGGCCTGGGGAACCTGGGAAATCGAGCTTATCGCGCTTTTCGGCGCTGCGATCGGCTTCGTTATCGGCGGGTACGACGGCTACACGCGAGGCGGCAAGGTGCACACGCTTCGCGGCTTTGGGCTCGGCCTCCTGTTCGGGGTTGTAGCCGGCCTCTTTGGCTATTCGATAGGGGGCCGCATCGAGGACACGATCTTCGGAGCCAGCATCTTTGTCAGCGGCAACGAGTTCGCCAAGATTCCGCCTCGAACCTTGGTTTTCGCGATCTGGGGGTTGGCGCTTGGCGCGGGAATTGGGGCGAGCTCGCTTACCGGCAAGCGAACCATCCAAGGGGCGCTCGGTGGTCTGCTTGGGGCAGGGATCGGCGGTCTAGTGTTCGATCCGATCGGATACGTTCTGGCGGCGACCATCCTTTCCCTCAAAGGTCAGCACTCGGGGGAGGTCGGCATCGCCTCGCGCGCCGTGGCGTTTACCATCACCGGAGCCTCGATCGCGCTGTTCATCGGCCTGGTCGAGCGGTGGACGCGCAGTGCCTGGCTGCGAATCGACTACGGCCGAAACGAGTACAAGGAGTGGTCGATCGACTCCGCCCAAACCTTCATCGGACGCAATGAGAGTGCGAGTGTTCCGCTCAGAGGCGATCCCAATGTCGCTCCCGTTCATGCGGTCATTCAAAAGCAGGGAAGCCAATACGTCTTGAGCGACGGCGGTTCGCCAATCGGCACATATGTGAACGGTCAGCGAATTCAGCAGGCGATTCTCACGCCGGGTGCAATCATTCAGATCGGCAGTTTTGCGCTTCGGTTTTTGGTGAAGGGTACGCCGGCGCCCGTCTATGCTCCGGACATGCAGCGCGGGCAAGCCTATGCGCACGCGCTTCCGCAGCAGCCGATGCCCCAGCTCACGCCGGGCTATCCGGCAGCTCCGGTCCCGCAGCCTTTGCCGGGAAACCAGACGGTCGCTTATCAGCAGACGCCGGCTGCAACGCCCGCTCCAACGGCCGTGGCGCCCGGTTTTGCCCTCGTTGCGCTGGATGGCTCCGTTGCCGGACAGAGGTTCCCGATCGGAGGTCCCATCGAGGTCGGAAGGGAAGCGAGCGGTATCCGCCTGACTGGAGACGTCAACGCATCACGCCGCCACGCGTCGGTCTCGCCCGGCTTTTCCGGAGTGTCGGTGACCGACCTCGGCAGCACCAACGGCACCTTCGTCAATGGCCAACGGGTCCAAAACGCCGAAGCCCGCACGGGTGACGTCATTAAGATTGGAGGCACGTCGTTTCGAGTGGAGTCCGCCTAATGAACTTCCACCCTGCCAAACCCCGCCCTACCATAGCGTCATGAGCCAATTGAACCAAGAAGAGGATCTCGTGGAATTCGGCGGTTCGGTTGGCAGCATGAGACACCGGGAGAGGGGCCTCCCCCGGTGGCAACAAAGTCAAACTCTCTACCAGATAACCCATGAGCGACCCGACCCAACATTTCGACCCGAATAAGACACAGTTCGCGGCCCCGCCCTCACTGGACCCGAACCGCACGCGGGCCATGACGAGCATGCCCGCTGCCGGAGCCGGCTACGACCCGCTCAAAACGACCGCCATGAGCGCTGTGAGCCCTGGTCAGGCCCTCAACGTGCAGATCGTTCCGGGCAGGGAGGCGTCCATGGCCAACGGCCCAGCGCGCGAGCAGTTTCTTCTGGAGCTCACGGCGGCCGGCGTCGCGCCGGGCGTCGGCTTCGGCGGCGCATCCACGCGCACCCCGCTCAACCTCTGTCTCGTCATCGACAGGTCTGGATCCATGGAAGGCGCACCGCTCGATTACGTCAAGCAGGCCTGCAACTACGTGCTGGACATGCTCACCCCGAACGACGTGCTCAGCATCGTCACGTTCGAGGAGGTGGTCGACGTTCTCATGCCGCCTCAGCGGGTCACGAACAAGCAGCCGATCAAGGACGGCATCGCTCGCCTCATGCCGGGCAACACCACCAACCTGTACGACGGCCTCTCGCTGGGTATGCAGCAGGTTATGAGCATCCAAGAGGCAGGCCGGGCGACCAGAATGGTGGTGCTCACCGACGGCGACCCGACAGCAGGCATCAAAGACTTCGGCGCGCTAACGCAGCATGCCGCGGAGATCAAGGCGCGCGGCATCACGGCCACTTTCCTCGGTTTTGGCCCCGACTATAACGAGGAGCTTCTCTCGGCGCTGGCCAAGAGGGCTGGAGGGAACTACTACTACATTCCGCAGCCGCAGATGATCCCCGACGTGTTTCGCGTGGAACTGGACAAGTTGATGACCACCGTCGCGCGCAACATGCATCTCACGGTCAAGCCGGCCCGATGGGTCACGATCCGTGCGCCGCAGCCTGCCGGCGGCAACGAGGTTTCGTTGCCTCTCACCGACATCGAGCGCGGCGCGACCATCTCACAAGTCTTCGATTTCGAGTTCTCGAACCACCCCCTGGGTTGGTACCGCGTCGCCGGCGGGCGCCTGACCTACGAGGACCTCCTCGCGGGCAAAAACGAGTCGGTCGACCTCGACTTCGTGATCGAGTTCACCGCCGACGCTTCGCGCTACTCATCGCCGCAAAATCCGTTGGTCGCCAGCGCCGCACAGGTCGCGCTCGCCTCAAAAGTGGTGGAGAAGACGATCATGGGCCTCAAGACCGGCATGATCACCCAAATGGGCGCCATCCAGGAGCTTCAGAAGACTCAAATGCTCCTAGCCGGAGAAGGTCGAACCGCCGAAGCCCAAGAGGTGACGATGGCTCTGCGAGCCATCCAAAGCGGAGACAGCTCCGGCGCGGAAAAGACCCTCATGGGCACGTTCCACAACCTGGACCAGGGCAAGCACTAGCATCGCGACCGGAGCACCTATCTGGGGTCGAATCAACAGGGCTTCTCCGGCCTTCCCTAAGAGGGTGTGGCAGCGTTGAGGCAGGAGGGATTTGCAATGCAGCCCCTTTCTTTTCGGAGATGTCTGCCGTAGGCTTAGCGCAGACCTCAATAACTCGGTTGGGGGGTCGTCCGGTCCGAACCGCGAAGAACTCCACGCAACATGGAGAGATTGCAGTTCAGGTCTTCACCCCAGCGAGCCGCTGTCGGGCCCCTAAAAGCGACATGGAGCTTTGTTGCTGACACTCCGATAATCCTTATCTTGGGAGGCGCAAGCTCAATGAAGATTCTACTCACGGGCTTCTACCCGCCCACACCTTTTCCCGATGCCGACTTCCTCGAGGAGATCGGGAAGGCTCTTCTGGCCGAAGGCCATGAGGTAACCGTCGTCGGACCAAGGACTTCTGCCGCGCAGGAGACGCGTCCCAAGGTGATTCCGCTGGCGACCACCTGGGGTTGGAAGGAAGTCTGGAAGATCGCCAAGACGGCGATGCGAGAGAAGGCCGACGTAGTCGCCCTCGTGTATGTTTACTACCTTGGCGACGGACATCCTGCGATTACCTTCCTGCCCTGGATGCTGAAAAAGATGGGCTATCAGGGAAAGGTCGTTACAATCATCGAGAACGAGACCGGGTTTGCGAGGCGCCGCTTCGTGCCGGTCACTGCCGCCCTGTCTGTCATGAGGCGCGTCTCGTCGCACGGCGCATTCAGCGAACATTACGGATCGCTTCTTTCGTCGGACCGGATCGTCTGCCTTTCCCTCGACCATGCGAACGTCGTTTCGCAGAGAGGCAATGTGTCGACCGAGAACTTCGTAACGCTTCCGCCCTGCTCCACTTTTGTGATGGCGCCCTTCACAAAGGAATCGCGTAGGGAAGGGCGAAGGCTTCTGGGCGCTTGCGAGGGAGACGTGCTCATCACCTTTTTCGGCTACCTCCGCAAGGACAAGCGGGTTGAGATGCTGATAGAGGCGGCCGACAAGCTGCGAGACCGAAAGAATCTGAAGTTTGTGATCGCCGGCGCTGAAAGCACGCTCAACACGGGCTATCTCGACTCGCTCAAGTCGCTTACGGCCGAGCTGGACTTGCAGGACCGCGTCATTTTTACGGGAGACTATCCCGCGGGCAGCGTTCTGGGCTCCCTGTGGCTGCACGGCTCCGATATCTGTGTGCTGCCGATGATGGGTTCGGTCAATCTCAACAGCAGCTCGTTGGCGGCGGCGCTTCGGCACGGACTGCCTACGATCGTGACCGAGTACATGAGCGCAAGCAATCGGCTGGACGCCGAGCATGTGCAGGCGATTACCGACACGGTGGTCGATGCCGACTCGTTTACGCTCTCGCAAGCGATCGCCCGATTGGTCGACGACATGCCGAAGCAGGACCGGCTTAGAAAGGCTGCGCTGGCCGCGGCAGAAGACCTCTACGCTCCGTCGGCTTACGCGAAGGCCCTCACAGACTTCTCGAGCTGGGACTTCGGCGTGCAGTCTGCCAAGCTCAAGTCGGAGACGAAAGAGATTCCCCTCGCGGCTTAACAGCCTCGATGCTCAGCGGCGGCTTGGAATCCCCGCGACATCCGCCAAGCACAAGGAGTTTTGGTTGAGCATCCCTTTGCAGGCAGCCAGCGGCGGCCACGTCTGGCAACTGCCAAAGCGGTTGAGCGAGAATAGGACATGCCCTTCATTGCCGCTGCCGCCGCTCTCATCGGCCTTTCGCTTGCCACTCAACCTATTCACCAGCAATCAAAAGACCCGAACGCAGGCGAAACGAAGGCGCACCGCGATGCGCGCATGCGCTGGTGGCGGCAAGCTCGGTTCGGCATGTTCATCCACTGGGGACTCTATGCGGTCCCGGCCGGCGAGTACAAGGGGCGGCGCACTCCGAGTATCGGCGAGTGGATCATGCACGACCTCAAGATCCCCGTCGCGGACTACGCCGAGCTTGCCAAGCAGTTCAACCCGGTCCAGTTCAACGCCGACGAGTGGGTGGGAATCGCCAAGGCGGCAGGCATGAAGTACATCGTGATGACCGCGAAGCACCATGAGGGCTTTGCGATGTTCCACACGGCGACCGACCGGTACAACATCTACGACGCGACTCCATTCAAGCGTGACCCGATCGCCGAGATGGCCGCGGCCTGCAAGAAGGCCGGGATCAAGTTCGGTGTCTACTACTCGCAGGCACAAGATTGGCACCACGCCGGCGGAGCCGCCTATGGAGGCCACTGGGATCCCGCGCAAGATGGCGACCTCCACCAGTACGTCAAGACGATCGCCGCGCCCCAGGTTCGCGAGCTTCTCACGAAGTATCACCCGGCGGTTCTCTGGTGGGACACGTCGGTGGACATGTCGGACGAGGATATCCGCGAGCTCACTGCCGCCTTTCCAGAGGATCCCGGCCTGATCGCCAACAACCGATTGGGCAACGGCGTGCCTGGAGACACGGAAACTCCCGAGCAGACGATTCCGGCCAACGGCTTTGGCGACCGCGACTGGGAGACGTGCATGACGATCAACGACACATGGGGCTACAAATACTTCGACACCAACTTCAAGTCGGTCGAGACTCTGCTCCACAACCTGATCGACATTGCCTCGAAAGGAGGCAACTATCTTCTGAACGTGGGCCCGGAGCCCACGGGCGTCATTCCCGGACCAGAGGTGGAGCGGCTGAAGGCGATGGGCGAATGGCTCAAAATGAACGGAAAGAGCATCTACGGCGCCAAAGCCAGCCCGTACAAGCGAACGCCCTTCGATGGCCGTCTCACGGTCAAGGACAACACGCTCTATATGAACGTCTTCAACTGGCCGGAAAGCCACCTGGGCATCGCTTTGAGCGGTTTGCAGACGCGGGTGAAGTCGGCACATGTGCTGGCGACGGGTGAGCAGCTGAATCTCATCAAAGACTCGAGTGGGACCGTCTACGTCCCAATGCCGAGGACTGTCGATCCCATCTCGACGGCTATCGAGCTCGACTTGGAGGGGCGTCCCGCGGTGGTCGAGCCGGAGTACACCGTTGCCCCATCTCCGGGCGGCGCTTTCGAGTTGAACGCCGTCGACTCCGAGCTCAGCGGCAGCCAAATCCAGATCGAGGGCAGCGGCCGGAACGCGAATGTCGGCTGGTGGTTCGACCGGGACGCGACCGCGAGCTGGAAGCTCAACTCGCCTTCCGAGGGTCGGTATGTCGTGTCTGTGACCTACGCCTGCGACGCCGCCACACCTGGGAGCACGTTCGGCATCCAGGTCGATGGCAAAGACACCGGCTTGAAAGGGAACGTGAAAGCGACGGAAGGGTGGCAGCGATACGCGACGGCCGACCTGGACGGCACGATCACCCTTTCACCGGGTAGGCACACGCTCAAGGTGTTCGTGATCAACAAACCGGGTGAAGCGGTGATGAACCTCAGGCACATCGAGCTGAAGCCGGCTACTCCGTAGCTTCTTGGGGAGATTCGTTACCGCCCGAGGCGGGACTCTCAGCTCGTAGAGAGTTTGCTCGCAATTCAAACCGCGGACGCGTACTCCCAAAAGCTCCAGTCGGTCCCAACCGCGGGAACAGCCGAGCTATGTTCCCCGGTCCCAACCAGCAGGACCTGCGGGTCCACGGTTGAAAAGGGGAAAAAACAACATGTTAAGCACGATCTATTCGTCATTTGAAACGCCGCAGATGGCCGAGAAGGCCGCGGGTGCGCTGATGGACTACGGCGTGAAAGCCGACCACCTCAGCATCATCTTTCCAAACGGCTATTCGACAAACGACGGCAAGCACACGATGACGGCCGATGAGGCAGAATCGAGCGCGGAGAAGGGCATCACCACGACGACCGGCGGCGATGCGGCCAGCGGAGCCGCAAAGGGCGCGGGAATAGGCTTGGGAGTCGGAATTCTGGCCGGGCTCGCTTCGGTCCTGGTTCCTGGTGTTGGGATTGTATTGGGCGGCGGCGCGCTTGCCCTCGCCCTGGGCGGAACCGCAGCCAGCACCGCGGCAGGAGCCGTTGCCGGAGGCGTTACCGGTTACCTGAAGGATCAGGGCGTACCTGACGTCCAAGCCGAAACCTATGAGCAGGTGCTGAGAGGCGGCGGCGCGATCGTGAGCGTGATGCCCGAATACGACAAGGTCAGCCAAAGCGAAATCATGGGCGTGCTGGCGAAGTATGGCGGGACGGTCAGTAGTGCCGAGGACCGGGTGGACACGAGCTCGAACACTCAGGTCACCCTCCGCTAACACAGAGACAGCTGAATCTCGCATGAACAATGCATGACAAGCGGAACCCTACGGCCGAGCCTCTTGTCGTACAGGACGTAGGCCAACGAGCCCACTAGTAAACAGCTACCTTGGGAGAAGTTTCGGAAGGACTTCTCCCCCTTTTTTTGCTGTTTAGAAAATGCCCTGAAGTTTGCCCGTACTGTCACCCAGGTGATCCGTGGGAACGCCCATGCGGTCCAGGATGTCCAGGTACAGGTTGTCCAAGGGGGTGTTGTCCGGATACACGACATGGCGGCCCGTCTTGATTCTGCCCCCGGCTTTGCCTGCCATCAGAATCGGCAGGTTGTCGTGGTTGTGGGCGTTGCCATCGGAAATGCCGGCGCCATACACCAGCATCGTGTTATCCAGCAAGGTGCCGCCGGTAGGCTCTTTGATGCTCTGCATCTTCTTGAGGCAGTAGGCTAGCTGCTCCACATGGAACCGGTCGATTGCGCGCTTCTTGGCGAGCTTGACCGGGTCGCCGCCGTGGTGGCTCATGTCGTGATGGCCCTCCGGGACCCCAATCTGCGCAAAAGTTCGATTAGAACCGTCGTTCGCGAACATGAGCGTGCAGGTGCGGGTCAGGTCGGTCTGGAAAGCCAGGATCATCATGTCCGTCATCAGGCGAATGTGCTCGCCGTAATCTCCAGGTATTCCAGCGGGCTCCACGGCGCCCACTTGCTGCGCGAGAGCAGCCGTGTTATCGAACCTTGCCAGGCGCTCTTCGATTTCCCGCACGGCGGTGAAATACTCGTCCATCTTGCGGAGGTCGTGCATGCCGAGCTGCCCCTTGAGCTTTGCCGCGTCTTCCGAGACGAAGTCCAGGATGCTCTGCTTGAGAAGCTGCCGGCGCGCCAAGCTTTCCTTGGACTCGTTAGGATTCCCGTTTCCGAAGAGCCGTTCGAAGACGAGGCGCGGGTTGACCTCTTTGGCGACGGGCGTCGTTTCGTCGGCCCACGAGATGTTCGAGGAATAGGCGCACGAGTAGCCGCTGTCGCAGTCGCCGCCGATCGCGCCGCGCTCGCATCCGAGCTCCAGACTCGGAAACTTCGTAAGGTGGCCGATATGCTGCGCCGCTACCTGATCGACTGAGACGCCGTTGCGGATGTCCGCGCCGCTGGTCTTCCGGGCCTGGACGCCTGTCAGCCAGCATGCGCATGAGCGGGCGTGGTCGCCGGGTCCGTCGCCGTTGGCGAAAGCGTAGTGCTGGGTGAGACCGGTGAGAACGTTCAGCGAGCTCTTGACGTCGGCGAGCGGCTCCAGAATATTCGGAAGCTCAAAGCTGGTTCCCTCGGCTGCCGGCGTCCAATGGGTGATTTCGACGCCGTTGGGCACGAAAAGATACGCGTTCCGGATGATGGGTCCCTTAGGAGCCGTGGCGGCGAAGGCGCTCGTCGGCAGCATCCGCTCCAGCATCGGAAGCGCCATCACGGTACCCAGGCCCTTCAAGAGAGTCCGTCTGTCGATCGTGTTCATTTCGTGAGTTCTCCTTTGCGCTTGCGGAAGGGGTCGCTGTCGACGACTGCGGTGATCAGGCTCGCGAACCGGTAGCCGTTCTTGCTCGACTGCTTCACGATACCGTCTATGGCACATCTATCGGCGCTTTCCACGCCTCGCCCAAGACCGTAAGTCAAAAGTTTTTCGGTGAGCGCTCGAGCAAACAGATCCTTCCTCTGCAGCAGGATCTGCTTGAGCTCGGCGGGGCCGTCGAACTTCTGCCCGTTTGGCAAGACGCCGCTGCAGTCGATCGGCGCGTCGTGGTCCGTGGTCCTCCACTGCCCAACGGCATCGAAGTTCTCCAATCCGAACCCGAGGGGATCCATCTTGGCGTGGCAAGCGGCGCACATCGGGTTCTTCCGATGCTCCTCCATCAGCTGTCGTACCGTCGCAGCCTTGATCTTATGCTGCTCGTCGTTAATCACGCCGACGCCAGGCGGGGGAGGAGGCGGAGGCGTGCCGAGGATCTGCTCGAGAACCCATTTGCCTCGCTTGGTAGGGCTTGTTCGCGTGGGATTGCTCGTGACTAGGAGCACGCTTGCCTGCGCCAAAACGCCGCCGCGAGGTTCGGCCACCTTCACACGCCGAAAATCGCCGCCCTCCACGCCGGTCATCCCGTACAGCTTCGCCAGAGGACCATTCACGTAGGTGTAGTCCGCATCGATGAAATCAGTGATGGGCCTGTTGTTCTGGAGCACGGAGGTGAAGAACATCTTCGTCTCGGTCTCCATGTCCTTCTTCATCGCCCCGTTCACGCTCGGGAACTGCCGCCGGTTCGGTTCGACGATCGCCAGTTTTCGAAGCTGCAGCCACTGGCCCGCGAAGTCGTCGGCCAACGCCTTCGACTTCGGATCGGCAAGCATTCGTTTGACCTGCTGGTTCAGAACGGCCTCGCTGTGGAGCTTGCCTTCTTTAGCCAGAGTCATCAGCTCGTCGTCCGGCATCGAGCTCCAGAGGAAGTAGCTCAGGCGCGACGCGAGTTCGTAGTCGGTGAGGGCCCGGACTTTGCCGGCGGTCGCCTTGGGGTCCAGTTCGACTCTGAACAGGAAGTTTGGCGAGCAGAGCACCCCTTCGATCGCGACCTGCATCCCCTCGTTGAAGCCGCCTCCGCTTTTGCCCAAGTCGAACAGCTTCATCAGCCTTCCAAGCTCTTCGTCCGAGACCGGTTCTCGGTAGGCTTTGCTGGCAAAGTTGCGCAAATCCAGCTTGGCAACGTGCTCCATGGTCGCGGGAGTGGGCTGCTCGGGAACGACTCGTTGATAGGCTGGCGTGAGAGGCGTCTTCGCTCCCTCCGGTCCCGCCAGCTCCAGATAGTCCACGTAGAGATTTCGATCCTGCTTTCCGGGAGGGTCGCTCGTGTTGTAGTAGTCGTTCGTGAACTTGACGCCGATCGTGTGCTTGCCGGCGTCGATCTCAACCGGCGCGGTGAAGCCGGAGTAGTTCGGGAACTTGACGTCGACGTCGAAGTTCGCGACCGGCTTTCCGTCGACGCTGACTTCCATCTTCGGCTGCTCCGGGCCCGCTAGGTCGGCGGCCGCAACGATCTTCAGCCGGAACTTGCCGCCCTGCGGAAGATCGAGCGTCTTGGAGGATTCGCCGGAGCTGAAATACTCACGCCAGCCCTCGTCCAAAACGGTCGAATTAGCTGCGTCGGACAGCTCCGCCGCACTGATATGAACAGGTTTGGAGTCAGGAGTCTGGATTATTTGATGGGCAATGTTCTCCGCGGAGTTAAGATACTTCTCCATCAAGAGCGGCGAAATTGAAAGTACGTCGCCGATATTGTCGAACCCATATCCCACGTCATCCGAGGGAAAATCGTCCGAGGCGTGAATGGACAGCCCCGTCAAGTCGCGGATCGTGTTGTCGTACTCCTGGCGGTTGAGGCGTCGAATCGTGACGCGCCCAGGATCCGCAAGCTTGCACTGGTTCTGTAGCGCCATCTGCACCCAGTCGAGGGCGCGCGACTTCTCTGCCGCCGTGGGTTGAGGCATCCCCGAAGGCGGCATCTGGCCGTTTGAAAGCCGGTCGAGCACCTTGGACCAGGTCGTACCGTCGTCGACGACCGAATCGGGCGTGGCGAACTTGCTGAGATCCAGGCCGGCAGTCGGCTCTTTTCCGCCGTGACACGAGACGCAGTATTTCGTGAGGAGGGGACGGACGTCTCCGCCGAAGGTCGCCGGCGCGGCTTTCTTTGCCTGAACGCGCTTCTGGCTTGCGCCGAACGTCTGCACACAGGCAAGGGAGAGAACGGCGAAAGAGATTCCCACGCCGCCGGCCTTTCCGTACCTCGCACGCCAACTACTCATGCCCCTTCAGTTTAAGCTACGCACCGCTTGTTCGTTAGCCCGCTAGGTTCATACGAACAACCAAGTGTTCCGATTCAAGCAGTTTTCCCGATATGAACGTGTTCAGTGAGTCAAGACAGACCCAGTTTCAAGTGCCTCTCTCGGATGTGCTCCTCCTCGTACCATCGCATGCGGGCATCCATCACGTCCGATCGGTCCACGTATCCCACGGCCTTGCCCTCGCGAACTACCACCACGCGCTCGATGTTGGAGCCGAGCAGCTTCACGACGGCAACCCGAACTAGATCGTCCTCATCCACTGTCACCACGTTGGCGGAGCCTGCCTCGGCAACGGTTAGCTCAGGATCGCTCTCAAGCTCGGTCGCCTTCAGATAGTCGCCCTGCGTAATGATTCCGCACAGCTTGCCGTTGGAGTCGACGATAGGAAGGGCGCGGTGTTCAGTGAACCACTTGAAACCGGCGAAAGAGGGATCGCCGAGCTGCCTCACTGGCGTTGAAGATTCCGCCGTCGCGAAGTCCCGCACCATGATCTCGGCGATCCTGTGAATCTCGAACGGATCCACTGCATACTCGCGGGTCAGGTGGTGACCTCGCCTCGCCACCTTTTCGGTCAAGATCGATCGCTTGAGCCAAAGCACCGTGACCAGCTCCGAGGCGATGCACGCGATGAGCAGGGGAGGCAACGTCTTGACGTCGTAGGTGAGCTCAAAGGTGAAGATGATCGCCGTGAACGGCGATCTCATCGTTCCGCCCATCATGCCGGCCATCCCGACCATCGCCCAGAGACCCGGTGTGCCGACCGGGATCACCTGTCCGACAAGCGCCCCGATCGCTCCACCCATCATGAGTAACGGCGCCAACACGCCGCCGGAAGTCCCCGAGCCGAGCGACAGGCTCCACACGATCGACTTGGCAAGCATGAGGCTGAGCGCCGCAACGCCCAGGATTTGCCCATTCAGAAGCTGGTGGATGGTGCTGTACCCGACGCCAAGCACGCGGGGATCGATCAAGCCCCCAAGTCCGACGAAAAGACCGCCAATGGTGGGCCACCACATCCAGTGGATCTTGAGGTGGGGGAACGCGTCCTCGAACCCGTACACCATCTTCGTGAGGATTCCGGACCCCACGCCTGAAATCAGTCCGACCAGGCACGCAAAGACAAGACCTTCTGTGTTGAGCGCCGGATGAAGCGTCACAGGGAAGATGGGTCCCTGGCCAAGCAAAGGCACGCGAAGGGCCGCCGCGGCGATGCTCGCAAATACGACGGGGATCAAACTTCGAGGCTTCCACTCGAAGAGAAGCAGCTCCACCGCAAGCAGCACGGCCGCCATCGGCGTGGCGAACACCGCCGACATTCCGCCTGCCGCACCTGCCACCAGCAGCGTCTTGCGCTCGGCCGAGGAGAGATGAAAGAACTGTGCGAACAGTGAGCCGAACGCGCCGCCGGTCATGATGATCGGACCTTCCGCGCCGTAGGGACCCCCGGTTCCAATCGAGATCGCTGAGGAAAGCGGCTTGAGAATGGCGACCTTAGCCTCGATCTTGCTGCGACCTAGCAGAATCGCCTCGAGGGCCTCCGGAATGCCGTGGCCGCGGATCTTCTCTGACCCGTAGCGAGCCATCAGTCCAATAATCAATCCGCCGATGGCCGGGATGAGAACCCTCCAAATCCCAAAGTGAGTTTCGCCCGGTGTCACAGGCTGGGAAGAGAACCGGCCGAAAAACGAAATGTTCGTAATGACTGCGATAAGCCATAGCAGTGCCCAGGCGACGACTGCACTGACACATCCGATGATGAGCGCCATGACCGAGAGCAGAACGACGCGGCGATCGGTCGTAAAATCGCCGAGTCTGTCTTCTGCGTGGTTCAAGAGAGGAGCCCGCCCCAAAAACAAAGGATCATGTAATAATTATATCTTATTACGATATATTTTAGAGAGGCGTAGAATCTATGCGAATGGTCAAGAAGGAGGATTACGTCGCCCTTGCAACCTTTCGCAGGAACCTGCGCAGATTCCTGCGCTTTGCCGAGGAAGGCGCCCGCGAGGTTGGCCTCACGCCCCAGCAGCATCAGGTGCTTCTGGCGATCAAGGGGCGGCCCGATCGGGAATGGGCTTCAGTGGGGGAACTGGCGGATTCGCTCCAGCTCAAACACCACGCCACCGTTGGGCTCGTCGACCGCTGTCAGGCCGCAGGATTGGTCGAGCGAACTCCGGATCAGACGGATCGCCGGGTGGTGCACGTGTCGCTCACGGAAAAAGGCGAAGACACCTTGAGAAAGCTCACCGAGCGGAACCTCCCCGAATTGCGCGCGCTGGGGAAGCTCACCTCCGAGTTGGAAGCTTTGGCTCGAAGGTGACGGCTCTTGATTCCAGGAGTGCGCATCAAGATCTTGAAAGCCGCGAGCGCCCCTTTGGCCGTGGTGTTTCGGCAAGGTCCGCCACGCCAAACTCAGCAGCTTCTGTGGAATCTGGACACCGACGAGCTGGTCCCGGGTCAATGGATCAAGGCCTACCTCACCATCTCCGATTGCGATCTGAGCCCCGACGGAAGGTATCTGCTAGGCGTCTTCCAGGACGACCGCTTCAAGCGGCAAGAAAGAGCGGTCGACGGCGGACTGAAACAGGCGCTGCCCTATTGGACCGCGCTCAGCAAGCCCCCCTATTTCACGGCACTCGCGATCTGGTTTCACCAAGCGCCATACGACCACAAGGGAGGGTATTGGCACAACGCTTCCGAGCTCAGAGTCTCGATGCCCGACCGCGACTGGGATCGAGGCAAGTTCCTTTGTGCGCCTCCGTTCGATGTTCGGCATGAAACCAATCCCAGGAGGAGGTCCGTGACAGCGCTTCAGATGGTGCGGTCCGGCTGGGCGAGGAGATCCGACGACGCGCCTTCAGCCAAGGCGCCGTCTACTTGGGTCAAAGCGGGCGACAGGGTCACGCTTCGTCGCCGAGTGCGTCTGGTCCTCGACGATGTTTGGGCCGTCGAACTCGGTCAGAACCGAACCATCGACGACATTCAGCCGTCCTTCCTCGAGTTCGATTCTCGCGGGCGCGTAATCTTCGCTCAGGATGGAAGGCTCTTTGCGTGGGAGAACTGTCCGCAGGGGAGTCCCAAGCTTATCGCCGATTTGACTTCCAATCGGTTCGAACCGGCGCCCGCTCCAAACGACTATTTCAGCTAGGATGCGTTGTGACGAGACCCGCTCCGCCTCGAATCGAAGGAATCGTCGCGACAGACGCCCCAGTCGCTGTCATCCTTCGGCGAGGTCCCAGCCGTTACGTGCAGATGCTCGTCTGGAACCTCGAGACTGACGAGGTAGCGCCTGGACAGTGGATCCACGCTCGTGTTTATACCGGTCGTTGCGACTTGAGCCCAGACGCCAAGTTCTTTGTGGGTTTCTTCTTCGGTCTCGGCCGAGACAGTGGAGGCCCCGGAGAGCACCCATCTTGGACCGCGGTTAGCAAGCCACCCTATTTCACGGCTCTCACGTTTTGGCCACAGTGGACAACTTATAATGGCGGCGGATACTGGACAAACCAGTCCAACTTGAATCTGCTGGTGGATGAGTACCATCAAGATCCTCCGATCCGGAGGGCCTCTCTCCCATTTGCCACGCGGTTCGTCTCCTGCAGGGAGAATTTCGAAGTAGCCGTCGTAGCTAAACGTCGTTTAAGGTCGGGCTGGAAACGTGAACTCAATCTCGCGGAGTCGATCTGGTCAAAGCGGGGTGCCGGGATCTGGCTCAAAATCCGTCCTACAATCGCCGACCGGTTCTCTTGGGAAATCCTTTCTGATGATGGAAAAGTGATCAGAGAGTGGCATCCGAAGGCGACACACACACACTTTCTAGATTTTGATCGTCGAGGGCGGGTCATCTTTTCAAATAGCGGCTGCTTGTACGCCTGGGAAGATTGTCCGAGTGGAAAGCCCGTCATGATCGCCGACCTCAGAGAAAATCAGTTTGCGCCGATCACGCCGCCAGCCGACTACTTCGACAAGTGAGCTTGCCTAGCCTGTGATAAATCCGTTAATCTGAATTACTCCCATGATCACTCTCATCGCCGCCCTCGCTCTTGGCGCGCCGGTCTTTGCGCCTATCACTACCGATGGCCTCAATTTGAAGGCTGACGGGCACACGATCCTTCTTAAGGGCGTGAATCTCGGCGGGTGGTTGGTCGAAGAGCCGTGGATGACTCCCTGGAAGGCCGACCCGCCGCAGGGCTCTAACGAGCCGAAGACGAGCAACCACCGGGCGCTTTGGGGAGAGATCGAGAAGAGACTTGGGCAGGACGCGATGCTGCGGATCCGCAACGCCTGGAGAGATAACTGGATCACCCAGACGGACCTGGACGAAATCAAGAAGGCAGGATTTAACCACGTTCGCATCCCCTTTCTTGTTTCGATCCTTGACGAGCCAGGTGGACTGCAGAGACTTCATCGAGCGGTAAACCTCGCCAAGGACGCCGGGCTCTACGTCGTCCTCGACATGCACGGGGCGCCGGGCGGGCAAAGCGACGAAGATCACAACGGACTGGGAAAGAGCAACCGTCTGTGGTTCGAACCTGCAAATATCGAAGCCTTTGAGAAGGCCTGGGCGAAGATTGCTTCGGAGTTCAAGGAGTCGGACGTCGCAATGTACGACATCATGAACGAGCCGATGGGAGCGCCCAACCCGGCCATGCTCGCTATCGTTTACGATCGAGTCGTGAGGGCCATCCGCAAGGTCGATCCCAACAAGGTCTTGCTCATCGAGGACGGTTACAAGGGGTTCGACACGACGGTTCATCCCAATGTGCCCGGCTGGACCAACATCTGCTACTCGCTCCACTTCTACGATTTCGACGCGAAGACGCAGCAGCAGCACATGGACGATCTCAACAAGGAGATCCCCAAAATCAAAGAGCTTCAGGGCTATCGCAACACCCCGCTCTACATCGGCGAGTTCAACCTGGAGCCCAACGCCGGATCCGACCTGACGCATCAGTACGTCACCGCCCTCGCCGCGCAGGGTTGGTCGTGGGCGATATGGACTTGGAAGGCCGACCCCGCCTCCGGAACTCTCGGCCAATGGGGAGTCATGCACCCGATCCATCCCTCGCACCCCATCGACCCCTTTCGAGACGACGAAGCAACCATGATCGCCAAGATCAAAGAGGTCCGAACAGAGAACTTCGAGCCGATTTCCGGGCTTCTGGAGGCGTTAGGGAAGTAGGGCAGTCGCGGGTTTGCGGCTTGCCGAAATCGATTCTAGCCGAGCCCGCGTAACCTCAGCAAAGTGAGGCCCACATCCACGATGCAGCGGCCCGGTCGGACTTTCAGCTTTTTTGAACCTCGGCGCGACAAGGCCGCAGACCAAAAGCAGAATCGCCCGGACCTACAGCGGTCCGGGCGACGAAACAGGCCTACGCCAAGACTGCGGCGTCCTTCGTTTGCTCCCACGGGAAGTCGGGGTTGCCGAAGTGGCCGTTTTTGGCGGTCGGGACGTACTTGGTCGTGCGCAGGCCGAGGTGATCGATGATCCCTTTCGGTGAAAGATCGTACGCTTTGCGTACCCGGTTCGAGATCTCTTCCGGATCGATCTTCTCGGTTCCGAACGTCTCGATGTTCACTGCGACGGGCTGCGCGACTCCGATGGCGTACGCGAGCTGAACGACCACCCGATCAGCAAGCTCGGCGGTAACGATGTTCTTGGCGATGTAACGCGCCATGTAGGCCGCGGAGCGGTCGACCTTCGTCGGATCTTTGCCGCTGAACGCGCCGCCTCCGTGGGGAGCCATGCCGCCGTAAGTGTCGACGATGATCTTTCGGCCCGTCACGCCGGTGTCTCCCTGCGGACCGCCGATGATGAACTGACCGGTGGGATTGATGTGGTACTTGATGTCGTCGGTCGCGTAGCTCTCATAGGCCTTGAGAACGGGGGCGATGATGCGGGTGCGGACGATCTCGCAGATTCCATCCTGGCTCAGCGCCGGCGAATGCTGGGCCGAGACGACGATCGTGTCGATCTTCTCGGGGCGGCCGTTGGCGTCGTAGACGACGGAGACTTGGCTCTTGACGTCGGGGCGAAGTCCCAGAGTCGGATGTTTGCGGCGAATGTCCGATGCTTGTCGCGTCAGCGCGTGGGCGATAGAGATCGGTAGGGGCATCAGCTCCGGCGTCTCGGTGGTCGCCATACCGAACATCATGCCTTGGTCGCCGGCGCCGCCGGTATCCACACCCATGGCGATGTCCTGCGACTGGCCTTGAATGGCCACAAGCACGCCGCAAGTGTTGCCATCGAATCCCAGATCCGTATCGGTGTAGCCCGCCTCGGTAATCGTGCGCCGAACCACCTTGGCGATATCGACATAGCCCTCCGTCGTCACTTCGCCGGCAACGACGGCAACTCCACGAGTCAGCAGCGTCTCGACTGCCACTCGGGAGCGCTGATCCTGTTCAAGAAAAGCGTCGAGCAACGCGTCGGAGATCTGGTCCGCCAATTTATCCGGATGCCCCTCGCTGACGCTCTCCGATGTATAAATCCTCATCTTTTCAACCCATTAGGGTACCTGCCGGATCGTTTGGCAAAGAATCGGGCCATGCAAAAGGTGACTCATTAAAGTTGCCGTTGGCATCACAAGAAAGTCGTGTTATCATAGTCGAAACGTTCCGACTAATCGAAACGTTTCGATAGCCAATGGCGGTTACGATCAAAGACATTGCGCGGCGCCTCAACCTCTCTGTCAGTACAGTGAGCTATGCGTTGAACGAGGGCCCAAAGCCGGTCTCCAAAGAGGTGCACCGGCGTGTCAAGCGTATGGCCCTGGAGCTCGGATACCGCCCGAACCGCATCGCAAAGTCCCTGGTCACTCGGCGAACCCACACCATCGGAGTCATTCCGGTCGACGTTGAGATCGACATCTTGATGACGCCCTGCGTCCATATGTCCCTCAACGGAATCGTCAATGCGGCGGAGAGGCTTCGGCAGGACGTGCTGCTGTTTACCGCCCATGACCGCAACCTGCCTTCGGAAGTCGTGGCCGACATCCTTGACGGACGCGTGGACGGAGTCGTGTTCATCGCACCTCGGCCCGATTCGCCGGCTCTCAGGAATATCTGCCAGAGCGCTCTTCCTTATTCGATTATTGCTGCCGACGACCAGCATGGTCCCTGCTACACGGTCGACAACGAGAGCGGTGTCCGGCTGGCGCTGGAGCACCTTTACGAGATGGGCCACCGCCGCATCGCTCATGTGACGGGCAACATGGCACAGGCAGATGCCGCGCTTCGGCTCTCGGCCTACCAGCAGTTCATGACGGAAAAGGGGCTGCCTGTCGAGGCATGCTCCGTCTTCAAAGGCGATTACTGGCGGGGCTCCGGATTTCAGGCCGGTTTGGCTTTTGCCGACTTGGACCGGCGTCCCACCGCAGTGTTCTGCGCCAACGACGAAATGGCTTTTGGCCTCATTGAGGCGTTCCAGGCGAAGGGAATCAGAACACCCGAGGATGTGAGCGTCGTCGGCTTCGACGACGCCCCGGCCGGCAACTACTTCAGTCCTCCTCTCACAACCGTTCGACAGCCGCTGCAGGCGATGGCGAGCGAAGCCCTGGAAGCCGTGGTGCAGCAGATCGAAACGGGAGAAGCTGCTCCAGGAAAGATTTACAAACCCGAACTCGTCACTCGCGGGTCATCCGCAATCATTCCCATGTGAGGAAATCCTTCAATGAAGAAAGCATTTACGCTCATAGAGCTTCTTGTCGTGATCGCGATTATCGCGATTCTTGCCGCTATCTTGTTCCCGGTTTTCGCTCAGGCAAAGCTTGCTGCTAAGAAGAGCGTCGACCTGTCCAACCAGAAGCAGATCGGTTTGGCGATGCTGATGTACGCCAACGACAACGACGACATGTTCCCCCGCAACGACTATCGCCTTCCAACGCGATTCTCGTGGGCGGCCATTACCTTCCGAGAAGTCTGCGCTCCGTACGTCAAGAACGGCGTCGAGAACGTGAACTGGGTCATGCTGGACTCTTCGACGACCGGCCCCGTGGCCGACGGCGGAATCTGGGAGAGCCCAGGCCAGCCTGCGGGTAGCCGATATGGCTACGGCACGAACGGCGCCTTGCTTCCGTCCGGCCAGCTCTGGTCGCTGGATGGCTCCGGCGCTTCCGGAAACAACTACATCGATCAGGACTCGAACGGAAATGCGACCGGAGAGTCGGCTGTTCCTTCGACGAGTCAGACCCAGCTGCCTCACCCCGCATCGACTTTGCTGATGACTACCATGGGAATCGTGCTCCCCTGGAATTCGGCGAACACTTATATGCAGTCCGGTGTGTACTGGTGGGCAGGCGCGGGCCGCAACATTCGAGGCGCCACGCCGCCGCCGACGTGGGATTCGGACAATGCCCAGACTCCGACGTACGACGGCAACGACCCTGGTCCCTACTCATCCCTTCCCCGGTTCCGCTATACGAATAGCGCGAACGTGGTGTGGGGCGACGGCCATGCCAAGAGCAAGTCCAAGGGTGCGCTGAGCTGGTGCAGCGACATGTTCGTACAAGGCTCGATCGTAGACCCATGGAGCGCCGGCGCATATGACGACAACTGGGCCTTCAGCCCCGGCAACGTTTGCGCTGGATACCAGGAGTAATGCGGAAGTTTTCGATCTTCCTCCTTGGGGTGATGA
>DASZPA010000081.1:0-2487 GCA_035550555.1 Fimbriimonas sp.
TAACTCCAAATGTGAGCTGCTGATCACGAAATACAGCAAACCAGGGTTCTGGCGCCGTTACAAGCCGAGCTTTTCGAGTCACGGAATTCCCTGACACGAAACTGGCGACTGGTCTTGCGAGCCTTCCGAGGCTAAATTCTCGCTAGGTACACAGATGAAAGCTCTCATTGCCGTCGACCCATGCGCCACGTTCAAACCTGCGTTGAACCTACTCAAGCGCCTCGATTTTCAGGAGGCACAGTACGCGTTTGCCAGCGTGAGCACGCCGTACGTGGAGTACGCGTTTGGCATGATGCCGAGCGCGTCGATGGTGGTGCCGGCGGCGCACTCCCAGCGTGAAGCCGCCGAACATGCCGTTGCCTCCGCGGTTGACCAATCGGGAATCGCTGCCGCGGAGCGGATCGTCGAGGAAGGAGCGGTCCCCTCGTCGCTTATGCGGATCGCACGCGAACACGGGTGTGACCTCATTGCGGCAGCCTCGACGCTTCGCAGGACCGCAAATCCTTGGCAAATCGGAAGCGTTACGCGCAAACTCGCTCTGGCCTCCGAGCAATCGGTCCTCATCACAAAGGACACGGCCGAAAGGGAGGGCTCCGTCAAAGCCGTGTTTGCGACCGACCACTCGGAATACGCGAAAGCCTGTTTAGAAATGCTTCTCGATTGGAGGCCGCGAGGTATCGGCGAGATCGTCGTTGTGACCGCCTTCAACTTGGACAAAGCCACCGAAGATGTGCTGAAAGACGATACGCAAATCGCCCTCGATTTCCAGAAGTGGGTGGACGAAGAAGCGAAATGCCTCGCGGAAGGGGCGGCAGCGGCTCTGCACGCGATCGCTCCGAAGGTCTCGACCTTCGTCGAGGAAGGAGAGCCCAACGACGTGATCGAGGCCGCGATGATGTCCTCCAAATCGGAACTCCTGATACTCGGCGCTCAGGGACACGGCCTCTTGGAGCGGCTGCTTATTGGCAGCACCTCGATGCACCAGGCGCTCGTCGAACCCTATCCAGTCCTGTTGCTCCGCGTGCCCCACGACTAGCGAGCACCTGAGCCACGAAGCGTTCTCACGCCACGAGAGCGGGCCAGTATCGGCGACGCAGGGCCTTGAGCAACTCAAACCATGCGAGGCTGGCTACTGAGCCACCGAGCGCGAAAGCAACCACCAGTCCCGTTACCGGCACGAAGCGAAACAGCTTTTGAGCGGTTGGCACACAAAGAACGATGGCGAGCGACAGACCGACTCCGGCAAACACTAACCATAGAGGCCGGTTGCGTTCCAACAAGGATCGAAACACGCTTCGCGAGGCCGAAAGATTGCTTGCGATGAGAGCGAGGTTCGACAAGAGAAGAGCGGAATACGCGGCCGCACGTGCAGAACCTTCGCCCTCAAAGAGATGAAAGAGAAGGAGACAAATTCCCAGCGTGCCAGCCCCCTGAGCGCTGCAAATGATGATAGCGGGCAAGGTAAAAAGCGGCTCTTTCGGAGGCCGTGGCGGACGAGACATAACGTCGGCCTCGGAAGGCTCCGCTTCAAAAACCGTCGAGCAAGCTGGATCGATCGCCACCTCCAAAAGCACCACATGCGCCGGAAAAAGGATCAACGGCCAACCGAACAGGACGGGAAATAGGGACAGTCCGACGATGGGCACATGAACAGCGAAGAGGTACCGCATCGCGTTCTTCAAGTTCGTGTAGATCCGCCGGCCCAACCGAATCGCCGCGACGATCGAAGTGAAGTCGTCGTCGAGGAGGATGAGGTCGGCAGCCTCGCGAGCCACGTCTGTCCCCCTCTGGCCCATCGCGATGCCGATGTCGGCGGCTCGCAACGCGGGGCCGTCGTTCACGCCGTCGCCAGTCATTCCAACGATCTCGCCATTGGCCTTCAGCGCCTGGACAATGAGCAGCTTCTGCTGCGGGTTGATCCGCGCGAACACGGACGTGTTCCTCACGATCTCTCGCAGCCGCTCTGAGTTGGATTCCTGAAGCTCTGGACCTGTTACCACCGACTCCGGACTATTGAATCCGATGCTGCGAGCGATCGCCTTTGCTGTTGTAGGATGGTCGCCGGTGATCATGACGACCCGAACTCCGGACTGCTGGCACTCGGCGAGGGCGTCTCGAACACCGGGTCTCGGCGGATCCGCCAGAGCCACAAGGCCCAAGAACTTCGGTGTGAACTCTTTGTGGTGGGAAGGCAGCTCCTGTTGCCAGTGCTGGCTGGCTACGCCGATCACACGCAGACCTTCCACTGCAAGTTCGTCCAGCTCCCGATGGATCTTTGCCGTGTCTTCTGAGGAGAGGCTGCACATCTTCACCACGGCTTCCGGAGCGCCCTTAATGGCGATGTCGAACCCGTCGCCCGATTCCTTTTGCCAAGCGTGCGCAACCGCCAGAAGCTCTGGGGTCAAGGGGTACTGACGTAAAAGCCCGTCCGGAGCCCGTGGCTCTTCTCCCGCCTCCGCATGGAGTGTTCGAATGGCTTTCTCCATA
>DASZPA010000082.1:0-8168 GCA_035550555.1 Fimbriimonas sp.
TACCCGGGCATCACTGCCGAGGCCTTTACATCGGACGCAGACAGGTGGGCGCTTGAGAAGCTGAAGAAAGTCCCGCTCCTGCCGCTCGTGCTGCGAAAGTTTCACGACATCGGTTTTGACAGGTGGGCTTACTGCATGAACATGGCCATGTCGGTCAGGTGCGGTCCCAAGCAGTACCCAACCCTTTACGGAATCTTCCAGGAGTCGTGCAGGATTCTGGACATGCCCGAGCCGGAGCTTTACATCAGCTCCAACCCGTGGCCCAACGCATTTGCTGGAGGAGTGGAGCGGCCTTACGTGACCGTTCACTGCAGCATGGTGGAGACGCTTAGCGACGATCAGCTCTACTATCTGATTGGACACGAGCTTGGCCACATCAAGGCGGAGCATGTGCTCTATTTCCAGGTCGGATCGATTCTGCTCGGCCTGCTCGATGCTCTTGGACGCAAGACGCTCGGCACGTCCGACGTCGCGTCATGGGCCTTGATCGTGGCGTTCTACGAATGGGTGCGCCAGGCCGAGTATTCGGCTGACCGGGCCGGCCTGATAGTCAGCCAGTCTCTTAACGACTCTATCGACAGCCTGATCTCCATGACTGCGGGACCCAACCGAATGTCCGGCGAAGTCAATCGCGAAGCCTTCATGGATCAGGCGCGCGCCTACTCGAACATGGACGGCCTGGACCAGTTAGGCAAAGCCCTGCTGTTCTATTTGATGAACTGGCATATGACCCATCCCTTCCCCGTCGCGCGAGCGCAGGAGCTTGAGAAGTGGGTCAACAGCGGAACGTTCGACAAGATCCTTGCAGGGGACTATCCGAAGGTCGAAACGGCTGAGGTCGCGTAAGACTGTAGAGCTGGTTAGCTTCGCTTCCTGGCAATCCACGAACCCATGCCGGGTTCACGGCCCGGTGACGCCCGGCTTGCTTGGCGGTTCTTGCGACAGGTCTTTGACGAGTGAAGCCAAGGCGTTCTGAACTTCGTTCTGGAATGAAGCCGGCAGTCCAGTGAGAGCCACGGGGTCTCCACCGGCGAGCTTTCTCGCCTTCATCTCGCTTTCGACGTAGTGGCCCTTTGGAAAGGCGATCGACAGCCGGTAGGTCTCGACGGAGCCCAACTTGAAAATCGCCTGTGATGGATCGAGGGGCGTGCCCTTGAACCACGTCGCCTTCTGGGGATAGTTCTTGGCGAAGATCTGGCTGGCGAGCTCGCCGGGCGAATACGCGCCCTCGCTCATCGCTCGGTGGAAAGGGTTGTCTTTTGTGTTGAACACGGCGTCGCTCGAGCTTTGAGCCAGATGGACGACGCTGTTGTTGGGAATTCCGTCGGGCAGCAGCTCGGTGGGTATGCGCCAGATTCCGTTGACTTGTGGAGCGCCGGGCCTTGAGCGCAAATCTGAGAAGCTCCCGTAAACGATCGGTTCCAGCAGATTCTTCTGGGCCTCGGAAAGAATGGCGACGCTGAGGCCTTCTTGGCTTTGCGCCGATTCCCGCTGGGCTTGAGTGAGGCTCCCATAGAATCTCAAACAGCTGACATCCGTTAAGGGGGTGGGTTCGCCGCGCAAGATCGCTGAGATCTGGTTGGGAAGCGAGTTGTCGAGCGGCAGGGGCAACGCGAGCGCGTATTTGGCCTGTTGATCCACGTCGAGGTCCCGTTCGGACTCCCGGGCGCGGACCATCTCGCCCAAGACGGCACGGTCCACCCGGTTGTCCCGGGTGAAGCCGGGATTCAGCGGTTTGACTGTGAGCCAGGCGCCGTCGTTCTCGATGTCGTTACCCTCTCTCGAGAGCTGCGTGAGGTAGGCATCGACCGTTAGGTTCTTCGCCCCTGCGCGGATACCCCCGGTCAGGTTCGCGTCGGAAAGCACGGCGACCAAGTTCTCCTTCGCGGCGTTCGCGCATTGGATGAGCAAAGGGCCGGCGGCGAGGCCCAGGGGCTCGACTTGCTCGGGATGCAGAAGCTTTTGCCGAGTCTCGTTGTCGAGATGCGACGGCTTTTCGAAGGTCGAAATGAGCTGAAACAAGCTCTCGGGCAGCTCGACGGGCTTGTCGCCCGCGGACGACTTTGGAGGTTGAGGATCGAGAAACGTCGGGGAGATCGAGTCGCTTGACCGGCCGATAATGTTGCCCTTCCCGTCCGCAAGCATCAGCTCCAGATTAACGGGACCATCCTTTCGGAACTCGAACGCGGTCAGGAGCATCTTGGCCGGCGTCGAGGCGTTCAGGTTCGGACTGTCGACATCCATCGGCAGGTCGTACGTGAATGCGCTGCGTATATCGGACTCCAGATGGCGTGCCTGGACTTCGTGAGCCCAAAGGCTTTGCTCGCGAAGGAACTCCTCGACGATGTCGGTCACGCCGGAGGGCATCTGCCGTTCGGTGGGTGTGGGATCCGTCGAATACACGACCTTCACCTGCTCCGGCAGGCCGGCCAAGTCGTGGGGGTCGATGGAACCCAGGATCCTTCCGAAGGTGCGACCGCTCGGGCCTTGCTGCTGCAGGGCCTGCAAGATATCTCCGGAGCGGGGATCGGAGGCGTTGTCCATGGCGCGCTTCACCAGATCGGCAAAGCGGATTGCCTCTTGTTCGTCGAACGGAGGAAGAGCGGCAAGAGACTTTCTGCGCTGGGCGATGGTTTCCGCGTAGCCTCTTGCCAGGCGCATCTCTTCGGCCGCCTGTTCTGTCTTGAGCTGGGCGGCAGTTCGTGTGAGGCGATAGGTTCCGTCTTCTTGAATCCAAGTGGCGTTCAGCGTCTCGGCCACCTTCCTGAGAGCCTGATCGGACGGCACATTCGTCAAGCGGGCGGCAACGATCTCGCGTCCCATGGCGCTGTCTGCCTTCAGATTCAGGCCCGTCTGCGCGGCGATCTCACCGACGAGCTTGTCCGCCGATTCGCCAGTCGTCTCTAGCGTGACCAGCTTGGAGTTCTGCGCGGCAGCCGTTGCGCCAAGGAGTAATAGCAAGCCGGCGACCTGGTAGAGGCGGACGAAACACATGTTTGTTAGATCTTCAGAAGCATTAAACTCCGTCCGTAGAGCTGCGCTCCCCAGACGGGCCTGATCTTGTGGTGGAACCCGCTGAGACGGAGCGAGACCGCCCGGAGGCGAGGCCACGTCCTCCGTTTGGACGATTGGGGGCCGAAGGAGGCCTCAGTCCTCGAGAATCCTCTTTACATGCTGCGGCTTTGTGCCGAATGAGCCAATGCTCTAAGGGAGCGGGGCTTTTTGACTCGGCAGGTATCCTGCAATAAGAACCCTCCCCACCGTCTCAGACCGATGTGCCTAGCCGTGAGTAGGGGAGGCCGTTTTAGGAGATGGTGCATTTGAACAGTTTCGGCGCAAAGAAGGATTTCCGCTCTGGCGGCAAAGAGTACGAGATCTACAGCTTGCCGGCTCTAGAAGGTCAGGGCCACGACATCTCTTCCCTTCCTTACTCTCTGAGGATCCTGCTCGAGAATCTTTTGAGGACCGAAGACAGCCGAAGCGTTTTTGCCGCCGACATCGAGGCTCTTGCCAACTGGAGCGCCAAGGCTGAGCCGACCAAAGAGATCGCCTTTACTCCGGCTCGCGTTATCTTGCAGGATTTCACTGGCGTACCCTGCGTCGTGGACCTTGCCGCCATGCGCGACGCGATGGCGGCGCTGGGCGGCGACCCGAAAAAGATCAACCCGCTTCAGCCGGTGGAGCTGGTCATCGACCACTCGGTCCAAACCGACGCGTTCGGCCGCGACGAAGCCATCAACATCAACCGCGATCTGGAGTTCGAGCGAAACGGCGAGCGGTATCAGTTCTTGAAGTGGGGTCAGGTCGCGCTCGACAACTTCCGGGTCGTCCCGCCCAACACCGGGATCGTGCACCAGGTGAATCTGGAGCATCTTGCCCGCGTGGCTTTCGTGAACGAGGCGTGTGTTGGCAAGCCGTGCGTCTATCCCGACACGTTGGTCGGCACGGACTCCCACACCACGATGGTCAACGGGCTCGGAGTGCTCGGCTGGGGCGTTGGCGGCATCGAGGCGGAGGCGGCGATGTTGGGCCAACCGGTTTCCATGCTCATTCCGCAGGTGATCGGCTTTCGGTTGAAAGGCAAGCTGCCAGAGGGCACAACGGCGACGGACTTGGTCTTGACCGTGACGGAGATGCTTCGAAAGAAGGGCGTAGTCGGAAAGTTCGTCGAGTTCTTTGGCGATGGGTTGCAGCACCTGCCGCTGGCCGACCGAGCAACGATCGGCAACATGTCACCCGAGTTCGGCGCGACGTGCGCGATCTTCCCGGTGGACGACGAGTCGCTGAGGTACCTGCGGCTGACGGGCCGGCCCGAATCGCAGGTGCAGCTGGTCGAGGACTACTTCAAGGCTCAAGGTCTGTTCCACACTCCCGAGAGCAAGGAAGCGAGCTATACCGACGTCTTGGAGCTTGATCTGTCGACAGTCGAAGCCTCGATCGCCGGACCGAAAAGACCCCAGGACAGATTGAAGCTGTCCGATGCGAAAGCGAACTTCGAGAAGACCTTCGCCACTCAGATCGGCGTGGCTCCAACGAGTCAGGGGCTGATCGGCAAGGTCATCGACGTCGTGCTGAAGTCGACCGACCCCGAGAAGGGCAAGCAGCCTTCCGCGCCAGCCTCCGCCCCTACGCCTGCGGCTTCGGTGGCGCTCATGGAGAGCCCATCCGATTTCGGCTTCGACAAGAGCGTCGTCGTCGAGAACGGCTCGGTGGTGATCGCCTCGATCACGTCGTGCACGAACACATCGAATCCGTCGGTCATGTTGGCGGCCGGTCTGCTGGCAAAGAACGCTGTCGAGAAAGGATTGCAGACCAAGCACTGGGTGAAGACCTCGCTCGCTCCAGGCTCCCGCGTGGTGAGCGACATGTACGAGAAGGCGGGGCTGCTGCCGTATCTGAAGGAGCTGAAGTTTCACGTGGTGGGCTACGGCTGCATGACCTGCATCGGCAACTCGGGGCCCCTCCCGGAGGTTGTTTCGGCTCAGGTGAACGAGAAAAACCTGGTGGTCTGCAGCGTGCTGTCAGGCAACCGAAACTTCGAGGGGCGGATCAATCAGGACGTCAAGGCGAACTACTTGATGTCGCCTCCGCTGGTCGTCGCGTACGCATTGGCCGGAACGATGGAGGTCGATATCGCCAACGATCCGCTGGGCTCCGACAAAGATGGCAATTCGGTCTATCTGAAGGACATTTGGCCGACCCAAGCGGAAATCGCCGAAGCAGTACACCAATCGGTCCGGCGCGATCTGTACATCGACAACTACGAGGACGTCTTCAAAGGCGATGAGCGGTGGCGCGAGATCGAGGTGTCCGGCGGCGACCGGTTCGGTTGGAATGGAGACTCCACCTACATCAAGAACCCTCCCTACTTCGCGGGAATGGCCCACGTCGCTCCGGAGAAGGTCTCCGATCTCAAGGGAATGCGGGTCCTTGCCCTGTTGGGAGACAGCATCACCACGGACCACATCTCGCCCGCGGGAAGCATCAAGCTCAACTCGCCTGCCGGCGCCTATTTGACAGAACATGGCGTTCAGGCGCAGATGTTCAATTCGTACGGCTCGCGGCGAGGCAACCACGAGGTCATGGTTCGCGGTACTTTCGCGAACGTCCGGCTTCGAAACCAGCTTGCGCCCGGCACGGAGGGCGGCTTCACCACCTTCTTGCCGACGGGCGACGTGACCACGATTTACGCGGCTTCGATGCAGTATCAGGCTGCCGGGACGCCTTTGATGGTGATCGCCGGCAAGGAGTATGGCAGCGGCTCTTCACGCGACTGGGCGGCGAAGGGCACCTTCATGCTTGGGATCAAAGCGGTCTTGGCACAGAGCTTTGAACGCATCCATCGCAGCAATCTGATTGGAATGGGCGTGCTGCCGCTGGAGTTCCTGGCGGGCGACGACGCGGCGTGCCTGGGACTGACTGGACGGGAGACTTACGATTTGAAGGGTTTGGTGAACGCTGCCGACACTGGGTTTGCGTCCGGGAAGCTGCTCTCTATGACCGCGACCGCCGACGACGGCAAGGTCACCGAGTTCAAGGTCCGCGTCCGCATCGACACTCCCCAGGAGCTCCTTTACTACAAGCACGGCGGCATCCTGCAGTACATGCTGCGGCAGCTCTTGAACGACTAGCCTATGCTGGCGTTCTGGGCCGTGTGTGTCCTAGCGCGCCCGGTCACTGTGAGTGTCGATACAAAGGTGACGCTCAACCGGTTCGTGCCTTCGGTGGCGCTTGGAGCCGGGATTGACGGCCATGAGCAAGGCGAAGTCGCGCAGATGCTGTCGCCGCTCAATGTTCGTGCGATGCGTTCAGCCGGCCTGAAACCGCTCACGTATCGCTTGAGAACCGAGCTGGACGGCGACGCCTGGCACTGGAACCCCGAGGGGAGCTGGAGCGACCCTGGTCGGAGAGAAGGCTACTGGACCTCCAGCGACTCGCCGCATCGTCCTATCTTGCTGAGCTACGGCTATAAGCTGCCTCGACGGGGCAACACGGTCGACCAGGGAAACAACGACGGCTACTCGCGGATCGACGATGGAAGTCTCGCGAGCTACTGGAAGAGCAACCCTTACCTGGACCGCCACTACACGGGCGATCCAGACGATTTGAACCGGCAGTGGGTGGTAATCGACCTCAAGCGTAAGCGACCCTGCGACACGCTACGGATTCATTGGGCGAATCCTTACGCGGTCCGGTTTACCGTCGAGTATTGGACAGGAGAGGCAGCGAAATCCCTTGACGACGTGCCCTTCGGCGAGTGGAAGCGGTTTCCAAACGGGCATGTGACCAACGGTACGGGAGGCCGGGGAACCCTACATTTGGGGAGCAAAGGCCAGTCCTGTCGCTTCGTTCGGATTTGGCTGGAGCAATCGTCTCACACGCGCGAGCCCAGTCAGCACGTCGATCCCCGAGATTCGATGGGGTTCGCGATCCGCGAACTGGAGTTGGGAGAAACAAAGGCGGGCCATTTCGTTGATTGGGTCCACCACGAACATTCCAATCGGCAAACACCCATCTATGTTTCATCGACCGACCCTTGGCACCGTGCAGTCGACAAGGACTTGCGCGTGGAGCAGCCTGGGTTCGATTGGTTCTTTCGCAAGAAGCTGACGAGCGGACTACCGGTCATGATGGCCGTGCCTGTCCTCTACGACACGCCTGAAAACGCAGCGGCCGAGATCAGGTGGCTTTGGCGGCGGCACGATCGGGTCTGGGGCATTGAGATGGGTGAAGAGCCCGACGGCCAGTACTGTTCGGCAGAGCATTACGCTTCGCTGTATCTCCAGGTGGCCAGGTTGATTCGCAAGACTTCCGCATCCGTCCGCCTGGGCGGTCCGTGCTTTCAGACCACGGTCACCGACGTCTCAGTTTGGCCGGACCGCCATAAGAGCACAAGCTGGATGCGGCGGTTCTTGGACTATCTTCGATTGAAGGGCAAGTCAAGGGAGCTTCAGTTCTTCAGCTTTGAGTGGTATCCGTTCGACGATATGAGGGAGGCTGCCACGGCCCAGCTCGAAAGAAACCCGGCTTTGCTTCGGCGCGTTTTGGAGAGGCTGCAGCATGATGGCCTCCCCAAGAAGGTCCCCTGGGTCATCGGCGAGTACGGCTATTCTGCGTTTGCCGGTCCTCAGGAGGTGGAGCTGCCTGGCGCACTCTTGAACTTGGACATCGTCGGAACTTTTCTCTCTCTGGGCGGCTCGCGAGCCTACCTGTATGGGTACGAGCCCAATGAGGTGATTACCGAAAAAGGGCTGTGGGGGAACTTGATGATGCTGGAGGAGAACAGCGATGGCGGCTCTCCCATCCGCTTGCCAACCTACTGGGCGGCACGGATGATGACGCAGTCCTGGTGCCAACCACGTCCCTTGCCCCACCGCTTGGTAAAGACATGGGTGGATGGGAAAGGTCTCAGTGCCTACACGGTGGTGCGGCCGGACGGCTCTCTGGCCACTCTCGTCTTGAATAAGCGAACTGCGGCCGCCGGCATAGGGCTTCAAGTCGATGGGCGGAATGTCCGCGGAGGCCGACGGTTGCTTTATGACAGCAGCCGCTACAGATGGGGCCCCGCTGGGTCGGAAGGCGAGCCTGCGCTGACTTTGCCGCCGAAGGCGACCCAGTTCAAAGGCGAGGTGACGTGCCCGCCGATGTCGATCACCCTGTTGCTTCCC
>DASZPA010000083.1:0-7089 GCA_035550555.1 Fimbriimonas sp.
CTCTAAGGGTTTGCGCTACCTCAGATCGAAGTGTGGCTTTGTTCGTCTGGAGTGAGCGAGAGGCAGACGCTCCGTCGAGTGTTAGCATTGCGGCAAAGGCAAGGAGGAGTGTCTTCACGCCTGATCGTTCCCAAGTGGAAAGTTACCCCTAAAGTTGTGACTTTTTGGCTGCACAGAGAATTGCATATTGGTCGAGAGACGACGAAAGGGCTCTCAGCTCTCGTTAGAAGAAAGCTCTTCCTCGCTGAACCGGCTGGGTAAGACGATCATCACCGTGACCCACGAGGCGGAGGAGAAAGTCGACCAGCCGCTCCAAGCGGAGGCACTGCTAACCTCAAATCGGGGTTAAGTGACTAGACTTCGTTCGATGCTCAAGAAGATCCTGAAGCTATCTCGGCCTGACGCTCAATAGTCCGTTCGTCGATCACATTCCCGGGTAGTGACCGGAGAAGATCAAGAAGAAGTCGATAGTGTCTTGTATGCCGTGGGCGACGATTGGTACGGCGAGGCAACGATCGGTGCGCAGGTAAATGACGCCTAACAACAAGCCCATGAGCCCCTCGTCGACCACGCCAGTGACGCCCTGGTAAGCGTGGGCCAGGCCAAATACAGCATGAACCAGGATGAGGCTCAGGATCCACGGGCGTCGTGCACCGTGGAAAAGGCCTGCCACGCGATTCATCAGGTAACCACGGTAAACCATCTCTTCGCCAAACGCGGCCAGGGTCCAAGCAAGCCCGATGAACAACAAAGTAGGTTGAAGGTGACCCTTCAGCCCATTGAATGTGCTCAGATCGGCAGGTTGGTGAAAGAGATGCGTCAAGACGGGCTGCGTGATAAACAGTTCAATCGCTTCAAGAGCGCCACCTGCCGCGAGACCGAGAGCTAACGTCATCTGCCAGTTGCGGTACACCCGCAAACCGGTCGACTTCCATGTAACTCCGTGGATCCTCATAGATAGCCAACCAAAAGCGAGCAGAAAAGGCGTCTTGCTAAACGGTATGAAGCCTTTCGCGTCGGCAATGAAGATCGCAGCGATCACGGCGATTTCGGCCACAACGAACGCGGTGTTGCTGCCTACGTTCGGTTTCTTATCTGTGTTTGCAGCCAAGGTGCCTGAGTATACGTTTGACTCTTAGGGGTATTTGGCACTGAGTTTTGCGACCTGGCCGTTATGCCCGTCATGGTAATGCTCAGGCGAATTGCCTGCGATATCGCCACAAACCCAACGCGAACAGCGCCGCTCCGACTCCCGCGATCCACGCCACGTCGGCGAAGATGCCGGTCAGCGGGGCGCCCCTAAGGAGGAGCCCGTACGACACCTCGATGAAGTGGTGGAGGGGCGAGACGATGACGAACTCTTGGAGGACCTTGGGCATGCTTTCGGTGGGCGTCCAGGTTCCGGAAAGCATGATGATCGGCATGACGGTCAGCAGGACGAGCATGCCGACTTGGGCGGAGTTTCGCGAGTAGGTGGCGATGACGAAGCCGATGCCGGCGTTGGCGAACGAGAAGAGGCCGGTGATGGCGAAGAACGCCAGTGCGCTGCCCCGGATCGGCACGTGGAACATGCCCTGGATCACCAGATAGATCGCGCCGACGGTGCCGACCAGCATCACCAGGGTCATGGCGATGACCTTGGCCAGCATGATCTGGAACGGCGAGAGGGGGCAGACCAGAAGCTGCTCGATGGTCCCGCGTTCCTTCTCCCGCACCATCGCCGAGGCCGGCAGCAGGATGCAGGTGACGGTGAGCATCATCAGAAGCTCGTTCACCGTAGAGAACCACGACTCCTCAATCTCGGGGTTGTACCAAACGCGCGCCTGGCTGGCGATGTAGGGCATTCGGGGATCGGCGGCGACGTGGCGCGTCTCTGAGACCCAATCATTCGCGAAGCCGGCCGCGATCATGCCGGTGTAGGAGGCGGCGAGATAGCCGGTGGTCGATTTGGACGTATCGACCAGCGCTTGAACATGCACAGGGTTCGCCTGCCTGTCCAGATCGCGTTCGAAGTTCTCGGGGATGTCCAGGAAGATCGCTGCCTTTCCGTCTTGAAGTGCTTGCATCCCTTCTTTCGGCCCCGCGACCTCGCCCAGGTTGAGGAAGTACGGCTCTCGGAACCGGTAGATGAGCTCGCGGGAGGCGGCGGAGTGGTCGGCGTCGCGAACGAGAAGTCGTGCGTGGTGGAGCTCCGTGCCCGGGTTGCTGCCGGCCATCATGATGTTCGCCGAAAAGATCCAAAGGATGAAGAACATGAGCGGACGGTCTCGAAGGACCTGCCTCAGCTCTTTGGAGGTCATCACCCAAAGCTGCCTCAACCAGACGGCGCCGATCATCCCGCCACCACCTTCTTGAAGAGGAGATTCGCGAAGCCGAACATCGCCACTGGGTAGAAGAGCAGCGTGAGCAGATCGGGCTCCAGTTGCGCGAAGCTCGCGCTCTTGAGGAAGGTGCCTTCCACGATCCGGTTGAAGTACATGGCCGGAAACAGGTGGGAGATGAACGCGGTGGAAGGACCCATCTCAGCGATCGGCGTGAATACGCCCGAGTAGTTCATCGCCACAACGGCTCCCATGATCACCGCCGCGAGGAGCGCCGCCTGCTGGGTTCGGACGAACAGCGAGGCGAGGAGCCCCAAGCCGCAGATGCTGGCCGCGTAGGCGATCACGGCGACCGAAAAGACGATAGCGTTGCCGCGGAAGGGCGCTTGGAAGTAGAAGACGGCGAGCATCCAGAGCAGGAACCCGTTGATCGCCGCGATGAGCACGATGGGCGCGAGCTTGCCCAGGATGAACTCCGACCGCTTGATCGAGGAGGAGTAGATGTTGTAGATGGAGCCGGTCTCCTTCTCGCGGACCACGCTCACGGACATCAGGATCGGGACGATCCACATCATGATAATCATCACGAGCGCCGGCGCCATGATCCAGATCGACTTGATCTCCTCGTTATAGAGGTAGCGCGTCTCCAGTCGAAGCGGCTGCATGAGCTGGGCGGTCCGCTGGGGGCTTACGCCCATGCGCTTGGCAAGGTAGGTTTGCTGGACGTCCGCGCTTGCCGCGCCGATGATCGCCTCGACGTATCCGCGGATCGTTCGGACGCTGATCGTGATGGCGCCGTCGAAGATCGGCTGGACGTCGGCCGGCAACCCCTGATCGATCCTCTGCTCGAACCTGTCCGGGATGACGATGACAACCCGCAACGTGCCGTCGTCGAGCTTCGATTGGGCCTCTCGCATATCCTTGAGGTAGCCCTTGAATCGGAAGTAGCGCGAGTCCGTAAAGTGACGGGAGAAGTCTCGGCTGGCGGAGCTTCGGTCCAAGTCGAGGATGCTGAGCGGAACGTTTTCCACGTCTCGGCTCATGGCGTAGCCGAAGAGCATCATCATCATCGCGGGTAAGAGGAATGCAAGCGACAGGAAGATCCGATCGCGGGTGAGCTCCTTCCACTCCTTCCGCGCCACCGCCTTGATGCGAGCAAAGTTCACGCGGACTCCTCCAGTTGGCTCATACGGTAGACGAACACGTCCTCCATGGTCATCTCCTTGAGCTCCATTTCGGGCTTCCGGAGGCCGTGGCTTGTCGCGATAGCTTCGATGCGGACGATGGTCTGGTCCGGAGTCTTGGAAAAGGTGTGCAGAGAGGAGCCGTAAAAGGCGTTGGAAATTCCCTCTTGGCTCAGGAGACCGTGGAGGTCGTCCAGGCGGTTCGAGGTGATCTGTAGGATCTGGCCGGCATCGGCCTCCGCCGCATGCTTGAGCTCGTCGGGAGCGGCGTTGGCGACGATTCTGCCTTGGTGCATGAGCGCCAGTCGGTCGCAGTGCTCTGCCTCGGACATGTAGTGGGTCGTGACCAAGATCGCGACGCCCTGCTCTCGGGAGAGCCGAAAGAGCAATTCCCAAATCGCCCGTCTTCCGATCGCGTCGACTCCGGACGTGGGCTCATCCAGGAACAGAACCTTCGGCTGGTGGACCAGCGCGCAACCCAGAGCCAGGCGCTGGCGAAGGCCGAGGGGCAGCCGGCCCGCCCTGTCGTGCTCGTGGCCGTTCAGCCCTCCGAACGAGAGGACCCACTCTTGGCGCTTTCGGGCGGCAGAGTTGCTGAGGCCGTAGATGCCGGCGTAGAGGCGGATGTTTTCCGACACGGTGAGGTCTTGATAGAGCGAGAATGCTTGCGAGACGTAGCCGATGCGCGTTTTGACCGCGTTGCCGGCTCGCCGCATGTCCACGCCCGCCACTTCGGCGTTGCCCGAAGAGGGCGTCACGATGCCGGTCAGCATCTTGATGACCGTCGTTTTGCCCGCGCCGTTGGCACCAAGCAAACCGAACACCTGCCCCTCCGGAACGGTAAAAGTGACGTCGTCGACTGCCCGAAAGCCGTCGAACTGGCGCGTCAGATGGGTTGCGGAGATTGCGGTCCGGTGATCGTGGGGAGCCCACTCAGCGGCAGAGGCCGGGTTTTTCGCCTGCTCCGCAGATCCCTTGGTCAGGTGGACGAAGGTGTCTTCGAGCGATGGCTCTTCGTATTCGATGGAGCCGATCTCAAAGCCCTGGAGCACAGACGACGCCAACTCTTTCGCGGATGACTTGTCCATGTTGGGAGCGTGGACGCGGATCTTGTCGCCGATCACATCGGCTGTTTCGAACTTCTGCCGCAAAAGGTCGAGCGCTTTGGCCTGTCTCACGACCTTGATCGAAAGAACGGCGCCGGGAACGGAAGAGGTGATTTGAGCGGGTGTTCCTTCCGCGATGACATGGCCGTTGTGGAAGAGGCTGATCCGATCGAAGCGGCTCGCCTCGTCGAGGTAGGCCGTCGAGATGAGCGCGGTGATTCCCTTCTCGCGGACTTGCTGAGAGAGGATCGTCCAGAAGTCGCGGCGAGAAACTGGGTCGACGCCGGTCGTTGGTTCGTCGAGGATCAACAGCTTGGGGTCGTGGATCAGAGAGCAAACCAGGCCCAGCTTCTGCTTCATGCCGCCGGAAAGGTGCTTCATGGGGCGGCTTCGCGCTGCGTCGAGGCGTGTCATCGAGAGCAGCTCGGCTTTGCGAGTCTTGACGACTTCAGGCTCGACTCCCCGAAGCTCCGCGAAAAAGTCCACGTTCTCGTCCACGGAGAGCTCCGGATAGAGGTTCTGACCGAGGCCTTGCGGCATGAATCCGATGCCTGCCTTGATTCGCTCCGCGGCGGGCTCACTGTCCACTGCGATACCGAAGACTCGAAGGCTGCCCTCGTCGAACGTCTGAACTCCCGCGACGGATTTCAAAACAGAGCTTTTGCCGGCGCCATCCGGGCCGATGAGGCCGTAGAGCTGGGACTCGCGAACTTCGAAAGTGACGCCGCCGACGGCCCTCGACTTTCGGTAAGACTTGCCGAACGCGGTTAGCTGGACGACGGGCTGCTCGGCGAGGGCTACCGCTGCCATGGCACGTCTTCTCGCCACCGGATCACCGCATCGGCTGGCAGGCCCGGGGTGAGGCGGTGGTCTTTGTTTTCGGTGACGTAGAGCTTGACGGCATACATCAGGTGGACCCGTTCGTTCTGGGTCTGAATCTCCTTCGGCGTGAACTCCGCCTGGGAGGCGATGAAGCCGACGGTGGCGTCGAACGGCTGGTTGGGGAAGGCGTCGGTGTAGACCCGCGCGTGCAGTCCGAGGCGGATCTTTCCAATATCCGTTTCTGGCACGTAAACCTTGAGGTACAGCTGGTCCAAGTTCACCAGCTCCAGGATGGGGCTGCCTGCCGAGACCACCTCGCCCTGGTCTTGGAACCGGGTAATGACGGTGCCGGCGATCGGCGATTGAACAGCCATGTCGTTCAAGACATGGTTGAGCTCCGCGACGCTCGCCCGGGCTTGATTCGTGAGCGCGGCGAACTGGTCATGCGTTTTGCCGCTGATCAACGTTTGGGTCGAGGCCGTTTGCGCTTGATCGAGCTGGCCCATCGCTTGCCGCCGTCTGCCCATCCCCTGGTTCACGCCCGCCCTGGCGACCTGGAGCTGCGATCGCGACTGGACGACGTTCGATTTAGCGGCGGCGATCTGCTGCCGACCGATCTCCAATTGTGCCTGCGCTTGGCGGAGCGAGGATCTTGCCGTATTGACCCTTTCCTGGGCGGCTTCCACTTCGGAGGCAGTGGTCTTGACCGTTTCCGACGCAGAAGCATTCTGGTCTTGGGCCGCCTGAAGCTGCGCCTTCGCCTGGGCAGCAGCGGTCTCGGCACGCTCCGCCACCTGGCCTGCCGCCGCGCCTTCGTTGGCTAATGTTCTGTAGCGAGCGGCCTCCCGCTCGGCCTGCTTCCAAGACGATTGGCTGGCGTCTACCTGTGCCGATGCCGACCGCTCGGCTGCTTGCGCGGAGCTGAGCTGGTGCTTGGCCGTGGAGACGGCGGTTATCGACAGCTTCACAGACGACTTGGCCGCGTCGAGGGCAGATGCAAGGCTCACTTGATTGCTCTCGGCCACCCGCTCGGCGGAGATCGCTGCCGATACGGCGGCAGACGCCCTGCCGGCTTCCGAGATCGCCGAGTTAACACCTGAATCGGCCTGGTCGAGCAAACCCTGCGCTTGCAGGATCAACGCGGAGCCGTTTTGCCGCGTCAAATCCACGCTGTGGCTCGAACCGGACTCTTGTGCCTGGGCTGCCTGCAGAGCCGCCGACGCCTGGTCGCGCCTGGAGCGGGTCTCGGGATCGTCCACGCGAACGAGAAGCTGCGCCTTCGTGACCGAATCGCCTTCTCGGGCGAGTAGGCTGGCGATTCGTCCCGAGTACTTGCTGGAGACGATCACATGGTCGCCCTCGAACCGGCCGTTCACAGCGATCAAGCCGTCCGGCAACTCGGCCACCGCGTGCAGACGGCCATTGATAACGGAGGCCGCGATCGAGATGGCCGCACATCCTCCGATAATCCATCCCCAGGGAATGTGGCGCCTTTTGTAGCCGCCGTCCGAGGGCTCCGCGGTGGGCGCTTGGGTTGGAAGGGGAGTTGGTTCTTCCTTCGTTTTGGGCAGCGGCTCGTGAACCATAGTGAGCATGGTGAGGCAATCGCGGCCTCGATACCAGTCGCCTTTTCAGCGTCATGCCTTTACTGGACGC
>DASZPA010000084.1:0-2105 GCA_035550555.1 Fimbriimonas sp.
GGCCGAGTAGCAACCTGCACACGCCGGATGCCAGCATATTTGATCTACCTCATGGGCCCATCACCTCTTGCAAATACAACAACTGTCATTCCGAAGGAGGGTCGACCATGAATTCGCAAACTAAGTTCAAAAAGGGCGACATCTTCTTTCGGCAGGGTGATGACAGCGATCGCGTGCTGCGAATCCATAGTGGTGAACTCGAAGTCATTAGAGAGAACGGAAACGTCTCCGTCGTGCTCGGCCACGTTCGGGAAGGCGAGTGGTTGGGCGAGATGGGCGTTATCGAAGAGCGTCCCCGCAGTGCCACGGCCCGCGCCACGTCAGACGGATCCGTCGAGGTCCTGACGGCGCAGGCGTTCTTGGATCAGGTAAGTCATGATCCCGCGCTTGCCCGAGATTTAATTCTGCGCCTCAGCATCAGGCTGAGAAAGGTCGAGGATAGAATTGTCGCGAGTGCTGCCTTGGACGGGGAGACGGGAAGCACGGCCAGTCCTTCGATCACTTTGATCCCCCAAACGGACAAACTGCGAGCGCAGATCGGTTCCGCGCACATCAAGGTCTCTTCCTTGCCTTTTGTCATTGGCCGTGTGCCAGCTGCTGACGAAGCGCCGCCGCCGCGACAGCCCGATCTCCTGGTCAAGGATTGGGAGCCGTTTCGCCTCTCCCGCGACCATTTCATGATCGCGTCCCGAGATGGTCGGCTCATCATATCGGATCTTGGAAGTACGTTGGGGACGGTCGTGAACGGAGTGCCGATCGGTTGGGATTTCATGCGAGATTCGGCGCCCTTGCATCGCGGCGAAAACCGCATCGTCGCCGGTGGCCAAGGCTCGCCTTTCGAATTCCTGATCTCCGTCAATTAGCAACCTGGCCGTTGCCGCCGATCACGACGGCCGCCCGGCCAGTGTCAGTCTGTGAGTGTGGATCGTCTTGCTTCTCTTAGGAACGACGAGATGCTCGAGGAGATGGCCATTCGACCATTCAGTGAGAAGCCATCGAATGCGCGTTGGCAACAGTGGGCCGCTTGGGTCGCCGCGTCACCCGCGCCCCGCCAAATGCCTCGCTCGGTGGGATTCTTGGTCGAGGAGCAATTAGTGGGATACGAAGGAACAGCGGCGACGCCGAAGCAGGAGGTCTCGAGTAACACCGCCGAGCACCCATTCGCGAACTCGGCTGTGCCCATAAGCACCACCAATTACCACGCCCGCTCCAAGCTCGACGGCGAGGTCTTCAAGCTCGGGTGGCTTCGCTGTCGAGCAAGATACGAGTGCTATTGGTCGCCTTTATGTCGTGCATTCCCAGCCAGCTGAGAACGTCGTCGACTCGCTCCCTGGCGTGTGGCTCATCCTCCTTCGACGCTATTTCGGCGATCGTGACCCTGCTGGCCATTCGAAGAAGCGGTAACGCGTCGCTAACGGCGCGACGAGTCTCTGGAGTGTCCTTCCAACCCACGATCACGTTCTCCAGGTCAAGCTGTTGGACCGTTTCGCCCACGACTAACACGGGTCGGCCACTGCGCATCACCAGGTCGGCGAGGACCACGCGGCGAGTATTGTCGAATACCGAACCGCTCTGTTCCGGCGCTGCGATCAGCAGATCCGCGGCCCGCGCTTCGCGAGCGATATAGTCAGCTAGCAGATCGAACGTGATCGAAGAACGCCACTCAAGTTTCGCAGCCTTGCCGTTGAAGGCCATGCGAAATTGCTCTTCCGCGTCCTCATCTCCTTCTCTATCTCGCTGTGGTCCATTTCGAAGAGCTCGGAGCTGATATAAGCGGTGCCGTCACCGTAGTACGCCTGAAGCGGTTGGCAACTGGCAATGCCAATGACCTTTTGCGCTTTCTGGCGCTCCGCGAAGTCGACAGCGATCTGCAGCTTTTCAAACCATCTGCAACCAGCGGAATAGGACAACCTTCATGGCGTCGAGAAGAAAAGCCAAGGCAACTGATGCGAAGCCTGCCCCTGCGACAGCGAACATCGGTAGACGCGGGACCAGGGTCCCGGTCGCTGCTAACATTGGCAGAATTAGAACGTCAACGATCGAGGCCAGCATCACAAGCGCACTCGGCCGCGACGACCAGAGTCTTCGCCGCTCTCGCACAGCGT
>DASZPA010000085.1:0-9868 GCA_035550555.1 Fimbriimonas sp.
CTCACCGACGGCCGGTTTTCCGGCGCAACCCGTGGTCTGATGGTCGGCCACGTCTGTCCCGAAGCGTTGGATGGCGGCCCGCTCGCGCGGATTCAGAACGGCGACGAGATCACGTTGGATGTAGACAAGGGGCTCTTGCAGGTGAACCTTTCCGACGAGGAGCTGGCGAAAAGAACACCCAAGGCCCCAGCGTCGAAGTTCACCCACGGCGCGCTGGCGAAGTACAGAACCCTCGTCGGACCGGCTTCAAAGGGAGCAGTTACAAGCTAGATCCGGTCCGTGCAATCCCGGGCGATACTGATTCCCAGCCACCTGGTCGCGCCTTGGAAACAGGCCGGCTGCCCAAGGCCCCGGACGAATAGCTCCGCAACACCGCTGCGTACTACGGCGGACCTGTTTGTGGGCGGGTAGTTCTGCTGTGAACATTGATGTTCTTGAACTGGGCGGCGAACTTGTCAACTTCTGCTTGGAAGTCGCTGGGTAGCGCGGTGCCCGAGACCCGAGTGGAGGCTTTGGGGATTTGGATGTCTTGCAGAAGCCGGCGGACGCGAACGGTCTGGCTCGGCCGGATGTCCAGGTTTAGAATGGTCTCTTGACCCATAAAGCCGGACCTGGGCAGCATGGCAGCCATTTCTGCCGCGTCCGAGCTTTTGAAGATGTATTGGAACACGGCGATCTCCTCGGGACCTGCCGCTAAAGTTCCAAACGTAGCGTTTTGACCACAGAGAAGGATGACTGCCTTCTGCTTGACCTTGCATCCCAAGACGCCGTTGGCAGGAATGCCCGCCGGAAGACGGTCCGTAATGTCCGCTGAGCTGTACATCGAGGGATCCATGTCTCCAAAGTCCGTAGCGTCGAACGACATGGTGGGAGTATAAACGTTGCCGTTCTCGGCGCCGAACAGAATCTGATAGAGCGCTGCCTTGGCGCGATCGTCCAAGTTTGCGAACGGGATCGGGATACCCGCGCGCAGCGATTCCCGTTCGGTAGGTTTCAGCTGATCGTAAAGCCGATAGGCGCTCCAAATGGGCGGAGTGGCCGTCATGGCAAAGGGCGACGCGAGAAACGCGCTCGCATAGTATTTGCCTACCTGCTCGTGGAGTGCGGCGTCGCTGTTGGCGGATGCGAAGGCACTCACGGTTTCCAGGGAAGGATGGTGATTTGAGAGGGCTTGCGAAACGAGCGCCGAAAGAGATGCCCGGTCCAAGCGGCTCTCTCTGCTTTCAGCGGGCTCTGCCGGCATGATCGCCAGGACCTTGCCGTCGTCGCTTGAGGAGATCACCGTTCCGGAATCGAAGAGGTCTTGGACGTCCTTGACGGTTTCTAGCGGACTCTCGCCGGTTGAAAGAGCGAACATCGAATCGGGCATATCCGCCACCAGCTGCCGACTCTTGGCCTTCGCGTACGAGAGCAGGGAGTCCTGCGCGTTGAAGCTTAGCGGGTCCCGAACTCCAGGCGAATCCAAGATCTGGATCGCTTCCGGCGGGTTGCTGCGAAGTCCCATAAAGCCGTCGTCGGCCCTCATCCGAGAGAATTTGGACTTGAGCAGTTTGGACTCGTCGCTGAACTCGATTCGGGCCGAGTTGTCGGAGCCGGGAGACGCGGAATCGGTGTTGTCTTGGCCGGAGGCTGGGGCTTGTGAGCCGCCGGATGGCGAATCGTCGGCCAGGACGGCCTCGGACTGCAGCAAGCTCTCGCCCTTAGCGTCCGTCGCCGTCGCGTCTACCAACAGGCCCCCGCTTTCAGGGCTTCGGGACGCGACCAGCATGATCCGGGAGATGGGAGCGGTGACCGGCTTCGGCAACTCCTCGACGGGGGGCGCACCACCGCTTCCGTCCCCTTCGTCAACGGTATGAGAGGGCGGCCTTTGGGCAAGAGCCAGGTTATAGTCGCTCACCCATCTCTGGACGATCGGGGCAGCGTTGCCGCCGAGCAATCCCTGAATCTGCGTGGGATTGTTGCTCACCCATACGATCCGGTCTCCCACCTTCATGTGGGCTAGGACGGAGAGATCCACGAGCTGAAGCAGGCGTCCGATAGCCGCGTTGCCGGCGAGGTCCCCAACATCCCCCAAGTCGTCCTCCATGTCCTGATCGTTCGTCTTTGGTCTTTGATCGGCAGGTGGTTGGGGAGCGACCAAGCTCTCCGTCTGCGATTCGTAGGCCTTGAGGCGGGCATTCTCTTCCTTGTTTTCTTCGCGGGACCTCACCGCTGAGTCCGGCCTGAGCATGTAGCCGTCGCCCGACGCCTCCCATCGGCACGACGTGACTGCGGCGATCTTCGCCAGAAGATCCTGTAGCGGCAGATTGGAAACCGAAACCAGCACCACTTCTGAACTCGCCTGTGGATTGGCCGTCAGCTTTACGCCGGCCATGGGCGAGATCTCACTCAAGAGCTGGCCAATGGGTTTGGCGTTTCCCGAATAGGTGATTCCTGCTGACTGGGTCAGGGGCAGAAGGCAAGCAAGCATGCATAAACTCATGTGGCTCCTTTAGCCGCCGCAAGAGCCGGCTGCGGATTCAATCTAGTATCGCCCGGTTTTCGCTTAAAGATAAAGACTTTTTAAGCTTAGGGCTTGAGCAGCTCCAGCAGCTCGCGGTCGACCTTGTAACCGTCGATCATCTCGTACTTCGCCCCCGGGCGTCCGTGCTCAACGATGCCGAAGGCGCCCTCGAATCCCCACATTCCCCAGCCCCACCCATACTCACGCCAGAGCGAGAACAGGTCGGCGAACCAGCGGAGGGCCACGTCGTTGGGCGTCTGATTGAAACATCCGAACTCGCCAATGTGGATGGGACGGCCCATCGCCCCGACTGCTCGCCATGGTTCATAGAATTCATGGAGAACCTCTCGATTCCATTCGTGCCCCCACCAGTCGCCTCCGGGATACACGGCCGCATGACCCTTCCAGCCGTCCCACCAGGTGGCGCCCTGGTGGCTGACGGGCATCGGCTGATACCCGCGGCCTGAATGGATCACGTCAAGGTCGGCTAGTTCCGGCATGGCGATATGGCCGCCTTCCAGACCGTCGATCACAATTGGCCGGTCAGGATCGATCGCGCGGATCGCAGCAACTACGCGACGGATAACGCCTTGGTGGACCTCGCGTGTCATTCCAAATTGGCCGATGTTCGGAGGTTCGTTGATCAAGTCAAAGCTGAGCGCCTCGGGTGGCACTCCCTTGAACCGCTTGGCGAAAGTCTCCCACTGGCAGGTGAGCCCGTCTTGCGCCTCGATGTCGGTCCAGAGGTTGTGCTTCTCGATCTCAGGGCGGTTAATGCAGTACCCGGGAACGCGGTGCATATTGAGGCTCATGTGGATGCCTCGTTCCCGGCAGGCGTTCAGGTATGCCTCGAACTTGTCGACGACGGCCATATTGGGATGTAGGTAGTCCCAGTCCATAGTCCAAAACCGGTAGTCACAGGCAAGGCGCGCGAAGTTAAAGCCGTGCTTGCCGAGGAAGTCCAGGGCTTTGAGGTCCGGCGGCGCCGGGTCTTGACCCGGCTGCCATGAGAACATCCACTGAAAGTTAAAGCCGTACCACTGCATGCGCCGCTACATTGTGGACGCCAATCGCTTCAGCCGGCTTTTGATGGGCAAGAGCTGTTCCAGCAGGTCGCCGGAAGTCTGCGCGGCGTCGCACTCGGCCAGTTCCTTCCGCATAGCCGCTGCCCTTTCTTTGTAGCTCGTGGATCCCAGGATCTCACGGACCGATCTGAGTATCTGAGCCCCAGTCGGCGTCTTCGTGCGGATCCCCAAGCCGACGCCGGACCAACTGATCCTATTGGCGATTTCCGCCTTGTCCTCGCTCGCGCCAAAGGCCAAAACGGGGACCCCATGGGTGAGTGCGATTTGGACCGAGCCGTAGCCACCGTTTGTGAGAAGCAGGTCGACCTTCGGCATGAGGTGGGCGTAAGGGACAAACTGCTCCACAATCACGTTTTCTGGCAGGGAAGGCATGTCGACGGCTTCAGGGGGATTGGAGCCCGTGGTCACGATGATGGTCGCGTCTTCGTTTTTCAGGGCTCTCAGGCCCGGACGGATCAGCTCGTCGTAGTCGTTGGCGATCGTGCCTTGGGTAATCAAGATCACCGGACGGCCCGAGTCGAGGCGCGGCCACCAAGCAGGCTCCTTCCACTCAGAGGGAGGAGATGGCACGAAGGCGCCGATGAATCGGACGTTCTTGGGCAGGTCCGAGCGCGGATATTCGAACGACGAAACCCCGCATTGGAGGTACACGTCCGCCCTTCGTGCAAAGGTGAACGGCGTGTCGTTGATCCTGGGAAAGCCGTGCGTCGCCCGCATCGCATGGAAGTGGGCGATCGAGTCCTTGAACACGATGTGGTCAACCGCCCAGTTGAGCAGCCTGTTTCGAATCTTCTCCACAGGCGACCTGCCTGGAATGATGTTGAGGCCGAAAGGCGGCGCGTCGAGGCTGGGAAACCCGAGCACGCTGATCCCGTAGGTTCCCCAGGGAATCTCGAATCGTTCGCTGAGCATCGCGGCGACTCCGGATAGATTGTCCCCAACCACGACATCCGCGGGGTCTTCCTTGTACGCCTTGGTCACGTCCTCCAGCATTGGAGGAACCTGGTCAATGAACACCCTCTTGATGTCGTACCTAAGCTGATTCAGTCCCTTTAGACTGCTACGCTCGGGGAACTGCTCGTTGAGTCGGGCCTCGTCTAACTCGGTCGCCATCGACATGGGGAGATAGGTGGCGCCGATCTTCTCCACGGCCGACTTGAAGCGATGCGTCGTGTACCAGCGGACGCTATGTCCGCGCTCGATCAGCTCGCGAGCGATCGGAAGTCCCGGCGCCACATGACCGGTGAAAGGGATGGGTGCGAAAAGAAACTTAGCCACGGTTTCATCCTCGGAGCACGCTAAAGCAGGATTATTGTGGGATGTCACGTAGCTGTTGGGAGGGCTTATGGCAGATTCGTCATCGAACGTTCATCCGGCATTTACGAATCCCTATAGCCGCGGCATGGCTCGCGCTTGTCATTAACCGCATCTCTGACGAAGGAGTGATGCCTTCATGGGGCAGGCCGACGGCCGATTCGATAGCGGCCAACACAGAAGGAGTGGTGTCGGACGCCGCAGGCGTGAAGGACCGAAGGTTCGCTCAATGGCCTGGCACGGCGAGCTACCAGTCGACTAGCCGCTCGCTTGTCGGACCCTCGGTGGCGATGTGCGCTATGAAGCGGACCATCGGCCCTCCGGAGAATTCCTACCGATGTTCCCCCACACCTTCGGTGTGGGCTGGTATAGGCCGCGCCGTTGGCGCTGAAGAAGCAGCTGGCCCCTCGGCAGTTCGCAAGACGTGGACAAAGGCACGACTTCTAGAATCGTGGGAGCCTCGGCCAAGGGTGTTCCTTCCAAATGCAACAGTCTCCCAGGTCGCGACTACGGGGATTTCGACGAGAGATACCGTCGAATCAGCGCGTTCGTCGAAGAATCGTGCTTCAGGTCCGCTGACGGCCCTGCTTCGAACTCTTTGATGATCTTCTGAGCGAGTACCTTGCCCAACTCGACTCCCCACTGATCGAAGGAATCGATCTGCCAGACCACTCCCTGCACGAAGACGCTGTGTTCGTAAAGCGCGATGAGTTTCCCGAGAGCCATTGGTGTGAGACGGTCCAAAAGAAAAGTATTGGATGGGCGGTTGCCTTCAAAGGTCTTATGAGGAACGAGCGCGTCGGGGACGCCTTCCGCCTTCACCTCTTCCGCTGTTTTGCCGAAGGCGAGCGCCTCGGTCTGCGCGAACACGTTCGCGATCAAATAGTCGTGATGCGGCGGCAGCGGGTTGAGCGGCTTGACGAAGCCGATGAAGTCGCACGGGATCAGGTGCGTGCCCTGGTGGATCAGCTGATAGAAGGAGTGCTGTCCGTTCGTTCCCGGCTCGCCCCAAAAGATGGGCCCTGTCGCATAGTCGACGTGCTGCCCGTCGAGTGTGACGTGCTTGCCATTGCTCTCCATCGTGAGCTGCTGCAGATAGGCAGGGAAGCGCTTGAGATACTGCTCGTAAGGAAGCACCGCGATCGATTCGGCGCCCATAAAGCTGGCGTACCAGAGCGTGAGGAGACCCAAGAGCACCGGCATATTCTGCTCGAGCGGCGCCGTTCGAAAATGCTCGTCCATCTCGTGAAAGCCTGAGAGCATGTCGCGGAACCGCTCTGGGCCGATCGCGAGCATCGTGGAGAGGCCGATGGCCGAGTCCATCGAGTAGCGCCCGCCCACCCAATCCCAGAAGCCGAACATGTTGGCCGTATCGATGCCGAACTTGGCGACTTCCTTCTCGTTCGTCGAGATCGCGACGAAGTGCTTGGCGACCGCCGACTCGTTCTGAAGCGCATCCACCAACCACTTTCGAGCGGTGTGGGCGTTGGTCATCGTCTCCAACGTGGTGAACGTCTTGGAGGAGATGAGGAACATCGTCTCGTGAGGATCGAGGTCGCGAGTCGCTTCGGCGAAGTCGGTGCCGTCGATGTTCGAGACGAAGCGGAATGTGAGATCCCGCCGGCTGTAGTGCCGTAGCGCCTCGTACGCCATGACCGGACCCAGGTCTGAGCCGCCGATGCCGATGTTGATGAAGTTCCTCATCGGCTTGCCGGTGTGGCCCTTCCACTCGCCGGACAAGACCCTGTTCGCAAAGGAGGTCATCTTGTCCAGCACCTGATGGACCTGAGGAACCACATCCTCGCCGTCGACAATGATCTTCTGGTCCTTCATGGCTCTCAAGGCGACGTGCAGCACGGCGCGCTTCTCGGTAACGTTGATCTTCTCGCCGCTGAACATGGCCTGCCGCCGCTCTTCCAGCTTCGATTCCCTGGCCAAGTCAAAGAGCGCCTTGAGAGTCTCCGCGGTCACGCGGTTTTTCGAGTAGTCGAAGTAGATCCCGGCCGCTTCCAGAACCATGCTCTCGCCCCTAGAGGGGTCCTGAGCGAAAAGGCCCCGAAGGTGGATCGTCTTCAGCTTCGCGGCTTCGGTTTCGAGTGACTGCCAGGTAGGCAGCGAAGATGGCAGGGGAGCGCTCATGGGTTAAGTCTATCGCCTAACCCGCGTCTCTTTTCCTCTAACCGTAACCTCCGCGCGGCCCCGTTGTTATTGTTGCCGTCCCGCCCAAAGGCGCGACGAAAATACAGTTTTCCGTCGTCGGAACCTCCATATACTCCACCGTTTCCAACGGCCGGCGACGATAGTGGCGTTCCCAAACCTCCTAACTGCTCGAAGTTGCTATAGGCTGCTCCGGGAAGCAGGTCATGGAACTCATGCGCGGTGTCCACGATATACACGTCGCCGTAGTAGCCGACGGCAGCTGATGTGATCGCTCCATTCGTAACATAGGTCCACCGTGACATGCCATTTGGGTGAACCGCATAAAAATTGCCGTCTTTCGATCCGACGTACACGGTTCCATCTTGTGCGACCGTCGGTGGCGCCACGGCAAGAGACCTGGATTGAAAAGCCTCCGGGTCCGGCTAGATCCGAGATATTTAGGCTCCCGTAGATAGGTGTCCCGCTTTCGGCAGTCGCATTGTATAAGAGATAGACCTTCGCCAGGTGCTGGCCAAAGGCGAAGTTCGGCAGAAGGCTCAGAACTAGAAGCGCAAGGCTAGCGAAGACGACCCGAAATGAGGACACGGTGCTTTACTGTGCTTTGAAATCTCAGACCACTCGTGAGATTTTTGTAACGTTAAAGTTGAAACCAACCAAAATGCCAGGCGGGAGAAACGGCTGCACGAGAAATCCTTAGTCAACCGCATCGGCAGTGGGGGCACTGAAGGATTCTGCGTTTGTAGCTGGCGCCGCAGTTGGGGCAGACAACCGTATCTGCGTCGGGTGAGACCTCTCCGACGTCGATCGCTTCCAATTCTTCTCGCTCCTGGAGCTCGCGCAGAGCGTTCAAATCGTACTGGTCCCGTTTGCGCAGCCTTGGAGCCACACCTAAATAGACCACACCTGCCAAGAAGATCGCGCAGAGTGACATCAGCAGATTCAGCATCGATCCGCTTGCTCCCAATCCAACCGCCAGCCAAAAGCAGACCATAGCGAGTCCTAGAGGTGCAATCCAGGCTTGACGCATGTTACGAAGCCGGCACGATGGTCGCTGAGGTGATCCGGTCGCCGCGTTCGATCTTCTTCACGACGTCCATCCCGGACACCACCTGGCCGAAGACGGTGTAGAAGCCATCCAGGAACTTGTCAGGACCCAAAACGATATAGAACTGGCTGTCGCCGGTGTTCTGGTTCCCAACTAGGTGGGACAATCCAACTGCGCCCTCCACGTTTTGGTGCGAAGTGTTCTCGTAGGGAACCGTGGTACCGCTCCCGCCCATGCCCATCTTCGGGTCGTCGAGGCTGACAGATTTCGACGCAGGGTCCCCGACCTGCACCAGATAGGGCTTTGGCGTCTTGTCCGCGCGGTGGAACCGAAGTCCGTCGTAGAAGCCGTCCTTCACCAATTTCATGATGTGAGCGGTCGTTTTGGGAGCTTCCAAGGTGAACAGCTTGATGGTGACCTCGCCCCGCCCCTCAATTTTGAGCTTGAGCTCCGGCTCGGTCTGTTTAGATTTGGCAGTCTGGGCTGTTGTCGTCGCACGCGCCTTGCCTGATTGCCCGACTGCAACGCAGAGGGTCAATGCGCAAAGGACCAGGGCGATGAAGTTCCGCATAGTTGCTCTCAAATATATTAACGCTTCGCGACCCGAGCGGGAATCGATGATGTCTTGCGAACCTCGCGCAAAAAAAGGGACACTTGGCGGTGCGCTCGATTCGCCGAACCTTCGAGGTTTTGCGTCCGTACCAGGGGCGCGTCATTTTGGCGGTCGTCCTTACTTTGATGGTGACGATCCTGCAGATCGTCCCACCGCGCCTGTACCAAGCTGCGATCGACCTGGCGATCAACCCCGCACTCGACGCGCACAAGCAAGAAGGAGCTCAGCCCAAACTCGCGGCCTATTTCCGCAACATTGCGAACGTCTCGGCGCCTCACACGTTGCTTCTCATCGCGATCAGCCTGGTTGCCGTCGTCTTCTGCCGAAACCTCTTCAGTTACGTCAATAGCTATACGGTCACCTGGATCGGCCACCGGTTCGTGTTCGATCTTCGTTTCGCCACTTGGCGGCACCTTCAGCGCTTGAGCCTTGCGTTTCACGATCAGACCCAGACGGGCAAGATCATGGCCCGCGTCACGGCCGACATCGAGCTCATCCAGACGCTGATCCAAGGACAGCTCGTGCAGTTCATCACAGACGCCGTGACTCTCACGGCGGTGCTCCTGATGCTGTTCTTCATGGAGTGGCGATTGGCCAGCGTGATCTTGGCGCTAGTGCCGTTCTATGTAGTCAGCTATTTGGCATTCCTCAAGCACATCCGCGAGATCAGCAACTCGCAGAGGCAGCTTTACGACGAGATGCTGGGCAAGTTGGCCGAAAAGTTCACGGGGATCGCCGTCGTCAAGGCGTTTGTTCGGGAGGATTTCGAGCGGCACAGCTTCATGGAGTCGGTTCAGAAGAAATTCAATGTCGACATGCGGCAGGTCCACCTGAACCGGCGCCTGGGACTGGTTTCCGGTGTGATCAGCGCGCTCGGTACCGGCGTGGTGTACGCATTCGGCGGCTCGATGGTGCAGCACGGCACGATGACAGCCGGAAAGCTCGTCGCGATGACCTTCTATATCGGGTTCGTTTTCAATCCGGCCGTCCGAGTGGTTGACTTCAACAACGCGCTGCAGTGGGCCGTCGCCGCCATGGAGCGCGTCTTTCAAACGTTGGATACCCGCCCCGACATCCAGGACAAAGACAACGCCCTGCCGTTGCCATCGATCATCGGCGAGGTCGAGTTCGACCACGTCACCTTTGAC